>CAIJMU010000037.1 GCA_903821875.1 uncultured Spirochaetota bacterium
ACAAGGCCCGGGAACGTATTCACCGCGGCATGCTGATCCGCGATTACTAGCGATTCCAGCTTCATGCAGGCGAGTTGCAGCCTGCAATCCGAACTGAGAACGGTTTTTTCCGATTGGCTTGCCATCGCTGGCTTGCAACGGTTTGTACCGTCCATTGTAGCACGTGTGTAGCCCTGGACATAAAGGCCATGAGGACTTGACGTCATCCCCACCTTCCTCCGGTTTGTCACCGGCAGTTCCGCCAGAGTCCCCACCATAACGTGTTGGTAACTGGCAGTAGGGGTTGCGCTCGTTGCGGGACTTAACCCAACACCTCACGGCACGAGCTGACGACAGCCATGCAGCACCTGTACAGCGGCGTATTGCTACGCTACGACATCTCTGCCGTATTCCACTGTATGTCAAACCCAGGTAAGGTTCCTCGCGTACCATCGAATTAAACCACATGCTCCACCGCTTGTGCGGGCCCCCGTCAATTCCTTTGAGTTTCACCCTTGCGAGCATACTCCCCAGGCGGTGCACTTACCGCGTTAGCTCCGGCACTGAAACATCCGTCCCAGCACCTAGTGCACATCGTTTACAGTGTGGACTACCAGGGTATCTAATCCTGTTTGATCCCCACACTTTCGCACCTCAGCGTCAGTCATCGGCCAGAGAGTCGCCTTCGCCACTGGTATTCTTCCTGATCTCTACAGATTTCACCCCTACACCAGGAATTCTACTCTCCCCTCCGTGACTCAAGCCCTGCAGTTCCCGACGCAATCCACTGGTTGAGCCAGTGACTTTCACGCCAGGCTTACAAGGCCGCCTACATGCCCTTTACGCCCAGTAATTCCGAACAACGCTCGCCCCCTACGTGTTACCGCGGCTGCTGGCACGTAGTTAGCCGGGGCTTATTCGTCGGTTCATGTCATCACGCGGGCATTCCCTCCCACGCTTATTCTTCCCCAACAAAAGGATTTTACAACCTTTCGGCCTTCGTCATCCACGCGGCGTCGCTCCGTCAGACTTTCGTCCATTGCGGAATATTCTTAGCTGCTGCCTCCCGTAGGAGTCTGGGCCGTATCTCAGTCCCAGTGTGGGCGTACACCCTCTCAGGCCGCCTACCCATCATCGCCTTGGTGGGCTTTTACCTCACCAACTAGCTAATGGGACGCGGGCTCATCCTCGGGCAGCGCCGAAGCGCTTTTCCTCCCCCAACCAGGGTCGGGGGAACGTATTCGGTATTACCCTCTATTTCTAGAGGCTATCCCCATCCCAAGGGCAGATCACCCACGCGTTACTCACCAGTCCGCCGCTCTAGGGCTATTGCTAGCCTTGCCGCACGACTTGCATGCTTAAGACACGCCGCCAGCGTTCGTTCTGAGCCAGGATCAAACTCTCCATGATATATTCCAAAGGGCCGAAGCCCTCGGGATTCACATAGAGAATGTGAACGTTCGCCACCTCATCAGAGGTGACCGGCATTCGACATCTATCGCTGAACCTTGCGGTTCTTTGAAACAGGACCTCGCGGCCCTGCTCACCTTCTTCACTCTATCCCATCCCTAATTTACTGTGACAGAACCCTGTTCGTGGCTAGCAATTTCCGTGCCAACCACCGCTATCCTTGTAGCACTTTCGTGCTCGCAGTGTCAACCATTCATCCAAAACTAATCCGTTTTTCTCTTGACGTTTCGTTCTAACCACGAAACATGTTCCTTAACCCAGCCTAAGCGCTCTGAGGCGAACCCGTTAAAGGTAGCATCATTCGTTTGCCCGCGTCAAGCAGGGGAACATAAGACCTGCAGCTTTATATAGATCAAAAATCATGGACACCAGCACAGGCAAATCGCGAAGACGTGCACCATACCTGCATCCGAAGATGGCCGTCAAGTGCTGCTGTGAGTGGCGGGCGTCAAGAACGATGGGCAGGGATTAGCTTGCGGAACTGGATCCAGTAATCCGCGAAGGAAACTACAGAGAGGATGGCGGCAAGTACATAAGAGGTGACAATCACCACACGGGCGGCAGAGTCGAGCGAACCGAGCTGGATTCCGATCCTGGGCAAGGACCAATACGCCAAGGAGACAGCGCCGCTTGCCATATATACAACTGCCTTGGCCTTCCCACCCGGCCTCGCGCCCATGGCGACACCCCGCTCGGCGAGCAACATCCTCACAAAGAGCATGCCGAACTCACGATAGAGGATGAGCAGGAGGATCCAAAGGGGCATCAAACCGCAGTAGGCAAAGCAGACGAAGTAGGTGATCCTGGCAAAAACATCTGCAAAGGGATCGAAGAGCTTCCCGAAAGCGCTTACCGTACCCGCACCACGCGCCACCATGCCGTCCAGCAGATCACTTGCCTCAATCATGACAAAGATCGCCACGAGGATCGGGGCAACGACAGAGGCAGATATCCCGATGGCTTCTCCCCACATGAAAAAAACGAAAAAAAGCGGCGCAAGGAAAAGCCGGCTCGCTGTAAGGCGGTCGGCATTGTTCATGCGCGCGAGTATGGGATTTGACTTAATCAATGTCAAGTTGTAATATTCACGACCAATTTGTGGAGATTTTTCTAACAAGGGCAAGGATCGGCGCGCCGAGCGGTTCCTCGCGGGAGATGCCAATGGAAGACAGCCTGGACAGGAGCATAACTCGCGTTGTCGCCGTCTATGCGGTGCTTCAAGTTGCCGTTTTCGCGATCTTCGGGCTAGGGAGCGGGTGCTGGTCCAGGTACTGGATCGCCTTTGTGCTGACCTGCCTGCCCTTCCATCTGTTCCTCTGGGGAATGCTCCATGTCACGAAAAGCGAGTTCGCCCTGGCCGATACGGGCGAACGGCTTGCGAAGGTCAATCTCGCGAACAAGATCACGTTGCTCCGCATCAGTAGCCTGCCGACCCTCCTCTATCTGGTGATCGCATCGCACGATTTCCAGATCAAGCTGCCCCTCCTCATCATGGTGGTGGTGGTGTTCGCGACCGATTTCATCGACGGTTGGGTTTCGAGGAAGACCGGGCAGGTCACCCGCATCGGCAAGATGATGGATTCCACGAGCGACTACACCGTGCTCGTGGCCCTGACCATCGTGTTCTTCAGCTTCCACCTCATCTCGGCCTGGTTTTTCGCGCTGGTCGTCGGGCGGCTCGGGATACAGGCTGTCTTCATGGCTATCGTGTTCCTCGCAAGGGGCACGGTGCGGCCGAGGACGACGATCATGGGAAAGGTCGCGATAGCCTCGATCATGGTTCTGTACGCGGCCCAGATACTCGAACTTGTCGTGCCCGTGCAGGGCATTCGAACTCTTGAATATGTCGAATGGGCCGCAGCGGCGATCGTCGCGGTGAGCGTGGTCGACAAGGTCATTGCCTTTGGCCAGGATCTCCGGGGCTACGATCCGGAACTGGCGAAGGTTCGCGGAATTCCCGGAGGTTGATGGATGGGACAGATAAAAAGCGCACTCGAGCTTGCACTCGAACGCACCAAGGACATTCGGGTCGATGAGGCTACGCTCGAAGCCAATGCGCTCCGTCAGGAAGGGAAGAAGGCAATCGGCCGCTTCTTCGAAGATCCAAAAACGATCGACCTAGTCAAGACGATCGAGGCCTGTGCGAAGGAAAAGCGTGATCACCTCCGGGGGGGCATGCACGAGGTGGTCTCTGCCCAGATCCAGCTGCCGACCAACGAGGCTGCGCTGGCAAAGATTCCATCGATAGCGGCCGCCTATGCAGCGCTCGCCGTCACCGCGCCAGCCAAGGGCGCCGACAAGCGCGTGGCCGGAATGGTCCAGCAACTTGAAGGTTTCCTGCGGAAGTATCTCGAGGACATGAAGAATGTCGACCAGGTTATCCGGAAGCAGTGGGCGCCCAAGCTGCGCGAGAAGGAGCGGGCCATGGCGGCACGCCTCGGCCCCGATTTCCGACTCGATCCGATGAGCGATCCGGAGTTCGCTGCCTTCTATAAGCAGAATGTCGGAGCCGCCCGCGAGCAGTACCAGACGGCGCTTGACGCAGCACGCTCTGAGCTCGCAGGCCTTATCGGTCTGGCCTGATCACCCTGGGGGGGCGCCAGGGCTGACTCGGCGAGTGAGCGCGATCAACACAAGGGCTGCATCGGACTGGCGAACCCCTGGCGTGCGGGCTAGTTGCCCGAGCGTCAGCGGCCGCGCCATGGCGAGCTTCTCGCGTGACTCCGACGAAAGGCCCGAGATGCCCGCGTAGTCGAAGGACGCCGGTATGCGAAGCTGGTCAGACGAAGACAGGCGCGCAGCCAGGCGCGATTCCTTGATCTCGTAGCCAGCATAGCGAAGGTCGAGTTCCGCCGTCTCAAGCCAGTTCCCGGGAAGGTTCCGGAGGCCCTCATTCAACCAATTGTGATGATTGAAGGGGATGCGCGGATCCCGGAGCGCCATGGCCAGGCTCTCGCCGACATGGGGAACAAGGCGGGTATCAGCGCCGGCATCTTCCCATGAGACCCGCCGCGCAGCCAGCAATGCCTCGATCTCCGCTATGCCCGCGCTGCGGCGCTTGAAGGCGTCCATGCGCGCGTCGCTGACCAGCCCGGCCTCGCGGCCCTTCGGGGTAAGGCGGCGATCAGCCGTATCATGGCGCAGGGCGAGGCGCCGCTCTGCGCGGCTGGTGAAGATCCGATAGGGTTCCTCGGCGCCGAGCGTGGTGATGTCGTCGATGAGAACGCCGATGTATGCTTCCCCGCGCCCGAGCACGAGCGCACTCTCGCCCCGGAGGAGGCGTGCGGCATTGATGCCCGCTACGAGGCCCTGCGCAGCAGCCTCCTCGTAGCCCGAGGTTCCGTTGGTCTGACCCGCCACGAAAAGCCCGCCGAGCTGCTTCGACTGAAGCGATGCATCGAGGTCACGGGGGTCGAGGAAGTCGTATTCCACTGCGTAGCCAGGTCGTACTAATTCAACTCTTTCCAGTCCAGGGATGGTCCGGAGGAAGGAAAGCTGCACGTCCTCGGGCAGCGAGGTCGAGAGGCCGTTGAGGTAGAGCTCATCGGTACAGGGTCCCTCGGGTTCGATGAAGACCTGGTGCCTGCCTCGTTCGGGGAACCGCACGACCTTGTCTTCGATGGAGGGACAGTAGCGGGGCCCGCGTCCGACGATCGATCCGCCGAACAGCGGCGACCTGCCGAGGTTCGCCCTTATGACAGCGTGGGTAGCCTCGGTGCTTCCCGTGATCCAGCAAGGCATGATAGGGCGCTCGATCGTTTCGGTCAGGAAGGAGAAGGGCCGGGGCTTCGCGTCGCCACGGTCCACATCCATCCGGGAGAAGTCGACGCTACGGGCCTTCACCCGGGCCGGCGTCCCTGTCTTGAGCCTGCCCACGCGGAAACCCCGCCGACGCAGGTCGTCCCCGAGGCCCAGGGCAGCTGGTTCACCCAGCCGTCCGGAGGAGGCGCTCCAGGAGCCAATGAAGACTTTCCCGCCCATGAAGGTACCAGTTGTGAGGACAACGACCCTGGCCGATATTTCCGCGCCGCGCTCGGTGCGTACCCCGGAGACAGCCCGGCTGCCCGGGTCGACAAGGAGTTCTGTCACCGTGTCCATGCGCACCGAAAGACCGGTCTGCCCCTCTATCGCGCCGCGCGCCAGCGTTGCGTAGAGGGCCTTGTCAGCCTGGGCCCGCGGCGCCTGAACCGCAGCCCCCCTCGATGTGTTGAGCATGCGGAACTGGATCATGGACGCATCGATGAGCCGCCCCATCTCGCCGCCGAGGGCATCGATCTCACGGACAAGGTTGCCCTTCCCCAGACCGCCGATGGCCGGGTTGCAGGACATCTTGCCGATCGTATCGGGATTCTGTGTCACGAGGAGGGTCTGGTGCCCTATGCGCGCAAGCGCCAGCGCAGCCTCGATGCCGGCATGGCCCCCGCCGATGACGATCGCCTCGTAATCCATGCAGCTCCTCACTTGCCCAGGCAGAAGCCGGAAAAGATCGCATCGAGGACCTCGGGCGAGGAGATCTCCCCGGTGAGCTCACCGATCGCATCGGCGGCATCGCGGACATCGACAGCAACCGCATCAAGCCATTGCCCCGAGCATCCAGCTTCATCAGTACTAGTACTATCGTCACCTTGATGGCCGGGTACCGTCGCATCGATGAGGACAAGCGCCGCCCCCAGGGCTGCGGTCGCCCTCATAAGGAGATCTCGCTGCCGGGGATTGGAGATGATGAATTCGTCGTGGGCCGAAGGGGCACCGCGGCATCGCCCGACGAGGCCCGCCAGTCTTGTGCCCAGTGCTTCAAGAAGCTTCGGGATGCCATCTCCATTCAGCGCGGAAACCGCCAGCCAGCCTTCCGGGGCCGGGAGGGCAGCCCTCGCATCGGCCTTGTTCCACAGGCGAAGCGCGTCTGGCCTTGCTGCAAGGAGGCTGGCATCCTCGATGGTAAGGCCGACGAGCGCATCTGCGACATGGAGCACGAGGTCCGACTGTTCCACCCAGGAGCGGCTACGATCGATACCCTGGGCCTCGACATGTCCGACCTCTGAGCGAAGCCCGGCAGTGTCGATGAGGCGGACAGGAACGCCTTCGAGCTCGAAACCGGATTCTATCCAATCGCGGGTGGTGCCAGGTTCGGGACTGACGATGGCCCTTTCCTCGCGGACAAGCAGATTGAACAAGCTCGATTTGCCGACATTGGTCGATCCAGCCAGAACGACGCGTGCGCCCTCGCGATAAAGCCGTCCTGCTTGCCACGAAGCGGCAAGCTTCCCAAGTTCGTCGCGGGCGGAGACCAGCGCGTCGTAGGGAAAGAGAGTCGCTGGCGAGCCATCTTCCTCGGCATGATCAAGGCGCACCTCCGCCTCAGCCAGCAAGCCAACAAGGCCCCTGCGCATTGCAGCAAGCCGTGCCGACAGCCCACCCCCAAGACGCTTGAGAGCCTCCACACGACCGCCTTCGCTCGCGGCAGCCACGAGTTCGTTGATGGCTTCCGTCTTGACGAGATCGCCCTTGCCATTCGCAAAGGCCCGAAACGCGAATTCGCCCGGAAGGGCCGGCTGCAATCCCGCCAACCCCAGACAGGCAATAATGCGCCTCTGGACTGCGGACGAGCCATGGCAGGCTATCTCTGCCTGGTCCTCACCGCTGGGGCTTCGCGGCGCGCGGAAGATCGAAACCACCACCTCGTCGATGAGCTCCCCGTCACGCGAATCGATGATCATGCCATGCACGAGGGAGTGGCCCGGAGCCGCCAGCAATCGCCCTGGCCGGGAAAAACACGGGGCAAGCGCTTCGATACAGCCTGCACCGCCGAGCCTGATCACGGCCAGTGCGGCAGCGCCAGGCGCGGTCGCCAAGGCAAAAATGGGGACTGGGGGATCAAGGTAGCCGCGCGTCATCGCCAGACCATACCCGTCGGGATGGAGGCGCTTCAAGGGCGGCTAGCCGGCTCGCGCCCTTCCAGTTCGAAGGCCATGACTGAACCGGAAGCAACGCCGGACCTGGCCTCGGCGAAGCCTGCACTCTGTAGCGCTGCCAGAAAAGCATCCCCTGCGTCCTCGAGGGTCATAAAGCCGCGAAGGGCTATTTCAAGGGAATCATGGTCAGAAATGGAAAGACCTTCAATTGCGAGACCTGTGGGAAAGGCACTTAATACCATGATGGCGGATGCCCGGGTAGGCACTGGGGAAAGGTCCAGCCACAGAGGGAAGCCCTTGGCGTAGTCATTGGCCGCTGCGGCAGTAGCCATCGATCCCACTGCGGGCAGGATCGGCCAGAGGCTCCCGATGATGGCACTTGCAGCTGCCGTATCAAGTGAGCTGGGACTGTAGGCCGGGAGGCTGGCGAAATCGTAGGAAACCGAGGACCTGGACCTTCCTGCAAACCAGAGGGAAAGCTGCCCGCGGGAAGATGCCGCAGCGCGCCCCTGCTTGGCATCAGCAGCGATCGTTGCTGAGATCTCGATGCGAAGGTCCGCACCAAGGAGGCCCGCTTCGCGGCTGAAAAAAATCTCTGGCGAAGGATGGGCAGATCCTGAGGCAATCACCTCATTCCAGTCCTTGGCCAGCTGGCTGTGCTCAATCACTCGGAATCCGAGCTTTGAAGACAGGTACCTCGAAAGCTGGGCCAGCACAGCGCGACTCCCAGGACTGTCCATGACTGCGGGATCGGCAAAATGGGGCAGCACCGCGAGGCTGGAGATCCGGGCCTTGAGCATTGCTGCTTCCGCCTCACCCGGTGGAGGACTGGATCGGGCAAGAAGGGCATCAAGAATGGCGGGTAACTCTTCCTGGGTGACTGGCTCGGGAGGCGCAGGAGGTACAGGTGGCTCAGGAACCACGATCACTTCTGGAACCGGAGGCTCAACTATGACGACAGGGGGGGGGGGCGGCGCTTCTTCAACAGCGGGAAGCGGAGCTGGTGGTGGTGGTGGTGGTGTTGTGCATGACAATACAAAAAGGAGAAAAACTCCGACAGCCCAAAACCCAGCCCCATGCCTGGCTCTGGCGATTTTGGATCGTGCTAGCCGCACCGGTAGCCTATCGCGAAGCCGCGACTGTCGACCAACGCATAAGGATGGAATCAAGGGTCAGAGGCCCTGTCGCTACAATAACCGGTTTCCAGGAACTCGCGAGAACCTCTGATATCCGGACAGGTGCCCCCTCGCCGCTGGATAGTATAAAACCGTCCGCGAAAGGAGCAATTGAGAGTGTAAGCCGACCTGCCCTCATCTTGAGGTCGCCACGATTGTCCCCCGTCCGGTCCAGGACGCGGCCGTCGAGACTGACCGAAAACAGCAGGGTACCGAGGTCGGATTCCGCCGATACCTTGAAGTCGCCCGAGACTCCCGTAACGGTTAGGGTAACCGCCCTCTCCAAGGGCAGGAATCCTGAATAAGCAAGGGCTGTGCCATTATCCAGACTGAGGGAGCAGAGACCGGCCACAGCCTTGCCGCGAAGCGTAAAATCCCCTGTAGCTCCACCCTCGAAACCCTCCGCGTCTATGAGGCCGGTTCCATAGCGGTGATACTGCGAATCAGCCAGGAGGGGGGGGATGGGAGCCACATCGTCGTAGCAAATGCCGATACCATCGAAAATGGCAGTCATGCTATCAGGCCCGCCGAGATACAACTCGTCCCAAGCCGCGACCAAGGGCCCGATGTCTTGATAAAGACGTTTGCCCCCATCCACCGTCCAGATCGCAACGCCTCCTTCGGCAGAAGCCGAAAAGGAGAGCTCTATTTCGTGATAGCCCCGCTCGAGAACCTTTCCGGGCGTCAGGAGCTGGCTACCTTTTTCCCCAGGGATGAGAAGCCAAAGACCGGCTTCATTGTGTCCAATGCTAAGATATCGGTCCCCGGATGCCGAGCGAAGAGATACGATTGCCCCCGAACCTGACTCAAAATAAGCCTTTGCAAGAATGGAGAAGCGCCCTCCATGACGTCGAGCATCGAAGCCCAGGCGATTTATACGAAGCCCGTTCTCACGGTCAAAGCGACGACCATAGCCGTCGGACCAGGAAGCGAGGACAGGAGAGCCGATGAGCACCGGTGCCTGCAGCTGCTCGCGCACGCCAAAATCCGCCACCTCGTCATTGAAGTCGAAGCAAGACTGGAAGCGCTTCGGCTTCGTGAGAGGATCAAGAGGCCGATTGGGACTTTCCTCTCCGGCAATTATGGTGATGGACTGGGACCACGGCGAGGGAAGATCATAGTAAGCGCCGGAGGGAGGCCCTGGATAGAAATCAACCCTGACCGAATACGCGCCGGCTTTGGCAGGCATGTGAAGCACTACCTTGTCGAAATCGTCCTTCAGGCTTCCTTCCGAAAAAACCTTCCCCGCAAGGCTCCAGCGAAGCCAGATTCGGCTTTTGCCGCCGTCCAAAACCAAAGCCTGCTCCGCTTCAACGGGGGCAACAGGAGCCACTTGTAACTCAGAAGCCTCGCCCGAAATGACCTTGGCCGTTGCATTTGCGGCTAGGCCAGTGTCGGTCGCCCCCGTCGATGCTCCTGTGGTCGCCCCCGTCGATGCTCCTGTGGTCGCGCCTGTGCTCGCCCCGCTGGTCGCCCCTGTCGATGCTCCTGTGGTTGCGCCTGTGCTCGCCCCGCTGGTCGCCCCTGTGCTCGCCCCGCTGGTCGCCCCTGTGCTCGCCCCGCTGGTCGCCCCTGTGCTCGCCCCGCTGGTCGCCCCTGTGCTCGCCCCGCTGGTCGCCCCCGTCGTCTGAGTGGGTGCCTGCGCCGATTGGGACGATGAGCCAGAAATCTGGTTGGAGGTTGTGGAAGGAACGGATGCGCCTGTTGAAGTCCCTCCAGCCGGACTGGCTGAAGATACCGAAGGAGCAGTGGAATTAAGAGCTCGCGGGGATGTTTCCGCGCTGGCAGCAGGTGCCGGAGGGGACGACGCAGCGGAAGCTGGCACAGGCGCGGGCACTGCCGAGAGCGGAGCATGGCTTGGCTCGGTAGAGACCTTCGTGGAGTCAGTCGGCGCTACAACCGGCGCAACAGTCAGCTTGGCATTGGGGTCAGCCAACGCGCCGCTGGGAACGCCAGGAGAAACCGGGACTGTCCCGGTCGCAGCAGCAGAGGAGGGCACCGCACTCGAACCGGGCGAGGATGCGCCCGGCGAGGATACGCCCGGCGAGGATACGCCCGGCGAGCTTATGGCGGGCAAAGAGGCATCGGGAACGATTGCCTTGACTGCCGAGGGCGCTGAACTGAAGGTGTTTGGCTGCGTGGATGATTTCGCGGAGCTGGGGAAAAGGGCAGTACCAGCTGGTGCTGCCAGGTTTTTCGCGACCGAAGTCGGGCGGCTCTCCACGATGGATGCCTGCAGCAATGCAGACCCTCCAGCGAGGGGCATGGAGGGACTGACTGAAATACCGCCTAATTCCCACGAACTGGACGCTACGAAAAAAGAGAAGGAATAGCGCTGGACCTTGCCTCCACTGGGTGTAACCAGCCCCGCAAGGGTGTAGTAACCCGGGGCAAGGCCCTGGGGAAGGTTGAAATCGGGCAGCCTGCCGTCCAGCGTATCGACCAACACGACCCCGCTGTCAGCCAGGCTACGGGCCTCCGAGGTCTTGGCATAGAGCAAAGTGGCAAGCGGCTGACCGGACTGGTCTTGAAGCGCGAGCGACAGCTGGTCAGGTGCAGAAGCTCCTGTCATGGCAGAAAGCTTGATCCCGATCGAGCTTCCCGGTGCAAGCGTCGAACCGCTTTCGAGTTCTGTAAGCCCGGATTGAACGGAAAAGGTATACATCGAGCTCCGCTCGACATCGGTTAGGATTGTCGAGGGAAGGTCGCAGCCTGGCAAGAGAGTGCCGAGGGCGAAAATGGCGACAATACGAGCCAGTATACGCATAGACGACTTGGAATATATCCCGGAATTCCCGAAAACCTCAAGCAAAACCGCTTCAGTGCCGAGTATTGGCCTCGTGAACGCAACGTGCGATGGGGATTCTCCTGCCCGTTCCAAAAGCCCGAGGCGAAACCTTGATTACCGGGGGAGCCTGCCTGCGCTTGTATTCGGAACGGGCAACCATTCCGATGATCCTCGCCACAAGGGACTCCTCGAAGCCCCTGGCAGTGATTTCAGCCAACGCGAGGTTTTCCACGATGTACAGCGAGAGGATTTCATCGAGGGTCTCATAGGGCGGAAGGCTGTCCTGGTCGGTCTGGTTGGGGCGAAGCTCGGCGCTCGGCGGCTTGGATATGATTGCTTCGGGGATAGGAGCGATCCTGCCCTCACGGACATGACGAGCGTTGATATGTCTGGCCAGCGCGAAGACCTCGGTCTTGAAAAGGTCGCCGATGGGCGCGATAGCCCCGTTCATGTCGCCATAGAGCGTACAGTAGCCCGCAGCCAGCTCGCTCTTGTTCCCCGTCGTCAAGAGAAGGGAATTGAACTTGTTCGACCAGGCCATGAGGAGGGTTCCCCTTATGCGTGCCTGGAGGTTCTCCTCTGCGAGGCCGAAGGGCTGACCTTCGAAATGCGGCTCCAGGAGGGCAAGATTGGCTGCGAAGGGCCCCTCGATCGGGAGGCTCTCGAGGCGGGATCCCGGTCCTTCTGGACCGCCGAGATTGCGGCACAGCTCCACCGAGTCCGACACCGAACCCGCGCTCGAGAAGCGTGAAGGCATGGAGATGCAGGTGAGGTTGTCGGCACCGATCGCATCGGCCGCGAGGACAGCGATGACGGCCGAGTCCAAGCCGCCGGAAAGGCCCAGGCAGGCCTTCGAAAAACCGCACTTCCTCATGTAATCACGGATGCCGAGGACGAGGGCATTGTATATTTCGCCTAACGTCTCTGATTCCCCGGTTCCCGCTTGCGCAGGCACGGTGCCCCTCGGTCCCGGAGCTCCTGCGACGAGTTCGGCCATGTCGATGGAGAGCAGCTCCTCCTCCCATCCGGCAACCGCCCGAAGGCGGCCCTCTGCATCGATGGCAAAGGAACGGCCATCAAAGACGAGCGAATCGTTCGCGCCAACCAGATTGCAGTATAGCGTCGGGATGCCCCCCTCGCGGGAAACCTTCGCCGCCAGCCGCTGCCGTACGGCAAGCTTGCAGGCCTGGAAGGGCGAGGCCGAAGGCACAACCAGGAGGTCTGCACCGGCGTCGAGAAGCTCCTTGACGGGATCGACACTGTAGTGCATGCCGGGAACCGGCGGTGACTCCCACCAGATGTCCTCGCAGATCGCAAAGGCGATGCGCGTTCCGTCGAGATTGAAGATGCAGCGCCTGTCCGCAGGCTCGAAGTAGCGGGCTTCGTCGAAAACATCATAGGTAGGAAGGAGTGTCTTGGCCTGGGTGAAGACAAGGGCGCCGTCCCGGATGACGCCAAGCACGTTGCGCAATGGTTTCCCGCTGCCGCCCCGGTTGCGGTCGACAAAACCCGCAGCCACTGCCACCCGTGCAGGCAGTCCCCTCTGGAGAATGCGGAGAGCCTCGAGACAGCCTTCCACGAAGGACTCCTGGTCGAGGAGATCCATGGGGGGATAACCGCAGAGGGCCATCTCCGGAAAGACGACCAGATCGGGGGCCTTTGGTCCCATCAGCCCTTCCACCATGGTGATCATGCGCCTGGCATTGCCAGCGAAGTCGCCGATCGTCGAATTCACCTGCGCCAACGCGATCCGCATCGAGTCACTCTCCTGGGAGGGTTTCGCCGCGCCCATCCGTATTGCCCGCGCGGACGCGTCGATAGTACACTCGCGGCGTGCAGAGGACAATGATCATCGCCCCCGCGGAGGGCGAGACGGCAGGCGCCATCGCTTCGGTCGCCGCGTCGGCGGGCTGGAGGGTCGTGCCGGTAGCGCTGCCCCCGCGAAGGGGCGAGACCTTGGCTGAAGATCACGCCAGGACAGATCGGCTCGTGTGGAATCCCGCCTCCTTCGTGTCAGCGGGCACCCTCGCCCTGACCGCGGCGAAGACCCTTGGGAGAGTCGATACTGTCGTGATCCTCTCCTCGCCCGTCGATGCGGACCGCTCCCTCTTCGGCGGCAGTCCCGGCAGCATCGGCGCCGCCCTCGAAGCCTCTGTGCACGGACCGGCCTTCCTCACCCGCGAGATGCTGCGCCTCTTCGACGGGCAGCGCTCGGGCAAGCTCCTCCTCGTTTCCGTCGAGCCGCTCCCCGAGGGAGAGGGCGGCCGCGACGCCTTCGCCTCCCTCGTCAGCGGAGCCTTCCGAGGCCTCGGCGAGGGCATCTTCGAGCGAGGCAAAGCTGCTCCGTGGACGGCATTCGGCATCGTGGAGAAAAGCGGCAAGCCGACCACTGTCGCCGAATTCGCGCTCAAGCTCCTCGACGATCCCAAGGCATCCAAGAGCGGGCGTTGGGTTCCCTTCAACGGGAAAGCGGGACTCTTCGGGATGTTCTGAGGGATCAGCGCCACGGCTTGCGCCTGGCCCTCTAGCTGACCGGTTTCCGCAGGGGCCAGAAGAGGTGTACCCCCAGACCTCCGAGAACCAGCGCTGCCGCAACCCCGTCCAGGGCCGTGAAGCGCTCACCCAGAAGGACCGAGGCCGAACTCAGGCCGAAAATCGGCACGAGGAGCGAAAAAGGGGCTATGCGCGAGGCGCCGTAGCGCATGATGAGGGCATTCCAGATACCGTAACCGACGAGGGTCGACAGGACGGCGAGAAACAGTATAGCACCTATTGTCAATATGGTAATTGATCGTAACGAGGCGGATATCGCAGCTGTCCCCTCGAAGACGAGCGAGAGGGCGAGGAGCGGCAGCGGCGAGAAAAGACTCGACCAGACCACCAGGCCGAGGGCGCTGTTCTGCCCACCCGTCCCCGACGCGGCTTTGGCGGTGAGGTTGGCCGAAGCCCAGAAAAACCCTGCCAGCAGAAGCATTCCCACAAGGGGGGGCGAAAGCGAGGCAGCGGCGCGTGCCTGGGGAAGCATGAGGAGCACGAGCCCCGTGGCAGCCAGGGCGAGACCGGCCCAGGTCCTCATTCGTATGGTTTCGCCAAGGAATACCGCCGCCAGGATGGCCGTGAAAAAAGCCTGGGCCTGCAAGGCTATCGAGGCCAGACCTGCGGGTGCCCCCAGTTTGATCGCGGTGAACAGCAAACCGAACTCACCGACGCCGAGAAAGATCCCGTAGGCTGCCAGCCTGCCCCAGGAAATCGAAGGGCGCGGCACGAAGAATATCGCAGGAAATACGCAGAGGAGAAAACGCAGGCAGGCCAGGAACAATGGCGGCATGCCCGATACACCGACCTTGATCACGACAAAGTTGAAACCCCAGATAGCAACCACAATGAGGGCAAGTCCGATCACCGCAGGCGTAAGCCCCTCAGGTTGACGCGCGGACATTATTCCTCGTCCTTTCCCGTAACCCGCTGCCCCGGGACAGTCTCCAGGGTCCCCACGAGGGAAGGGCGACGCTGGCTTCCATCGGCTTCCAGCTCGCGCATGGCCATCTTGCTCATGCCTGGGCTGTCCCCGGTACCAGCTCCGCTGCCGCCCAGTCCCGTGATGGAGGGATTCCGCACGAGATCCCTGGGCTTGGAACCCTGGGCCTTACCGACTATGCCCTTCTCCTCCATCAGCTCGACTATGCGGGCTGCACGGTTGTAACCGATCTTCAGCTTCCTCTGTATGTACGATGCGCTGGCCCTCCCCTGCTGCAGCACTATTTCCAGGGCCTGTTCGAAGAGGGGGTCGCCATCGCCATCGTCAAAAAGACTGGGCTCAGACTCATCTTCCTCGTCATCGATGAAGATATCCTCGTCGATGTACTGTGGCTCTCCCAGGGTCTTTATGTAGTCCACTGCCTTCTCGACCTCCTCCTCGGAGACGAAGGCGCCCTGCATGCGTATCGGGAAGGGGTCCCAGGCGCTGGCGAAGAGCATGTCGCCCTTGCCCAGGAGTTTCTCCGCACCGACCATGTCGATGATGATGCGGCTGTCGAATTTCGAGGCGACCATGAAAGCTACCCGGCTCGGGATATTGGCCTTGATGAGACCGGTTATGACATCTATGGACGGACGCTGCGTGGCGAGTACCAGATGGATGCCCACGGCGCGGGACATGGCCGCAAGACGCGCCAGTGTGGATTCGAGCTCCTTTCCCGTGGTCGCCATCAGATCGGCAAATTCATCAATAATTACTACGATGTACGGAAGTCTGTCCTGGGCAAGGCCTTTTTCCTTGATCTTGCGGTTGTAGCTCTTGATGTCGCGGACGCCGACCCGGTCGAGCATCGTGTATCGGCGCTCCATCTCACAGATGCAGTACTGGAGGGCCTGGAATGCCCGCTTGGGCTCGGTGATCACCGGTGTAAGCAGGTGGGGCACGCCATTGTAGAGCTTGAGCTCGACGATCTTTGGATCTATGAGGAGGAGCCGCACCTCCTCCGGCGAGCGCCTGAAGAGAATGGACAGTATTATCGCATTCACGCAGACCGACTTGCCCGAACCTGTCGAGCCCGCTATCAGGAGGTGCGGCGTCTGGGTGAGGTCGATGAACTGCACCTCTCCCGCGATGTCCTTGCCGAGGGCCACGGGCACCTCGGCCCGGGCTCCGACGAAGGACTCGCTCTCCACGATCTCACGGAGGGACACGATGGACCGCCGCTCGTTCGGCACCTCGATGCCTACGGCGTGCTTGCCGGGGATGGGTGCGACGATGCGCACGCTCGAAGCCGCGAGCCGGAGGGCGATGTTGTCGCAGAGGTTGGCGATCTTGGAGAGGCGCACACCGGGGGCGGGCAGGATCTCGAACATCGTGATAACTGGTCCCTTCCGGATCCCCGTGACCTCGGCCTCGATGTTGAACTCGGCAAGCGTCTCGCGCAGGACCTCGGCCGAGAGCCGGGTCTTCTCGTCGACTACCCAGTATTCCCCGTCGGGATACTGGTGGAGGATCTCCCCGACCGGCACGGCGTAAGGAGGCCGCTTTTTCCGGTCGAGGATGCGCGCGATGATGTTAGCCTTCTCGGGCTCCGAAACCTCGTGGGCCGGCGCGGCCGGAAGGACCGAAATGACCTCGATAGTCCGCTGCCCCAGCTCAAGGAGCGTTTCCGCCGTTCCGGACTCGGCTAGCGGCGCTCCGGAAACGGGCGCCGCTTTCCGAAAAAAAAGCGGGATGGGCATCTCGGGCTCCGTCCCGGTTGGCGCAGGCCTCACGGCGGGGGGCATGGCATATACCTCCACCTCGGGAATTGACTTCGGTGCCACACCGGGGAGAGCCTCGAAGGGTTCGATGCTATCCACGTCGGCAATCACCTCAGACTCCTCGGGAGCAAGGGGAAGTGGATTCTCCTGCACTTCAGGCTCTGAAGCCTGTCCGAGCGAGCGGAGTGGCCGAAGCGGGGGAATTATTGGCACCCGGAAGTGCCCCGCAGCAGTTGCAGCTGGATTGCCTTTGCTCGCTGTTCCATCCGTGGAGTGAAGGGATGCGCTTTCCTGTCCAGTTTCATAGGGGGATTCCGGAGGAGCCTCGGCCGGAAAGTCCTCTTCGACCGCAAGCCGACCCGCGATGGTCAAGGCCTGGCTTTCTTCGGACTCATCGGTGCTTGCTTTCGCATCATCCGTGAAAAAACCAGGGCGTGCTACATGGTCGGAATCACGATCGACCTCCATCCGGGGTCCAGCCTGGCCCTCCCCTGCCGAATCGGGGAAAAACCACGCTATGGCTGCTGAGCTGGATACGCAGAGAAGGCCGAACAGGGTTGCCAAGGCAAAGCGCGGGGTTGCTGAAAGCCCTGGCGCCAGGGGAGAGCCGCTGTCCAGCAGCCGGGCAAAGGCCGACAGGCAGAGGAAGGGAATTGACGCGGCTCCAAGCAGGATCATGGTCACCGGCTTGGCCCGCAGCGGGTTCCCGGCCAGGATTGCCAAGGCCGCTGCCGCGAAGGCCCAGAGGGGGAGAAACCATGCTGCCCAGGAAAATGCCCGGAAAAGGGCTGTTCCGGGTATCCCCGGCACAGACAGAGGATCCATGAGGGACGAGCCCAGGAACAGGATCAGCAATAGCCCTGCAGCGAGGAGGACTCCCCCCAGAGCCGCGAACGCAACCATGCCGCCTATTCCTTTTCCCGAAACGCCATTGCCATCCATGCAAACCACCTCTCGTCACCTATCGGCGGGTTCAGGTTCCGGGGAAAGCCAAGACGTGGCGGGGCTGATTGCCGAGGGGCACCCCAATTCACTATTATCGACCGAAGGCAGCAGACAGAACTTAAAGCTCGGGCCCTGTCCCGGAAGGAACAACAATGATCATTGAGAAGAATCGAGTCGTATCCCTCGACTACAAGCTCGTCGATGACGATGGAGAGCTCATCGATTCCTCCGACGCCGGAGAACCGCTTGTCTACCTCCACGGCAGGGGCAATATTATCGCGGGCCTCGAGAAACACCTCGAGGGCAAGAAGGCCGGAGACGCGGTCAAGGTCGTGATCGCTCCAGCAGACGGTTACGGCGAACGGGACGAGGAACTCCTGTTCACTGTCGGCAAGGACGAATTCGACGGCAGCGAGATTGCCGTTGGCATGCAGTTCGAGGCCCACGGTGAGGATGGGGCGCAGATCGTCACGATCGTCGGCATTGAAGGCGACGAGGTCAAGGTCGATGCCAACCACCCGCTCGCGGGCGAAAACCTGCATTTCGACGTCAAGGTTGTCGAGGTCCGCGAAGCATCCGGGGAGGAAGTCGAGCACGGCCACATCCACGGAGCCCACGGCTGTGACGGCGAGTGCGGCGAGGGAGGCTGTGGAGACGGCTGCGAGTGCGGCGAGGGCGGCTGCGGAGACGACTGCGACTGCGGCAAGCATTGACCCTTCGGGGCGGCTTCCCGAGTCCGCCCTGGGGTCTTCCTTATCCTAATTATGAGGATGGGACCGCGTCTTCGTTTTAAGGCCGTCGCCTTGTGCAACGTGGTTTTCCCCGCCCTCGACGCCGAAGGCGAAGGGATTCCACGAAGCGGTGCCGACCATGTCGATGCCTTCGCGGCGCTTCAGCGCTCCACAGACGACAATCGTAACAGGTGTGAGAACCGTCTCGATGGCCGACTTGATCAGCCACTGGGATATGATGAGGCTTGCCATGAGTCCGGCAGGAAAGATGCCGAAAGCCGTCGCCACCGACACGAAAATCAAGGTATCGAGCAACTCTCCCAACAAGGTGGAGGCGATGGTGCGGAGCGCGAGCCAACGATGAGAGGGGTCCCATTTGACCATCCAGACCTTCATGCGCGCAAGAACGAAATCATTGGCGAAACTTCCCACCCAGAAGCCTGCGAGCGAGGCGATGACGAGGCCGGGAACCGCCCCGAGCACCATCGCAAATTCCCGCTGATTGCCGAAGTCCGGGCTGAAGGGCAGCGCTACGGCCAGGCTGAACAGAAGGGCCGCGAGCGCGTTCATGGCGAATCCGTACCAGATGACGCGCCGCGATACCGCGAAGCCGAAGACCTCGGTCAGCACGTCCCCGAAGATGTAGGTCAGGGGGAAGAGCAACAGCGTTCCGAGGTCGGTTGATACCGAGATTCCTGACAACTGGAAGGATAAGAACTTCTGGGCAACGATGTTGGAGACAAGGATGAGCCCCACGAAGGCAGCGATCACCGGCTCGAGGAGGCTGAAGGGCCTTGGCTTGCTGACGTTCATATAACCTCACCCAGGAGCGTGCAATGCGCGGGAGTGACCAGGGTACCGCGCGGGGAAATGGCCTCGATGCGGCTTGGGCCAAACCAGCGGCCAGCACCAGGGCAAGAAGGCGCCGGGCCCGACCGACCTGCGGTGGAACCCGGCGCCCCTTACGAACAGATAGAACTAATTACGATAATCCAGTGATCATCCCCGTCGTCGTATCGATGTCCATTCCGATGTATCCGGGCTTGGAACCGAGGCCGGGCATGGTGTTTATCTCGCCGGAGAGCGGATAGATGAAGCCCGCACCCGCAGCAAGGCGCACGTCGGTTATCGGGAAGACATAGCCCTTCGGGCGACCCTTCCAGTTCGGATCGTGGGAAAAGGAGTACTGGGTCTTGGCCATGCATATCGGCAGGCCGGCGTAGCCGAGATCGGAGAAGGATGCGAGGGCCTTTTCCGCGTCGGGCGTGTAGCTCACGCTGTCGGCGCCATAGACCTCGGTGGCAAGCCTGTTGATCTTGTCCTTCAGGGGCATTTCCGAGCTGTAGAGTAGCACGGGCTTCGAGGGCTGGCTGGCGGCCTTGTCAACTGCCTCGGCGAGCTTCGCCGCCCCTTCGCCCCCATTGGCCCAATTGGTTGAAACAACTGCGTCGAAGGCGCCACCCTTGAGGGCACCCTCGCGGATGGTCTGGCGCTCGGAGTCGGTATCGGTGGGGAAGGCGTTGATGCAGACGACGGCGGGAAGGCCGAACTTGCGGACGACCTCAAGGTGACCCTCGAGGTTGCAGAGGCCCTTTTTCACGAGTTCGACATTTTCCTGGGTGTAGGCTGTGGCAAGCGGCTTTCCGGGTGTGACCTTGGGACCGCCGCCGTGCATCTTCAGGGCGCGCACGGTGCACACGATGACCACGGCGTCGGGCATCATCCCCGAGGCGCGGCACTTGATGTCCATGAATTTCTCGAAGCCCATGTCCGCGCCGAAACCGGACTCGGTCACCACGTAGTCGCCGATGCGCAGGGCAATCTGGTCCGCGACGACCGAGGAGTTCCCGTGGGCGATGTTGGCAAAGGGTCCGGCGTGCACGAAGGCGAGCTGCTCCTCGAGGGTCTGCAGGACGTTTGGCTTGAGGGCATCCTTCATGAGTATTGTCATGGCACCGGCCACGCCAAGATCCTCGGTGGTTACGGCCTTGCCCGACTTGTCGAGGCCCAGCACGATGCGGCCCATGCGCTCGCGGAGGTCCTTGAGGCTCGTGGCGAGGGCGAGAATGGCCATGACCTCGGAGGCGACCGCGATGTCGAAGCCGGTCTCGCGGAGCGGCCCGTTGTCCTGGCCACCGATACCAATTATGATCTTCCTGAGGGCACGGTCGTTCATGTCCATAACGCGCCGCCAGAGCACTTCCATCGGGTCCAGGTTGAGCTTCCTCATGCCCTGCTTCTCGAAGAAGGCGTCGGACCAGCGCGACTCATGGTACATCCGCGCGTCAAGGGCGGTGGAACAGAGGTTATGCGCCGCCGAAACGGCATGGATGTCTCCGGTCAGGTGGAGGTTGAAGTCGGCCATCGGCACGATCTGCGAGTAGCCACCTCCGGCTGCGCCGCCCTTGATGCCGAAGGTCGGCCCCATCGAGGGCTGGCGGATCGCGGAAATGGCCTTCTTGCCGATGAATCCGAGCCCCTGTGTCAGTCCAACCGTTGTCGTGGTCTTGCCCTCACCGAGGGGCGTGGGTGATATGGCTGTCACATCGATGTACTTGGCACGGCGTGGCGCCGTGGGGTTGTCGGTGAGGAATTCGAGGCGCACCTTGGCCTTGTCCTCACCATGCATCTCAAGGTACTTCGCCTCGATGCCGTATCCGCCTGCGATGGTGGCAATGGGCTTTACTACCGCCGCCTGGGCGATGTCGATATCACTCGGTACTGGCTTTTTCTTTTCGACTGACAACTAGGGCCTCCTCGTCATGTGGGTGGCGCACAGGCTACTACCCAAGGCCGGAGGCGTCAATCGAATATGCGATAATGTGAATCTGTATCTGAAATTAATGCCAGATTATTCCAAAACTTGACATAAATTTCCGTGGCCGTGGTTCCAGAGACTCCCGGTAGCCCCAGGCCAGCGTGACAGAAACGCTTTACAGACAGCGTTGGAGGAAGAGAGAAAAAAAAGCCACCCCAGGGAGGCAACCGGGGCGGCAGAAAGAAAGGAAAGGGAATCGGTCCATCACTGGTTCCGAGACAGTGCCTGAATGCCAGCGCCGGGCACCGACGGCAGGAACCGCTTCAATGGTTCCGTAATGAACACCCATGGACCATTCCTTCTTTCATGACCACCCGGACAGCATATGCCTGCAATTGCGAGGATATCATGAGCCTTTCGTGAGAATGACCCGAATATCGCCGGAACCTGCGCTTCCGCTTGCCATCGCTCAGGGCTTGATCAGCCCCGACCGCTTTACCCACTCCTCCGACTTGCCGACCTTGGGAGCGACCACCAGGCGGCAATAGCCATAGTCAGGATGTTTTTTGTAATAATCCTGATGATACTCCTCGGCCATCCAGAAGACTTTCAGCGGCTTGAGTTCTGTCACGACAGGCGCTGCCAGCCCTGCCTGGATCTTGGCGATGGCGGCAACTGCGGCACGGCGCTGGGCATCAGTGGCGTACAGGATAATGGAGCGGTACTGCGGACCCACATCGGCACCCTGCCTGTCCCTCGTCGTCGGGTCGTGGATGGTGAAGAAGAGGTCGAACAAGGCAGAAAGGCCCACGCGAGTGGGATCGAAGCTTATGCGAACTACTTCCGCATGCCCAGTCGTTCCTGTGCAGACCTCCTCGTAGCTCGGTTTGGCCAGGCTCCCAGCGGCATAGCCGGACACGACATCGAGCACACCGGGTACGATCTCGAAGGCACCTTCGAGACACCAGAAACAGCCGCCGCCGATGACGAGGGTTTCGCTCGCCGACGGCGCTGCTGTCTGGGAAGCGAGGCTGGCAGGAAAGCTTACAATGCAAAGGATCGCGACGAGGGCGATGGCAATGGTACGCTGCATAGGGCAAAGATACTGAAGAATGGCAGCCCCGGAAAGCAGCCCTGCCATGACAAGGTCCTGGCCAGCCGGAACTCTCCGGCATCACGTCAACAGGAATGACGAGGCCGGGTTTCATCCGATCTCCATCATCTCCTGACGCCAAACTCACGAGGAAGCGCCAGAATAGTGCCTCACGGGAATTCCCGTGAGGGAGTCGTCATGAAGTTCAAGGAATTCCTTTTGTCCTTCGAGCGCCTGCTTGCGGAATCACCGAGAGAGAAGCTCGAAGCGGGCGTGCCGTATGTTTTCCTGAGCGATCTCCACCTCGGTGATGGTAGCTCGCGGGATGATCTTGCACCGAACCGCGGCATAGTCATGAATTCGCTTTCCCGTTGGTATCTTGACCGCGGATTTGTGCTTGTTCTCAACGGGGATATCGAGGACCTTACCAAGTTCAAATACAAGGAAATCATGAATTCCTGGGCGGGACTTTACGATATCCTCGATGCTTTCGCAGCCAAAGGCCGACTGCGGCGCATTCTTGGCAACCACGACCTGGACCTTCTTCGCAGGGATGATTATCCCTACGACCTCCTGCACTCCCTCGCACTCGAGTGGAAGGGGAAGACCCTCCTGGCCTTCCACGGACACCAGGCCTCACGATTCTTCATGAACCACGACTATCTCTCGGAAATCATCGTCCGCTACCTTGCCAAACCCCTGGCGATACGCAACACCAGCGTTTCCCGCGACTCTACCTACCGCTTCAAGACCGAGCGGTTGATCTACCGGGCATCACGCCGGTTCGGGATCGTTTCGATCACTGGCCATACACACAGACCACTCTTCGAATCGCTGTCCAAATATGATAGCCTTCGCTGGGCCATCGAGGATGCGCTGCGTGAGTACACCAGGGTCGATGAGGCATCCCGTAGGGTCATCGCGGAGAAGATAGCCAGCTATCGGCACGAGATCAGACGCCTCAGGAAAAGGGAAATCGATCTCCGCCTGTCCCGCAGCCTGTACGAAGAACGCGACCTCCTCATTCCCTCCCTCTTCAACTCCGGTTGCGGCACAGGAAAGCACGGAATTACGGCAATCGAGATCCAGGGGGGCGGAATATCCCTCGTTCAATGGACTGGCGCGAAGGGTCCTCGCGATTATGTCGAGCGGGAGTCTTTGCGCTCGGAAGCTCTGCCCAACTCGCCGTATTCCCGCTACACGCTCCGGAGCGCGCCTCTCGATGAGGTGTTCGCCCGCGTCGAGCTGCTCGGGAATCGCGTTGACTGAAACCACGTGCCCGCGCGGTTTCCGTGTCAGAACCCTGCGAGCAGGTCCTCGACCTCAACCCTGGCCGAGGCAAACGTCCATCCTAACCAAATCCTCACAATCGGCTCGCGGGAGTCTCACGGGGTTTGGCTAGATTCGTCGAAGCTTCGTTACGAAGCATGAGTTCAGTCACTCGATGGAGGTTCCCTTCATGAAGAAGATCATTTGTTCCGTTTTCGCCCTTTCCCTCGTGCTGGCAAGCGCCAGTGCCCAGGCCATCCCAGGTTCCGGCCTCGTGAAGGGTGGAGCGACTGGAGAGGCCAAAGACCTCACCGGGGCGGGAGCCACCTTCCCCACGGTCCTCTACACTAAGTGGTTCAGCGAATACGCCAAGCTCACCGGAGTAAAAGTCAACTACCAGTCGATCGGATCGGGTGGCGGCATCAAGAGCATCAGCGACCAGACCGTAGACTTTGGTGCAACCGACGGACCCATGACCGATGACCAGCTCAAGGTGGCCAAGGGCGGAGCGATCCTCCACATCCCGATGGCCCTCGGAGCCGTCGTCCCCACCTTCAACATCCCCGAGCTCGGCACGGATACGCTCCGCTTTACCGGAGATACCCTGGCCGGCGTATTCCTGGGAGATATAACCAAATGGAACGATGCCAAGCTCGTTGCGGACAATCCCAAGCTCAAGGCCATCGACCGCTACATCGTCGTTGTGCACCGTTCCGATGGATCGGGAACCTCCAACATCTGGACGAGCTATCTGGCCGCAGTGAGCGAAAAGTGGGCCAAGACAGTCGGAGCAGCCAATGCCGTTCAGTGGCCAGTAGGTCTGGGTGGCAAGGGTAACGAAGGCGTTGCCGGAAACGTCAAGCAGACTCCCTACTCCCTCGGCTATGTCGAGGAAGCTTACGCCGTGCAGAACAAGCTCTCCGTCGGCCTCGTGAAGGGCAAGGGCGGAAACTTCATAGCTCCCTCAACCAACGCCGTCTCCCTCGCGGCCCAGGGAGTGGCCCTTCCCGACGATCTCCGCATCAAGCTGGTCAACAGCGACAATCCTGAAGCCTTCCCGATCGTCGGCTTCACCTGGATCCTCGTGTACCAGCAGCAGACAGATGCAGCCAGGGCCCTCGCGGTTTCCCGCCTGGCCTGGTGGTGCTCGCACGACGGGCAAGCCTTCAACACGGCCCTCGAGTACGCGCCGCTGCCCCTCGATGCCATAAAGAAAGCCGAGGTCCTGATCAAGTCGATCCAGATCAACGGCAATCCGGCCTTGCCCGCAACGATCGCCAAGTAAGCACGGGCGATCGGAAAGACGTCATGACACTCAAGACCACGGCGGCGCCTGGCTCGCAGAAGGTCGGAGACCCGGGAGACCGGGTCTTTTCCTTCATCCTGCGCGCCGCGTCCAGCATTGTCTTATTGATCCTCATTGCCTTCATTGTGCTCCTCGTCATCGATTCGAGGGAATCGATAAGCCGCTTCGGCCTGTCTTTCCTGTCCAGTTCGAAATGGAACCCGGTGGAAACGGAGATCAACAAGATCGCCTTCGGGGCCCTCCCCTTCATCTTCGGGACGGTCGTCACTTCACTTCTCGCCCTCATCCTGGCGACGCCGCTGGCAATAGGCTCGGCGATCTTCGTTTCGGAGTACTCACCGCCCTGGATCGGCAAGCCCGTAGCCTTCATCATAGAACTTCTCGTCGCAATCCCGAGCGTCGCCTACGGGATATGGGGACTGTTTGTCCTCGTGCCACTCATGCGGGACGTTGTCGAACCCTTTCTCCAATCTACGCTGGGCAAAATCCCGGTCATCGGCCTCCTCTTTGTCGGACCTCCCATGGGACAGGACCTCCTGACCGGCGGGGTGGTGCTGGCGATCATGATACTACCCACAATACTTTCCCTTTCCCGCGAGGTGATCGCACAGGTGCCACGCCTCCAGAAAGAGGGAATGCTGGCCCTGGGTGCGACACGATGGGAAGTCCTCACGAAGGCGGTGCTGCCCTACGCACGGCCCGGAATCATCGGAGCGTCGATGCTGGGACTGGCCCGGGCCATCGGCGAGACGATGGCGGTGACCATGGTCATCGGCAACAGTTCGACGAAGATCACGCCTTCGCTTCTGACGCCGGGTTACACGATCTCAAGCGCCATCGCCAACCAGTTCACGGAAGCCGACTCCCCGATCTACTTCAGCGCGATTGTCGAACTTGGCCTCGTGCTTCTCATCGTTGCCTCGGTTTTCAACATCCTCTCGCGGATCCTGGTAATGCGTCTCGTCGGGAAAGGCGGTGGCAGCCATGCATGAGCAGGCCGAAACCAGGCGCTTCGCGCGACGGCGCGCAAGCAACCTGATGTCCTTGTTGTTCGTCGTTCTCCTCGCATCCCTATCGGTCGCGATACTCCTCGTCATCGTGGGCCACATCTTCGCGAACGGCCTCTCCTCCCTCACCCTCGACTTCTTCACCAAGATCCCCAAGCCCTACGGAGAGGACGGCGGAGGAATCGCCCAGGCGATAGTCGGCACCATCGAGATGCTGCTACTGGCAGGTCTCATGGCAATTCCAGTCGGTGTTGCTACCGCCATCTATCTTGTGGAATTCGGCTCGGGCCGCTTCGCGAAGACAGTCGGTTTCGCCATCGAACTCCTCGCCGAACTCCCTTCGATCGTTGTCGGCGTCTTCGTGTGGGCCCTTCTTGTCCGCAACGTCACCGGTTACTCCGGCATCGCCGGATCCACTGCGCTGGCCATAATCATGATTCCAATAATTGCCCGAAGTGTGGAAGAAATCCTCAAGCTCGTGCCGAACGGCCTTCGGGAAGCCGCGCTGGCACTCGGTACGCCGCGCTGGAAGGTTGTCCTCTTCGTAGTTGTGCCAACCGTACTTCCCGGCATCCTGACGGGCATCATGCTCTCCCTCGCTCGGGCTGCCGGGGAGACAGCGCCTCTCCTCCTCACATCGCTCGGCAACAACTTCTTCAATTTCAACCTGCAGAAGCCCATGGCTGCCATGCCTCTCCAGATCTACAACTACGCCGTCTCGCCCTACGACGACTGGCACCGCAAGGCCTGGGCCTCGACCCTGGTCCTCATCGCCATCGTCGCGATCATGAGCGGAGCGGTGAAGTTCCTCACCCGAAGGTGGAAACATGAATCCAATTAGGTCTTTTGCGGACCTCATCCCCGATGCAGTTCCTGCTGCCGAGTCCCGTCAGGGCGCAGAGAGGAGCATCGCCATCAGGGGTCTTGCCGCCTACTACGGCAAGCACAAGGCCATCGAAGGCATCGACCTCGACATCGGTCCCGGCGTCATAACCGCGATCATCGGACCCTCGGGCTGCGGAAAATCGACGCTGATCCGCTGCATCAACCGCATGCACGAAGTGATCGCGGGAGCCTACGCCACTGGCTCGGTCACCCTCGATGGAACCGACATCTACACCCCTGGTTCCGATCCTGTGCAGATACGCAGGCGCATCGGCATGGTCTTCCAGAAACCGAACCCCTTTCCTACCCGGACAGTCTACGAGAATGTCATCGCTGGCCTGCGCCTCAACCTTCCCAGGAAGTCAAAGGCCGATTATGACGAGGTTGTGGAGCGCTCCCTCCGTTCCGTCGCGCTCTGGGACGAGGTCAAGGACAAGTTGCACGACGCGGGTACAGCCCTTTCCGGAGGGCAGCAGCAGCGACTCTGCATCGCGCGCGCGATCGCCATAAAACCGGAGGTGCTGCTTCTCGACGAGCCCTGCTCGGCCCTCGACCCCACCGCCACGCTCAAGATCGAAGACCTACTCTTCAGTCTGAAAATCGACTACACTATCGTCATAGTGACGCACAACATGCAGCAGGCGGCGCGGGCCTCGGACAGGACTGCCTTTCTCATGGCGGACGAGAACCACGTCGGTCATCTTGTCGAGGCCGGTCCGACCAGAGAGATATTCCTCAAGCCGAAAGATTCGCGGACGGAGGATTACATCTCCGGGCGACTCGGCTAGCATGAGGAGCCAGGACAGCGGAACGCCGCGGCATGAGCACCTGATCCAGGGAGAAGCATGATGCAGACACGGATACATTTCATGGAAGAACTCGCGCGGCTCAACCACGATATCCTCACAATGGGTATCAAGGTGGAGGAGAACCTCCGCAAGGCCCTCGAAGCCTTCAAGACCCAGGATATCGAGCTGGCAAGGGATGCCAAGGCAGGTGACGAAGTAGTCAATGCCCTCCAGCTCAAGATCCAGGACCAGGCTGCGATCCTCATCGCCACCCAGCAACCGGTGGCCCGCGACCTCCGGGAACTCGTCTCGATCTTCAAGGTTACGGACAACCTCGAACGGGCGGGCGACCACGCTACCCATCTCGCCAAGGCAGCGATCAAGCTGGCGGGCGAACAGCCCACGCGCCAGATCAGCCGCATCGAGACAATGGTAGAGACCTGCTGTGCCATGATACGCGGGGCAGTCGACGCATGGATCAACCATGACGTCGAGGAAGCCCGCAAGATAGCGGCCATGGACAAGGAAGTCGATTTGGAGCACAAGGCCCTTGTCCGTGATGTCCTGGAGTTCATCAAGGAGCATCCCGAGCTTGCCGACCGCGCCAGCAGGGTTCTTAACAATTCAGGGTATCTCGAGCGTGTCGGCGACCACATGACGAACATCTGCGAGGCAGTCGTCTACATGGTCGAGGGAAGCCACGTGGAACTCAAGGACTGAGCAATGGCCAAGGCCTGCATCCTTGTGATCGAAGACGATCCAGACATCCAGGAACTCATAATTGTTTCCTTTGCCCGGGAAGGATGGACAGTCCTGGCCGCAGAGGACGGGGAGAAGGGCCTGGCCCTCCTTGCTTCGTCCATGCCCGACTGCATCATCCTCGACATAATGCTTCCTGGCATGGACGGACTGGAAGTCCTGAGGAGGATCAAGGCAGATCCAGCGCGTCGCACTATACCAATTATCATGACAACTGCCAGGGGAGAGGATTCCGACATCGTTTCCGGGCTCGAGCTCGGATCAGATGACTATGTCGTGAAACCCTTCAGCCCCCGTGTCCTGGCCGCGAGGGTGCGGGTAGCCTTGCGGCGGAAGGCCGACGCCGGCGAGGCAGTGGCTGCCAACGCCAGGACCATCATGGGCCCCCTTTCGCTCGACGCAGTCCGTCACGAGGTCCTGTACGATTCGCGCCCGGTCGATCTTTCAGCGACAGAATTCGCGATCCTCGAACTTCTGATGAGGAGTCCAGGAAGGGTCTTCACGAGAACAGGCATCATCGACGCAGTGAAAGGTCCCGATTATCCGGTTACCGACCGCTCGGTCGATGTGCAGATCCTCCAGCTGCGGAAAAAGCTCGGCAAGGGCTGCGCCTTGGTCGAAACTGTCCGGGGAGTCGGTTACAGACTCAGGGATGAAGCCTGATGGCAAGCCTGTTCAGGAAAAGCCTCCGGGCCTTCCTTCCAGCTTCCTTTGCCCTGGCCCTCATATTTGGCCTAATTGCACTAATTATTATGGATAGGCTCTACGGCGAAGTGATGGCCGATTCCCTTGGAGCGGCTGCGGCAGGTTTCGCCGCCGAGCTACCCGCTGAGGAACTGGCCTCGCTCGATGCACCAGGGCCCGCCATCGATGCCTGGGCAAGACGCCTCGACGCAGCCACAGGACTCAGGATCTCCCTCGTGCGAAAGGACGGCCGCGTGGTAGCCGACTCGCGCGCCGACCCGGCAAGCATGGAGAACCACGCCGCACGCCCCGAGATCGTAGCCGCCTTCGCGGGCAAGCAGGGTTTCGCGCGCCGACGCTCTGTCACCCTCGGCCAGGAGCTTTTCTATTCGGCTGCTCCTGTTCGCAGTTCCGACAGCTCTGGAATCATCGCCGTCCTTCGAGTTGCCGTAGATCTTCCGGCTATGGCTGTGCGCCTTGACCCCGCCCGCGAAGAACTTGTCCTTGCCGCCCTGGTGCTCGCGGGTCTGGCCGCCCTCGCCGCCTTCCTTTTTTCGCGGGGCATAGCCCGACCCCTGGCTCGACTCGCCGCAGCAGCGCGTCGCGTAGGTAGCCATGCCCCCCTTACCACTGCGACAGGCAGTTCCATCGACGACACATTCGCGGAACTCAGACGAGCATCGAACGCCAGGGGACCCTCGGAGCTGCGCCTCCTCGGTGCAGCGCTCACGGCAATGGCTACCGAGCTCGACGCCAGGGCCCGTTCCGAACTCGCAAGCTCGAGGGAAAGGTCTGCCATCCTGGAAGGCATGTCGGAAGCCGTCTTTGCCCTCGATGCAAACCTCAGGCTCAGCCTTGCCAATCGGGCAGCCCGGGGGCTTTTTGCCATCGCCGAGGGCCAGCTCTCTGAACGGCCCCTCCTCCTCGAGATCGCGAGATCTGTCGACCTTGTTTCCATCGCCACAGAGTGCCTGGCAGCCGGAACGGGCGTCGAGCGGGAGCTCGCCCTCTATCTGGCCGGGGGAGAACGCTGGTTCCAGGTCATCGCGACACCGCTGGGCAGCCAGATCGGGCTTGCCGGAGCAGCCCCCGGGAACGCAGGACTCGTCATAGTCATGAATGATATTTCCCGCTTGCGCCGGCTCGAGCGCGTGCGGAAGGATTTTGTGGCCAACGTCTCCCACGAGCTTCGTACACCCATCCAGCTCATCAAGGGGTTTGCAGAAACACTCAGGGATGGAAAACCCGGGGATGCCGAAGTGGAACGGTATCTGGGCATCATCGAACGCAACGCCGGGCGCATGGGCAACCTCATCGAAGACCTCCTTTCCCTCGCGCGCCTCGAACAGGATGGGGAGGCGAAAGGAAGTCTCGAGCGCAGCCTGCACGGGCTCGGGGCAATCGTCGCGGAGTCCATCGAGGCTGTGGCGGGAAGCGCGGACAGGAAGGGTATCGCCATCGGCAGCGAGGTCGAGGCAGGCCTGTCAGCGCGGGTAAACGAGGGTCTCCTTGTCCAGGCCCTCGTCAACCTCCTCGACAACGCCGTGAAATACTGCCCAGCGGGGACTCGCGTGTCCGTCGAAGCGCACTCCGAGCATACGGTCGACGGGGACCAGGAATCGCGGTATATAGTACTGACAGTAAGCGACCTCGGCCCTGGCATTCCCGCCCGGCACCTGAGCCGCATCTTCGAGCGCTTCTATCGCATCGACGGCGCGCGGAGCCGGGAGCTCGGCGGCACCGGACTCGGCCTTGCTATTGTCCGTCACATCGCCCTTGCACATGACGGAAGCATCAATGTCGAAAGCTGGGAAGGCGAAGGCACGCGGTTTACCTTGCGGCTGCCTGGGTGAGGGCAGGCTTATTCCGCCGGGGCAGAATTGAGGGCTGACAGCTTCCCTTGTAGCCGTTCTTCCTTTGCCCGGAGCTTCTTTTCCGCCTTTGTCTTCCGGATTGCTTCGGTGAGGGCCGACATAGCGGCTTTTCTTGTCTCGGAGGCTTCCTTGATTCTGGACTTCAGCTTGTCGAGCTCGTCGTTCGATTTGATGGCAAGGGCAAGCGCTGCCTGTGCTGGCTTGAGGTTCAATGCGGCCTCGTCGTTCTTCTTCAGCCATTTCTTGCTTTCGCCCAGTCTATCCGAAATTGACTTACCCATGACCTTGATCCTCCGAAGGAAGTGTAGTGTTATATTTATCGGTATACTCCGCTGAAATGCCATGCTTCGGGTTCTATTCCCCTCGTAATTAACACAATTCTCACAATGATGCCAGAAATATAGCAAAAAAGCGACCGCTATTTCTCAGGCAGCAGCCTTGGTGAGTGCTCTGCAACCTTTCATGGTCTACTAATCTGAGCAAAAAAGAGGGTAGCAGATGCCGCTTGGCAGCCGCCACCCTCTTCTTCTTTCACGCTGCACCGGGTTCTAGCTGCGGGCAGTCGGAAGTCCTACTTCACCAGGTCCATCGCATCCTTCGGAACATACCAGTTCTCTCCACCAGCGATTCCGGTATAGAGGACCAGGCCTGAAAGCTTCGTCTCCTTGCCGTTGACGAGGGCGACATTCTTGTTCTGCATCAATCTGATTTCAGTTGTGCCCTTTGTCACCACGAGGACCGGATTGGCCTTTTCACTCAGGTCGGTGCGCGCGCTTGCGCCTTTCGCCGCGAAGCCCGCGACGGCAAGCTGGAACTGCCTTGCGGTCTGGGACACCAGGTCGACGCCGAGGAGTTTTTCCATGTAGCGGGCGATGTCGGTGTTCATGAGTACGCCCGTGGGCCGGAGCGAGGCTGTGGGAGAGTAGACATAGAGGACTAGGTCTTCCCCTGTATGTCCTCCCGTGGTAAAGCCGATCCTTGCGGCAGCAGCCAACTTGGGACTGAGCACTGCCGTACAGAGGACGCGGAGCTCGCCCTGGTCCTTGGCAGCCTTGATCCTGGCGATTTCTTCGTCGCTCACCGTCACGCCATAGTACTGGCTGGCTACCTCTGCGATGTTGCTTCGATCGGCGTTGATAAGATCCGCCACGCCCTGGGCTGTCCTGGTGGCCTTCCTGATCGGATCGACGACGGTCTTCAGCGGAAGGGTGTCATAGCCCGAGGTCGTCGCAGTGTTTCCGATGGAAATGCCCGAGTTTCCATGATCGGTGGCAATTATGACTACTGTATTCTTGTCCTTCTTCGCGAAGTCGAGGGCGACAGCCACGGCCTTGTCGAAGGCATTGATGTCCCCGACAATGCCGGCTGTGTCGTTGGCGTGGGCAGCCCAGTCGATGAGGGAGCCTTCGACCATCAGCACGAATCCCTTCTTGTTGGCCGACAGGGTAGACACAGCTTTATCTGTCATCTCGGCGAGGCTCGGAACCCTGGCAGCGTCGCGGTCCAGATCGTAGCCCAGGTCAATGGGGGCAAAGGCGCCCCAGAGCCTGGCGGCCTTGCTGGCCTTCATTCCGGCGACATCCTGGACGAAGTCGTAGTTGGCCTTGATGACGGAGACCAGGTCTTCCTTGTCCTTGCGGGCCGTCGGAGCAAAATACTGGTAGCCGCCGCCGAGGACGACGTCAAAGCCTGCATAGACTTCCTGCTCGCCGATATTGTCATAATTCTTGCGGCTTGGATCGTGGGCGGCGAAGTCTGCGGGAGTAGCGTGCTGGATCTCGCAGGTCACCACCAGGCCCGTGGCGCGGCCCTGGAGCCTGGCCGCTTCCATGATGTTGGCCGCCGGGGACAGGTTGTTCACCCCGTTCGGCTTCGGCTGGTTGAGGCCGGGCATGTTTGAGGCGTCAGGATAGACACCGATATTTCCTGTTTGCGCATCGATGCCACAGGCATAGGCCGTTCCTGCCGGTGCCGAATCGTTGATGATCGCATCGGTGGGGTAGCTCCGCACAAGGCCGCAGGCCAGTTCGTCAAAAGACAGGGGCTGGACACCTCCGTTCACCCAACGGGTGAGGGTGGTTCCGCCAACGCTCATGCCGTCCGGAATCATGATGATGACATTCTTGACACCCTTCTCAGCGGGAATCTGGACCTGGGCGAAGGCAAGGGCTGGCAGAAGCAGGACAGCCAGGACCAGGGCTAGCGCTCGCAGGCTACGTGACAGATGCATCGAGTACCTCCAGGGGAATGATGATAGGGTCTTCCTCCAATCCAGCATCGGTTCGGAGAGTCCCTTGCCGCGAGCCTAGCCGCCCCAGGTTCGGAAAACGCGAGGATGGCGTTAATAAGCTGTCATTTGGGGAACGATGAGCGCATCACGGTCGAAGTGATGGTGGAGGCACATAGGAAGGGGAGGCTCGCAGCCTCCCCTTCCGCATTGAAATATCTAGTTATGACTATTTTGTACCCGAGGATGCAGCATCGGCGAAAGAGGCCATGAAACCCCGGGCCCCTGCGCCGGTGGCGGCCAGGCTCTTCGCGAGGACGGCCTCGAAGGCCTGCGCCTTCATCGAATCGACGGCGAGCAGTTCAGCGTGAGGATCGTATGCATACCCAGTATCGGCCTGCCACTTGCCGAAATCGAAGGAGGGGTCGCTCACATAGTTCGCTGGAAATGCCGCAACGATGGCCTTGTCCGTCTCGATGCCCCGGGCCCGCGATGCCTTGCCCAGTATGGCCAGGGCCCAGGCCTTGCCGGAATGCTCGAGGGGAGCGACAGGATAGGAGAGGGCTCCGGGCTTGAGAGCGGCGTAGAGCTGGGAAGCCCGATGATCGCCGGCCCAGGCGAGGAAGGCTGCACCCTGGTAATCCTCGAGGATGCTGTGACGGTTCGACAGGAGGGTAACGGCTGCATCCTTGTCGGCCTTCGATCCAAGCCCGTTCAGCAGTATGAGGCCGAAGGTGTCCTTGGAGGGCATGACCGTGGCGTGATAGGGCATGGTGATATCCTGCACGTAGTGAAGGGCCCAGCCCGCAAAGCGCCAGCCCCAGTATTCGTGGCCAGAAGCGAAGGCCGCCCTCGAAAGGGCCGAGTACAGGTCGAGACGATAGCCGACATTGCTCTCCGTCGTGAACTTCGCAAGCATGTGGATGATTCCGTCTTCGTTGTCGAAGGACATGTGGAAGGGCGCCTGGCTGCCATAGAAGAGAGCCGGGTTGCCGAAGGGCTGAACGCCGAAACCATAGGCCTTCCCATAATCAGTGTTGTTATCTTCATACAGCCCGATATCCATTCCGTAGTCGGGCTCTTCGGCGGCGGTCTCGACTACCTTGAGCGCCTCTACCTCCTCGCCGGTTTCGAGGGCCCTGAGGGGGGAATTGGGGACCTTCAGTTCCTTGAAGATCGAAGCATTGGATGCAAGTTCGGACCGCTCGCTGGCCTCATTGACCGGAACCTGAAGGAAGTCAGCAAAAGGCATGCCGGGATTGACCCGGGTTGCCCCGACAAAGGAGGCTCGCAGCGCCTCGCCCTCGGCGGCTGGATTGAAGGCAAGCGCTGCGGGTAGGGCTTTGTAGCCTTTGTAATCCACCTTTGCCTTCGCCTCGGCGGCGGTCAAAGCCGTCGCAATCTCCGCCTTGGCAGAGGACAGGAAGTCATCCAGCGGCTCTACGATGACCATTCTCGTGCCCCAGCCCTCGTCGGCCAGGGAAATCGCCGAGAGAAGTGCGTGGTTGCTCCAGGCGAAGGTCGCGGAAGGCGCTGCCAGCGCGAGAACGAGAATCAGGAATGAGACAGGCATCTTGTTTCGTGCGGGCATGGTTCCTCCTAGCCCAGGTTCATCAATAAGGCGCGTCAGACGACGCGCCATGAGCTGTCCGCCCTGGCGGCACATTCGCCGCCCCGGAGGACTTCTGTCGTAATTGTGAACATCGAACCGGCGGTTTGCCCAGCCCCGGCGCCTGGTCCATGGACGAGTGCGGCCTCCTCGCCAAGGAGGAACTCCCGCAGGAAGTCCACGCGGAGTCCCGAAAGTTCCAGCTTTGCCGATGCAGCTATCTGGGCTGCGTCGGTAAGCCAGTCGAGGATATGGGCGTTGTTGACGTGTCCATTGTTGTCGAGGTGCCGGGGACCTGCGATCTGGGAAAAGGCTACCCTGCGCCCGGGACTGTCCAGAGGCGTAGCGCCGAAACGGAAATCCGGCACACAGTGGCCGAAGGCTGCGATATCGATCCCTGCCAGCTCCGGTATAGCCCGCTCGGGACGGAGGGGCCTACGCGCCTCGAGGTCTACCACGAGGTAGGCGTAGACCGCCCGGACAAGGGGCTCACCGTCCAGCGTCTCGAGCATGACGTCGCGCAGCGCCAGGAGACGGTCGAGGCCCGAGGGCCAGGTCTTCGCGCGGATCCTCTCGCCCTCGCGGGGCAGCCGATCGACACGAAGGTCGAGCTTGACGAGCATCCAGGTCTGCCCGCGGAGCATGAGTTCGGATATGCCAAAGCCGAGCTCCTGGGCGCTGACCCCGGCAGCCTCCTGAAGGAAATTAGCCAGCGGGAGAACCCGCAGGGGGCCACCCCAACCGCAGTCGAAACCATGTACGGGGAACTCGACAGAAATCGGTTCGATCCTCCGCATCAAGCGGTTCCCATCAGATAGGCGTGGGCTTCCTCGAGTCGGTCGGGAATCATGATGTGTTGCGGGCACTTGTCGAGGCACTCGAGGCAGCGCGTGCACTGGTCGGCAGCTGATCCTTCGCGCAGCAAGCTGGCCTTGTACCAGCCCGAGCGGCCGGCGCGATCGTCGTACATCACCGCAGTGTTCCACATGCCGAAGACCCCAGGTATGTCCACACCGCCCGGACAGGGCTTGCAGTAGGCGCAGGTCGTGCAGGGAACCCGCTGTCCCGCAAGGAAAAAATCCCTTGCCTTGTTAATTAGTTCCTTCTCGGAGGCCAGGAGGGAATTGGGACGGGCACTGCCGGCGACCGCGGCGTTCTCGAGGATCTCGTCGACCCGGCCCATGCCGGAGAGGGTCGTGACAACTTCCTGGCGGTCCAGCACATGCCGTAGACCCCACTCGGCAGGCCTACGCGGCGTCTTCCATTTGCCGAAGATGTCGAGCACCGGATCGGGCACGCGGGCCAGTCCGCCGCCCCGGAGGGGTTCCATCACAATTACTCCGACCTGATGGGCAGCCGCGTGCTCGAGGCCCTCGGTACCGGCTTGGTACTCTCCATCCATGTAGTTGTACTGGATCTGGCAGAACTCCCAGCCCTCCCAGCCGTCGATGATGTCCTTGAATACGGTGAGGCTGTCGTGGAAGGAGAAGCCGGCGTGCCGGATGCGCCCATCGCGCCGTGCCCGCGCGATGAAATCGAGGCCATGCAGTCTTTTTACGAGGTCCCAGCGGCCTGCGTCGAGGGCGTGGAAGAGGTAGAAGTCGATGTGGTCGGTCTGTAGCCTGGTAAGCTGGCTGTCGAGGTAGCGTTCCCAATCGCCCTCTTCCTTCACGAGCCATACAGGGCATTTTGTCGCCAGGTAGACCTTGTCCCTGGCGCCAAGGCGCGCAAGCGTCCGGCCCACTACCGGTTCGCTCATCTCGCCGTGGTAGGGCCAGGCAGTGTCGAAATAGTTGATGCCCGAGTCGATGGCAACACGGAACATGTCCAGGACGGCAGCCTCGTCGATGGCAGCGGCAACACCGTCTTTGGTCGGGAGACGCATGCAACCGAGGCCGAGGGCCGACACCTCGACATTCTCGATCTTGGGGAAGCGGCGGTAAAGCATGGCTGACTATACCCCAAGGGGATCGTCAGGGGAAAGCGCGCTATTTGATCTCGAGGTGGAAATCGAAGCTCGGCACAGGGTTCGAAGGCTTGTCGATTTTCTGGGCGATGGCCTCCACCGTGGCCTGTACCGTGATCGCGTGCACGCGCTCCAGCATGGCGCCGCCCATGGCGGGCTTGCTTGCAGCGGCAGCCGGCTTCGAGGCCGCCACCGGAGCCGGCTGGGGAGCAGGAGTTTCAGGAGATGCTGAGCCACTGCCCGAGGCAGTCGCAGCTCCTGTTTCCACATTTCCTCCTCCGCCAGAGCCTCCTCCCGTATCAGTGACTACAGGAGTACCACCGCCGGTATCTGCTGACGCAGCCCCTCCTTCGGCATCGGAGGAGCCACCTCCCTCGCCAGAGTCCGAACTGCTGCCGTCCCCGGGAGATGCCGTTCCTGCATTGTCCCCACCCGATTCGTCGCCAGTGGCATCCGAGGACTCGGTCGTGTCGGAGGAATCGTCTATGGGTGTCGGCTCGACGACTACGGCTATGGGCGGGGCGACGCTGCCGCTCCCCTTTACCACATAGCTGAACTCTCCCATGCCCACCGACCGGGACTGGGAAGTGGGCGTCATGAGCTTGACTGATCCACGATCGACCAAGAGGTTGGTTCCATCAAAGAGGAAGGCTGTTCCGCGCACGGAGGCGGTCGCAGTAGGACTTGTGACGTTGAACTCGCTGGTCTGTCCTGCCTGCGGTGGGACATCCGCGTGGACGCGCCCCGAAAGGAGGTACAGCTCGGTCTGCGTGCCACCAGACGTCTTGACGAGTTCATCGAGCGACAGACGTGTGATGGGCTTCATCGAAATCGAGATCTTACCGATCTTGAGCACGGCAGTACTTTTAAATCCAGTGGATACGAGTGAACCCTTGCTCACCTTGGCCCCGACCTTCGCCGGCTTCCAATCAGCCCCTGGCAGCTGGTACTCCACCTTGCCGCTGACCTCCGCGAATACAGCCTCCTGGGCCTGGCTCGTTACGGCAAGCAATGCCAGCGCAATAAGCAGCAAACTTCGCAGGCTTTTCATCGGCATCCTCACATGGACAAGATGGCGGAGACTGAGAGGGTGAGCTTCGTGGGCGAGTCCGCTTCCACGAACATCGTGAGAGTATTCGGGACGTACATGCCGAGTCCCATGGAAAGCATCAGATCAGAGGTCGGGTACGAGGCCAGAAGCGTATTGGTCTCGAAGCCCAGATAGGGTCCCGAGGCATCGGCCCTGACCGAGCCCTTGGACGGCACATTGCCGCTTGCCCTGAACAGCGCAACTGCGGAAATGCCGCAATAGAGCCCATTCAGCGGCGAGAAAAAGGATTCAAACGAAACCGAGGCGATGTCGGAAAAGGGCAATGCAGCGACTGAACCCACCGATCCCATCCGGATCGGAGTGAAGGTCCTGTAAGCCCCCGAGTTGCCGCTCGCGAAGAGGGTGTTCTGGCTGAGTCGCAGTCCCATGTACTGGGGAAGGGAGAGGTCGAACTGACTGCCGAAGGCAAAGGAGGGGAAGATGCCGGTGGAGTAGCCGATCTCATAGACTCCCCAGACCTTCCACCCGAGGAGACGTGTGAACTTCACCGAGGCCGAGGGCTCGAGATACAGCGTATGGGTTGGAGTCTTCAATCCAGCAAGTCCCGCTACGTCGATCTGTCCCCAGCCCTCGAATCCGATGTCGAGACCTCTCATGAGTTCCGTATAGAAAGCTCCAATACCGACAAAGGCCCGCTTCGGAGCGAAGTAGGTCGCCAGGTATGAGTCGAGGGAGGCAAAGGAGACAGCCCCCTCATCGAGGGCGACATCGGTCGAATCGATATAGGACCTCGCGTCTGCCTTGTACAGAAGCCCCCGGTATCCGAGCGAAGCCTTGTAGCTGATGTTGCCAATGGCGAGCTCGGCGGAGGCACCGTCCGAAAGACCGCTGATCACCTGGGTCGCGGTGTCTGAGAAATTGGTCCTCCCTATTGAATAGCTGAGCAGGGATGTCTTTCCAACGACCCCGCTGAGGGAACCCACATAATCAGCCCGGTCCAGATCGATCCTGAGCGGAGTGATTGCGGGTGTGATCGTGCTGAAGTCCGGTGAGACCTGGAAGGCAGCGCTGAACTCGTAGAAACCCGAGACATAGAGCTTGGCGTCTGGTCCATAGGGGATCTTGATCCAGGGACTCACGCGATTGGATTGGCTCAGGAGGGGCATGCTGTCGTAGGAAACCATGCCGTTGTTCGAGAGTTCGAGTCCAAAATCCAGGGCATGCAGTGAGGTCGCCAAGGAAATGGTGGCAGCGATGGCGCATAGCCGGGACGGGGCTTTCATCAATTCACACCCAGGGTATCAAATACCATGCTCAATATCTGGATCGCCATCGATCCGTCAAGCGGCGATGAGGGATCGTAGACACTCTGGATGATCTGCATGGAAGCAAGTTCACGGAACGCGTATCGCGGACTCGGGAAAAGGGTGTACATGATTCCGCCCTTGAGATTGAAGGCCCGCATCAATATGTAGGCATAGGAGGCCAGTTCGATCGGCTGGTTGACCGTAGCGCCTGCCGGAGTCCAGCCCATGTTCGTGAGAAGTTCGAAGGCACGGGCCTCATCGGCATCCTCGGCGAGATTGTCAGAGGCGACGAGGACCAGATATGCGGTCTGTCCAACAGTGATCGACTGCTTGGCGAGAAGGCCGTCCAGAAACTCGTTGGACTGCGCCGAGGCAAGGCCCACCAGAGAAAAAATAGAGAAGGTGAGCACAAGTGCGAAAGGCAGCCTTCGATTCATCGTCCATCCTTGTAATCGGATATTGATCTACTATAATCCGCATTGGGCTGAATGCAACGGGGAGGCGCCATGAGCACGAATAAAACGAACAGGAGCCTCGTGCTCCTGCCATTGGGAGTCGGCGCGTGCTTTGCGATACTCAGTCTGCTTGGCGCGACCAAGGGGCTGGAGTTCAGAGCCTATGATTTTTTTTTGGGCCTGAAGCCCGAGGTCAAGCAGGACAGATCGATTGTCCTCCTTGACGTGGATGAGGAATCCGTCGTGCGTACAGGCTCCTGGCCCTGGCCGCGTGGCCTCATTGCAAAGGGCCTCGAGGGCCTCTCCGAGTTCGGCTCCTCCTATGCTGTATTCGATATCGAGTACATCGAAAAAAGTCCCATGAGCGTCGATCGCGAGTACCTCGAAGGCGGCCTGAAGAATGTTTTCGACGGCTTCTTCGATGATATCGGCTCCAGCATCGGGGATCTGTTCGGCGCCATCGGAAGCGGCAACATCAAGCTCGCCGATGCGAAGGACTATGGCGAGCAGCTCCTCGACTACCTGAAGAGCGGCAAGAGCGACCTCTATGGGAAAACGGGGAAGGTAGCGGTCGAGAACGACAGTTACCTCGGTAGGGCGATGCGGCTATTCGGAAACTCCTTCGTGACCATCAACCTCCAGCCCGCCAAACTCGACGCGGCCAGCAGTGCACAGCGCGCAATTGCAGAAAGCACCTTCGCCTATCCAAAGATCACTGTTGACGCACCGGTCCGCAGCACGGACAAGGATTTCCTCCTCCCTATCATCGAGGTTTCCTCCATGGCAAGGAGCGCGGGCTTCACGAATGTCTTCATCGACGAGGATGGCGTCAGGCGCCGTATCCGCCTCGTCGAGGAGATCGACGGCAAGCGCTACCTGCAGCTGGCCTTTTCGCCCCTCATGCACCGACTCGGTGAACCAGAAGTAATTGTTAAAAAATCGGGCATCCTGCTCAAAGGAGCGAATCTCGGTGACAAGGCCCAGGACATCTCCATCCCCCTCGATGAGGAAGGCAGGATGCTGATCCGCTGGCCCAAGGCCAACTATGCCGAAAGCTTCACCCATCTGTCCTTCTATCGCATCCTTGAGTACCTCAGGAACGAGGAAATCCTGGTATCAAACCTCCGCTACCTCGCCAAGCTTCAGGCCTGGAGCCTCGTTTCGAGCGCAAACCCTGTCGATGCTGCCGTCACCACCTGGGATGCCGAGTCGGAGGCACGCGAGGCGGCAATCGCCAGCGGCAGCGCAGAGGACAGGGCAGCCTGGCTGGCCGCCAAGGCAGTAGCCAAGGCTGCAACCGCGACTGTCCTAGCATCTGGATGGGATGCGAGGCTTCCCGAAATCATCGACGTGGCCAAAGCCAAGGCTAAGGCGACCGATATTCCCCTCTATGATGAACTCAAGACACGCGTGGCAACGTTGTTCAGCAATTGCATCAATACCCAGATGATAGTCGACGAGCAGGGCAAAAAGCTCCGCTCCAAGCTCGAGGGAGCCTTTTGCATCATCGGATGGACAGCCACAGCTACCACTGATATCGGCGTCAACCCCTTTCATAAAAGCTACGTGAATGTCGGCACCCACGCTGCTGTCGCCAACACCATCATCCAGCGCGACTTCATCTACCCGGCCCCGACCTGGGTCAGCGCCCTCGCATCCCTTATCCTCGCAGCCATTGTCGCCCTTGCCATCTCCCGGCTCGAGATGGCCATGAGGATCGCAGCCGGTGTCGGAGCTACGCTCGTCGTAATTGGTCTTGATTATACGCTCTTCGCCCTGACAGGGATCTATGTGCAGGTCATCGCCCCCGCCCTGGCGACCTTCGTATCCTTCCTGGGCTACGCGGGCCTCTCCTTCCTGATATCGGAGCGCGAGAAGAGCTTTATCCGCAAGGCCTTCGGTACCTACCTGTCCGGTGACATCATAAACCAGATCATCGCGGATCCTGACAAGCTCAGCCTCGGTGGCCAGAAAATGTGGATAACCGCGCAGTTTACCGACGTAAGGGGTTTTTCCACCATCTCCGAAGTCCTCGACCCCGAACAGCTGGTCAAGCTGCTCAATCTCTACCTGACAGGGATGAGCGATATCATCCTCGAACGGCGAGGCACCATCGACAAATATGAGGGCGACGCCATCATCTCCTTCTTCGGGGCACCCGTACACTACGAAACCCACGCCCGCGAATCCGTGCTTTCGGCCATCCTGATGAAGAAAAAGGAAGCCGAGATGAACCTCCGATTCATCGCGGACAAGCTCAGCCCTAACCCCCTCCTCACGCGAATCGGCCTCAATACCGGAGACATAGTCGTGGGCAACATGGGCACGGAGAAAAAAATGAACTACACCATCATGGGAAACGCAGTCAACCTCGCAGCCCGCCTCGAGGGTGTCAACAAACAGTACGGCACCTGGATACTCGCGTCAGGCGCCACCAAGGAAGAAGCCGGAGACGAGTTCGTTTCCAGGCGTCTTGACCAGGTCCGTGTCGTAGGCATCCATACACCAGTCCAGCTTTGGGAGATGGTCGACCAGCGCTCGGAAATAAATGCCGAGACCCTCGACTTCCTCGCCCGCTTCGAACAGGCCCACCTCCTCTTCGACGCCCGCGACTGGAAGGCTTCTCGCGAGGCCTTTGCCACGCTCGCCACAGAACGACCCTCGGACGGCCCCTCGGCTACCTATCTCAAACGATCGGAGACCTTCATAAAGACTCCCCAGCCAGGCGATTGGGATGGGGTTTTCTCGCTCAGCGAGAAGTAATGTGCGTTCATGAATTAGCGGAGCATGTCCTGAGTCGATGACTTCGATAGACCCGCTTGTGTCCGCCTGAGTGCGAGAATTTGCCAGCTAGGGCAAGGCCACGAGACGGGAAGGAAGCGGCGGCGGCGGCTGCTCGAAGGGCACGCGAGGCGACTCTCCAAAGGCGTTGTACGCGGCAATGGAGTACTCATGGCCAGGATCATACGGATTAGACGGATAAATCTCAGAAGTAGGGAAAGATTCCGAGTTGGAACTCAGATCCGCTACATCTATGAGATCCGTATCATCATAAATAATATATCCGTTTTCAGTCTCACTGACGTCCGTCCAGAAAAAATCCAGGACCAGACTATTGCCTCTGCTCGTGAGGCGGGCACTTTGGCTAGAAGCTATATAGCAGTTAGTCGGTGCCTCAGGCGGACCCGAAATATCCCCTGCATCGAGGGAAACCGTGCCCTCGCTGGTTTGACCATCGAAGATACGGACAAGTTCCATCACGGAGGCTATAACACTTTCTCGCTCGCCCTTATACAGATCGACGACAAGAAAATAATCGCCGCTGGCAATCGGCGCATTGTAGCTGATCGAATAGGTTTGAATATTCTGGACTACCTCCACTATTGTCGAAACGGAGTCGCCGCTCAATGGGCTGTTTCTTAAGGCTGCCTCGTCAATGCTTGGTGTCCAGTAAAGATCGACGCTGTTGGACGAGTTTTCCCAGGCAAATAGCTCGTGTGGCCAGGACAGGGTGAAGGTCAGGTTCCCCATGCCCGTAGCAGTCTGAAGCGGGGCGAGATCGAGAGTGACAGTGTTTGCCCCGACATTGATGGCTATAGCTGCGCTTCCGGAGAAAAGGGCAAGATCACCCTTCTTGCCCGTAGCTGTGAGCGTCCAGTCGCTTTTTCCGGCTTCGCTCGGGGGAATAGCAGAGAGAGCGAGCTTGTCGGCAGACAGCCCAGTCGCCGTAATGGAAGTTGTTCCCCTCGTAAGGGCCAAGTCGAAGAGAAGATCGGTCGGTAAAACGACCGGCGGCAGGACGGTTCGCGAGCTGCCTCCCGACTGCCGGATTTCAACCTGGAGCGAACCCGTCTTGGCCAAACCCATTTCAGTCAGGAAATTCGCGCAGGATATCGTGGACAGTGTACCGAGGCTAATGGAAAGCAGCGCTAGCACCCAGGACAGACAAAGGGCGAAGGAGCGCATGGCTATGGAAGTATGCATGGGAGTACTCCGTTTTCGGAAACCTGGCAATCCGGAAACACTGGATGACAAGGTGCCTGGTACAGGATAACCGGTAGCCACAAAAAGCTCGATATTCGCAGTATAGGGTAGTAAACGCATTACTGCGCCTCACGGCTAGGAATGACAGTGTTCGAGTCCACGATCTGGAAGCGCAGCGTCCTGGAATACTGGTAGAGGGGTAGTTCCAAGGCATTCGTACCGTTTCCGAAAGCGAGGGTAAGGGTTACGACGGCGAGTTCTGTCTCAGCACCTGCAGTGAGGATGATTGCCGAGGAATTAGATTCGCCTTCGATGGTCGGCAGTACTCCCGAGCCAAATAGCACCCACTTATAGTTAGTATAGCTTCCTCCAGTGGCTGTGATCGTTACGCTTTCGCCCTTGGATCGGTCAAGGTTAGCCAGGATGGAATTTCGAGTCGGGTTGGTCGGACTGACTGAAAAATCTAGGGCCAGCCCAGACTTGTCCGGATCGAGGGAGCCCGGGGTGTCATCAAAGGGATTGTCGAGGGAGATCGTGATCACCGCCGTATTTGGAGTCCACTGCGCATACAGTGTCAGGCCGCCCGCGGGCATCACAAGAGAATCCGAGGGGCTAAAGGCTGTTCCAGTCCCTCCCGCGTTCGAGTTCCAGCCAGTGAAGACAAAGCCGGTCTTCGCTATGGTACCAGTTGCCATGACTTTCACTTTGCTTCCAGCCTCGTATGTATAGGCATCGACCGGCACTGTCCCCGAGTCTGCCGTGTTGGCTGAATAGGTAACGAAGCAGGGAGCGAAGGTATAGCTGGCGATAGCGGAGGGGCCAAAATCGTTTTTCGCGCGTACTTTGAATACCGTGTTGACCAGGGGGGCGACCGATACCGTATAGGCTACCTTTCCCGCACTCAAGGCAATCCAGGCGCTTCCGTCATGGAATTCGTAGCCCGTCTCGGTATTTGAGTTGTCCACCCACGAGAAGTCGATCCCACCTTCTGTTCGGGAGGCTACCGCAAGCCCCGTAGGCGAATCAGGCGGCAGGGATATTTTCCCATCCAGTACGATTGTCGCAGCACTGGTCCGATAATCATAAATATGAACAACTTCGATGACTGTAGCGGCCAGGGCCGTGCCCACGGACAGGTCGACCGTCAGATAGTATGTACCGCTGGCAATGCCTGTCTTTGCTATCGAAAGGCCTGTCGAAGCAGCGTCGACGGCGCTCAGTTCTTTGGTGGCCAATGCGGTATCACGAAGCGCGCGCGGATCGCTCGCAAGAAACGCGTTCGCGGTATCGATCTGGCCTTTCGGCCAGCTTATGGCCAGGTAGAGGTCTCCTTTGCCGGTAACGGCGGTCTGGAGCGGATCGAGCGTGAGCTCGACCGTATTCGCACCCGCTACGAGGTCCACTGCTGTTGAAGCCTTGAACAGGTCCTTTCCGGCTTCGATATAGCCCGTCACGGTGAGGTCCCAGGCACCAGGAACGAGATTGTCGACCACGATATTGGTAACCGCAAGTCTGTCACGCACGATCGGGTCGCCAGTCTGCGAAAGCTCGACCCGGTAGCTCAGGGCCGAAGCTTTCAGCGCTGCGGGAATGATGTCGCGCGATCCGCCACCACGCGACGCGGTCGCAGTTGCCGAAGTGGAGGGCAGGAGCACGACGAGGGAAGCCTTCGGTGTAGCCGTGGCGACCCAGGGGAAGGGAAGGGAGCAGGCTCCCGATACCATGGCAAGGAATCCGGCCATCGCGACGCCGGAAAGCCGCGTTCCAATGTTGGGCATAGGCATCACTCCGTGACCTTGAAGGAGACCGAGGCTGAATGCCTCACTCCGTCCGCGTCGTCGAAGAACAGGACCAATTGGTGTATAGCCAGGGATAGGGACGCATCGGCAGTAACCACGATGCTCGCCTTGTTGTTGATGCCGAGGGCCGTCGACTTCGAGGAACCGTCGATCGTCCAGAGCCACCCCGAAACTGCGCCACCCGAAGCGGTCACTGTCATGCTCCCGACCTTTCCGATGCTCAGCGATACCAGGCTTCCGTCAAAGGTCACCACCGGTACGACGGGATTCGCGAGGTTGATCGTCACCGTAGGAGCGGTGAGCCATTTTGCATAGAGGGCAATGTCGGCCGACAGCGTGTCGGTCTTGAATATCCATGCAGTGGTGCAAGCCTTTTCCCGATACCAGCCCTCGAAGTTAGAACCAGCCAGAGTCGGTGCTGCGGGCAACGAAATGCTCTCGCCGTAGGTCGCGCTTGTCCCCGGAACATCGCTGCCGCCCTGGCTGTCGAAGGTCACGGCATAGACATTCCTTGTCCATTTAGCGATGAGGGCAACCGTGCCGGTCGAGCCCACGAGAAGCCTTGTAACCTGGTTCTTGAAAGCCGCGTCCGAGAACCATCCTCCGAAGGCGTAGCCCGCCCTGGTCGCTGCGGCAAAGTCTGTCGTTGGGGTTTCGACTGTGTATGCCGAAGGATTCCCGGCTGCATTTGTCCCACCGTCGAGGTTGTAGGTAATTGCGAAGCTATCGGCGATCCATTTCGCATAGAGGGTTGTCATTGCAGTCACTGTATCAATTGTGAAGTCCCAGGCGTTTGTGCAAGCCTGTTCCTTGTACCATCCGCGAAAGCCATAACTCGCCCTCGTGGGATCGGAGGGCTTGTTCAATGTCGTACCAACCTCGATGGTAGCCGAGGCTATGGAACTGCCGCCCTGGCTGTCGAAGCTTACGAGGGCTGTTAGCCTGGCGTTGTCCATCCACTGTGCGAACAACGTCAAGGAAGCTGTCAGGGTGATCGCGTCTCCAGGAGCATAGCTCCTTCCCTTTCCATCGCTGAGGGTATTCCAAGCCGTGAAAGTCTTGCCGGCATAGGCAAGAGTCCCACTATCGGTCGCGCTCGCCGTCTCCCCGGAAAGATATCCAAGCGAATCGATGGGAACCGAGCCTGAGCCGGCTCCATTGGCGTCGTAGTCGAGGTAGATTGGATTAGTAATGACCTCGTAGGATTTTGCTGAGTATCCGGCGTTGTAGATCGTGAGGTAGCCACCTGCCTTCGAGTAGGCATCGCGCGCGGCACTGCTCCGACCCGTCGAGGACGAAAAGGGCTCGCCGCTCCCATATTGCCCGCTGGCCTGGAGCCGATCGGCTGCCTTGACCCAGAGTCCAAAGTCTCCGCTCGCAGGGAGGGCCTCAAGGGGAAGTTGCCAGGTCACCGACCGGCCCGCCTCGAGCGTGCCCCCAACACGCTGGCCTGCCGGCGATGTGGCGAGGTCGGGAGCAAAGGGTGCCAGGGGCACGAGATATAGCCCAAGGTAATTTTGGGGTGGGGCAAAGGCGAAATCCGTTGTCTGGGAGAAAAGGGCAGCACCCTTGCCTTCGGTCCCGGCATAGGCGGTAGCCGTGATTGTATAGCTGCCTATCAGAAGATTGCTGAAATTGAGGATGTTCTGGGCCTGGAGGGCGACAGTCTGGCTCTTGGTCTCGAGGCCCTCGGTCTTCGGGCTCAGGATGACGGTGAGGCTCTTTGCCGTGGGAAGGACCAACCTGGAGTAGCCCGCTGCCGGCCCGCCCGCTGCCGGCCCGCCCGCTGCTTCCTCGGCCTGCCTCCCGATGCCAAGCTCTATCCTGAGGGCGAAGGAGGCTGTCCCTGCCAGGCCAAGGGTAGGAAGCATGCAGGCACCCTGGGCCAGGACCAGAATCAGGACTGGGACAAGGCCGAGAAAAGTCGAAAGCACAGCTTGCTTTTTCGCTGCCATCGCGCCCTCCGAGGCAATGTGTGCCAAACCGAACCGAACCGGCTGTTCCGAGCGACGAATTTTGCTTAATCTATCGAAACATGGAGACACCAGCACAGCAACACAAGCCTCCCAAGCTGGCTATATGTGTGCTTCTTCATACGCAAAGTGTACGCAATTTAATATTGTATTCCAGAGAAAAACGGAATTCAGGCAGATGAATTGCCACTTGGGCGAAGGAGATCTGGACATGGCCCCAGAAGTACAAGGGAACGAATACTGCTTTTGCTGTGGCGCCGACAACGATCGCGGCTTGCACCTGGTCTTCGACTATCCGGAGGAGGGAAGGGCCGAGACTTCGCTGCTTATCCCGGAATGGTTTGCGGGATGGAAGGGGATTACGCACGGCGGGCTCCTGTCGACGCTGCTCGACGAGGCGATGGCCCATGCATGCATGCACGCCGTAGAAGGCGCAGTGACCGCCGAGATGACGGTCCGCTTCAAGAAGCCCCTGCCCACTGCCGGGAAGGCCTTGATCCGTGGGCGCCTTGTCGAAACGAGGGGCCGCGTGATGTCCACACTGGGACAGATCCTTGACGAGGCCGGAACGGTCTATGCGGAGGCGACGGCGAAGTTCATGGTCACGAAGCTAAAATCATGATTGGCCTTTGGCCGGGACATCACCACTCTCAGACGCTGACAGTACCTTTGGAGAGCGCCGCCTTGAGCAAGGCGACGATGGCTGCGGCATTGCCCCGAGAGTCAGCGAGCCCCACAGCCTGCGGAGTCCCCTCGATGACTGCCGCCTCGATGTCTGCAATCTCTCCTGCGTACAGCTCGAGTGCAGGGAACTCTATCGTTTCGGTCCTGTCAGCACGGGTCAAGGTCAGTCGATCGCCAGGCTCGGGCTTGAAGGGCGAGCTGACCGCAATCGTCCCTTCCGCACCCGAGATCTCGAAACGGCTGCGAAAGGGCGAACGGAATCCAGAATCAAACTGGAGGAGGCAGCCCTCGGCGAGGACTTCCGTTTTGGGAAAGAGGAGTTCGCCCCAGAAACCCTCGTCGACGCCACCCTTGCCCATTACGGCGCGGCCACGCGCCTCCACCGGCTCGACGCCAGCGACAAAACGCGCATAACTGATTGGATAGCATCCGATATCCCAGATCGAGCCACCACCGAGTTCGCCCCTGAGCCGCGGATCATCCTCGCTCTTTATCGAAAAGGTGAAGGAACCCCGCATCGAAAGCACCCGGCCGACCGCCCCCTCCGTCACGAGCTTCCGCACCAGGCGGGTCTGCGGATGATGGCGGTACATGAAGGCCTCGGCAACCACCCGACCTGTGGCCTTGGCTGTTTCAGCCAACTCGTCGGCCTCGGCTACCGTCAGGGCCATCGGCTTTTCGCAGAGCACGTGCTTGCCGGCGCGCATGGCCTTGATGGACCACTGTGCGTGCAGGCTGTTAGGGAGGGAGTTGTAGACGATATCGATGTCGGGATCCGCAAGCATCTCTTCATAGGAACCGTAGGCCCTGGGGATGGACCTGGCTTCGGCATAGGCCAGGGCCTTGGGCCCCTCGCGGCTTGCAACAGCCAGGAGCATGGAGCGCGATGAGGCACCGATGGGCGGTATGACTACGGAGTTGATCCGTGCCGTGGACAAAAGACCCCAAGCCAGCCTTCCTTCGATCATCCTCTGCTCCTTTGCGTGAACCCGTAGCGCCTCATCCTCGCCTTAGCCCTCCCCTTCGGTCAAGCGATGGATTCGCGCCCTGCTTCGGGTCTTTTGGTGGCCCCTGAAGCCCCGCCCGCTGTATCATCGCGCCATGCCACCAAGCTTCCTCTGGTACGACCTGGAGACCTTCGGCCTCGATTCCCGGGGCGACCGCATCGCCCAATTCGCCGCCGTCCGCAGCAACGCCAGGCTGGAGCCCATAGGTGAGCGGCTCGTCAGCTACCTGCGACCCACTCCGGACTACCTGCCCAGCCCCGAATCCTGCCTCGTCCACGGAATCACGCCCCAGCATGCCACCGAAGTCGGCCTCTCCGAGTACGAGTTCGCGAGAATGCTCCGCGCCGAAATGACAGAGCCGGCAACGACGAGCGTCGGCTTCAACACAGCCCAGTTCGATGACGAGTTCGTGCGCAACCTCTTCTACCGCAACCTCTTCGACCCCTACGAACGCGAGTGGGCCAACTCCTGCTCACGTTGGGACATCATCGACCTGGCCCGGGCGGCGCGCGACCTCCGGCCCGAGGGCATCGTATGGCCGACCGACGAGGACGGAAAGCCGGTGTTCAGGCTCGAGGCCCTCGCCAAGGCCAACGGTATCGCCCATGAGTCAGCCCACGATGCGACAAGCGATGTCCTGGCAACCCTGGGCTTCGCGCGGCTCCTCCGCGAACGGCAGCCGAAGCTCTTCGAATGGCAGCTCCGGCACAGGGGCAAGAAAGCACTCAGGCCCCTCATCAAGCTCGACGAACGGGCTCCCCTCGTTCATTCCTCGGCCCTCCACACCGGACCGGGTGGCTGCAGCACCCTGGTCGCACCCCTGGCCTTCGACCCCAACCGCGAGAACCAGCTCATAGCCATCGACCTGCGCTTCGATCCGGGCGACATCCTCGACCTGCCCGTCGAGGAACTGCGCCGCCGCGTCTTCACGAAAAAGGACGAGCTCGACGTTCCGCGCCTCCCCCTGGTAAACATCCAGTTGAACCGGTCGCCCTTCCTCGCCGAGGCCAAGGTCATGGACGGTCCCACGGCGGCACGGCTCGGCATCGACCTCGGGGCCTGCGAGCGGAACCGGATAATGCTTACGAAAAGCAGGGAATTGCTCCAGAAACTGGTCGCCGTCTACGCGATGCCCGAACCCTTCGAGCGACCCGACGACCCCGACCTCTGCATCTACTCAGGCGGCTTCTTCCTCGAGGAGGACCGCGAGAAGATGGGGAGGATACACGCCATGCTGGCCACCTCCGGCCCGGCAGCCGTCAAGCAGGAACTCTATTCCCTGCGCTTCGTCGACGAGCGCCTGCCGCAGATGATCCGGCGGCTCTACGGGCGCAACTTCCCCGAGACCCTCGGCTCAGAGGAGGCCAGACGATGGAGGGACTTCTGCGCCAGCAGGCTTCAGCACCCTCCGGCGGCCAAGGCCACGGGCATCGCTGCCTATGCGAGGATGATAGAACAACGTCTCGCCGACCCATCGACACCCGCGCGCGACCGTGGGATGCTGCAGGCCCTCCTTGCATGGAAGGACGGGCTGGAGAGGGAAGTGCTTAGTTATAAGGGTAATTGAGGGCGGTTCCCGGGCCCTCGGATTCAGCCCCTCGGCTGCGCTGTCACCACTACGTGGGCCTTGGCCTTGACGCCGGTGTCGGGGTCGACACGGTAGTCCACGGTCCATTGGTAGCCTCCGACGGAATCGAGGGCTGCCTTGACCACAGCCCTGTCGTCGACAGGGAGACCCTCCGTCCTGGCCCTTCGCGCGAGTTCGCAGAGCCCGCGGGCAAGCGCTGAATCAAGGGCCGGATCGAGCTCCTGCCCATCCGCGAAACCACCGACCTCGACGGCGAGATCGGCCTCGGACTCGACGGCCAGCGCGCTGTCGCCCGGCCTTACAAGGATCCATAGCGTCGCCGAGTCGGCGCTCCTGGAACGGCGGATGGCTTCGGCGATGCCCTTGTGCGCTCTCTGGATGATCATTGCGTCGATCTTCCTGGCGGCCAAGGCTTCCTTGAACAGGGCTTCCGCTCGATTGAGAAGCGGGAGTTTGCCCTCCGGGATGATCAGGAGTTCGTTGGCAGCTGCCGCGCCCTTTGCCGCCGGGCCCTGCTTGCCCGTGCTTGCCTGCGCCTCCACTGTAGCGCCTGCTACTGCCTCGCGGACGAGGATCACGATGGCCGAAGGCGGGGGGGGAGCGGCTGCATGGGCAGGTCCCGCCGCTCCAGCCCCTGCAGGGACTGGAGAGCCCTTCGCGCAGCCAGATGTGATGGCAACTACAAATATCGCAACTATGACGAGTATCCCTGTCCCGCGCCGTCCAGTATCCGTGCCTGACCCGCAAGGTGCCGACGCTTCCATTTTCCGTCCCTCCCTAATCAAGGTAGCAGGCCGATACATGGCCGGGTGCCACTTCGCGGAGGGGCGGGCGCCCTTCGGAGCAGACCTTCATCGCGTGGGGACAACGGGGGTGGAAGTGGCAGCCTCCAGGGGGGTCGATGGCGCTCGGGATCTCCCCTGTCGGCAGGTTCTTGGGTTTGCGCACGCGCGGGTCGGGGATAGGAACGGCCGCAAGGAGGGCCTTGGCGTAGGGGTGGTGGGGCTTGCTGAAAAGCTCGTCCCGCGAGGCGAGCTCCACGATGCGTCCGAGGTACATGATCGCTACCCGGTCGCAGAGATACTTGGCCGTTGCAAGGTCGTGGGTGATGAAGAGGTAGGTAAGGCCAAATTCGGCCTTGAGGTCCTGCATGAGCCTGAGGATCAGGGCGCGCACCGAGACGTCGGCCATCGCTATAGGCTCGTCGGCAACCACGAAGTCCGGCCTCGTCACGAGGGCCCGCGCCAGGACGACGCGCTGACTCTGGCCGCCTGAAAGCTGGTGCGGGTACTTGCGATAGATGTATTCTGCGGGTGAAAGCCCCACCTTCTCCATGATGGACAGCACTGTTTCTTTCCTCGACTCCTTGGCCCCGAGGCGATGGATTTCGAGGGGGTGGCCGATGGCCTGCCCGACGCTCATCCTCGGGCTCAGGCTGCTCACAGGGTCCTGGAAGACGATCTGGATCTTCTGGCGCAGCCTGCGAAGCTCCTCGGAGCCAAAGGCTGTCACGTCGGTACCGCGATATTCCACCCTGCCGGAAGTCGGCTCGATGAGGCGGAGGAGGAGCCGTCCCGTGGTCGACTTGCCAGAACCCGACTCGCCGGCCAGACCGAGGACCTCGCCCTCGGCGATCTCGAAGCTCACGTCATCCACGGCGTGCACGATCTTCTTCGGCGAAAGGATCGCGCTCTTGACGCGGAATTCCTTGACCAGGCGCTCGGCCTTTACGAGGGTCGCCATATCAATTGGTCCTTTCATGGAGGAAGCAGGCCACTGCCCGGGGAGCCGCGGCGGAAGCCGCCGGGGCGGAAGCCGCGGCCGCCGGCGCAGCGCCCGCGGGGGCGGCATCGGCAAGCAGGCGCGGCGTTTCGGCCAGACAGCGGGCAAAGACCTTCGGGCAGCGCGGGGCGAAGGGACAGCAGGGTGATTCGTTCACGAGATCGGGGGGGCTGCCCGGCATGGCGACGAGCTCCTTGCGGTCAAGGAGGATGTTGGGCACGCAGTCCATGAGGCCCCGGGTGTAGGGGTGGCGGGGATCCTGGAAGATCTCGAGGGCCGTGGCCAGCTCGACGATGCGGCCGGCGTACATGACGGCGATGCGGTCGGCGATCTCGGCGACCAGCCCGAGGTTGTGCGACACAAGGACGACGGTCAGGTTGTATTTCCGCTTCAGCTTGGCCAGGAGTTCGGTAAAGCCCGCCTCGACAATGACATCGAGGGCAGTCGTCGGCTCGTCGGCGAGGAGGAGTTCAGGGTCGAGGATGAGGGTGAGGCCAATCATGATGCGCTGCCGCATCCCGCCCGAGAGCTGGAAGGGATACTCCGAAAGCCTGCGCTTCTCGATGCCGAGATCCTCGAGCATGGCTTCTGCCCTGGCGATGATCTGGCCCTTCCTGATTTTCGGGTCGTGGGCGCGCATGGTCTCGATGAAATGGTCCTTGATGGACATCAGGGGATCGAGGGAGGTCAGGGGATTCTGGAAGATCATGCCGATCTTCGGACCCCGCACGGCCCTGATGTCCTCGGGCCCGAGGGCGAGTATGTCGTGCCCGTTGACGAGGATCTCACCGGAGACTATGCGGCCGGGCGACTTCTGGAGGTTGAGGATGGAGAGACCCAGAGTCGATTTGCCGCAGCCCGACTCGCCGACGACGCCGAGGACCTCGCCGCGGTAGACGTCGAGGCTCAGGTCCGTCACCGCGCGGACCGTACCAATTGCGATCGGATAGTGGATGCTGAGGTTCCTTACCCCGAGGAGGACTTCGCCGGTTCCGGCGACCGCTCCATCACCCGATGGCGGCCCTGCGCTCCCGCCCGTGGCGGTCATCGTTGCTGGCATGCTCAATACTCCTGGAGCCGCGGGTTGAGGATCTCCGCGAGACCCTCACCCAGCATGGTGAAGCCGAGGGCCAATAACATGATCGCAAGGCCGGGGAAGGTGATCATCCACCAGGTGCCCGAGGGCAGGAATTTCTTTCCCATCGAGAGGTCCATGCCCCAGTCGGGAATGCCGGCGGGGAGGCCGAGGCCGATGAAGGAGAGGGCTGCCTCCGTCATGATCGCGTCGGCGATGTTGAGCGAGAAGACTACGACCACCGTGGCGATGACATTGGGAAAGACATAGCGGAAAAGTGTAGTGGAACGCTTTGCGCCGATGGCCTTGGCGGCCTCGACATAGGGCTCCTCCTTGATCTGCAGGGTCTGACCCCGCACAAGCCTGAAATACTTCGGCACGTAGACCACCGCCACAGCCAGCGTGATGTTGACTACGCCGGGGCCGAGCATCGCGGCGAAGGCGATCGCGAGGATGAGGCCGGGGAAGGAATAGATGGAATCCATGACGAGGGAGAGGACCTTGTCGGCCCAGTTGCCTGCGAAGCCGGAGATAAGCCCCAGGGGTATGCCGACTATGGCGGAGAGGAGGGAAGCCGAGATGGCGACGCCGAGGATGGTCTGGGAACCGTAGACCACGCGGGCCCAGACATCGCGCCCGAGGTTGTCCGTGCCCATGATGTGGCCGGGCGAGGGTGCCTTGAGCTGGGGCCCGTCCTGGGAGTTCGGGGAGTAAGCCGAGAAGAGCCCAGGAAAGAAGGTCATAAAAAGGATGAGGGCGACGATGAGGAGGCCGGCCACAAGGATCCACCACTCCATCCGATAGCGCTTCGCCGACCTGGAAAAGGCGCCGATCGCCGAGGAAAGGGCTCCGGCGGGCGACCAGAGCCGACGGCTCTCCACCTCTGTTGGCTTCATGTTCTCTGCCATGGGGCGCTCCTACAGCTTCACGCGGGGATCAATGACCGCGTAGATGATATCGACGAGGAGGGAAACAACGCTCACGAAGAGGGCGTAGAAGATGATGATGCCCTGGATGACCGGATAGTCGCGGTTGTAGATGCGCTCGAGGAGGAGCCTCCCCATGCCCGGCCAGGAGAAGGTCGTCTCGGTGAGAATTGCGCCGGCCAGGAGGGCCGCGAATTCCAGTCCGAGCATAGTGACGACAGGGATGAGGGCGTTCTTGAGGGCGTGGGTGTAGACGACGCGGTTTTCCGCCACGCCTCGTGCCCTGGTCGCCAGGACAAAGTCGCTTTTCAGGCTGTCTAGCATGTTGGCCCGCGTCATCCGGATAAAGACGCCGGAGAGGGTCAGACCCAAAGTAACGGCCGGCAGGACGAGGTGGTACATCACGTCGCCGAAGGCGGTGAAGTTGCCCTTGAGGAGGGTGTCGATGATATAGAAGCCCGTCCGGTCGAACTCGGATGAATCAACGCGGGTGCCCACACGCCCGGCTATGGGAAAGAGGTTCAGGAAGACGCCAAAGAGCATCTGGAACATCAGGCCCATCCAGTAGACGGGGATGCAGTAGGTGATGTTGGCAAAGAAGCGGATCACGCTGTCTTGCCAGGTGCGGCGCAGCCGCGCCGACCTGACGCCAAGCGGGATACCGATACCGAGGGCGACAATGATGCCCGCGAGGGTGAGTTCGATCGTTGCCGGCAGCTTCTGGAGGATGGGCGTCGAGACCTTCTCCTTGAAGTTCATCGACTCACCAAGATCAAGGCGCGCGAGCTGGCCGAGGTAGTCGAGGTACTGGAAAAAAATGGGCTTGTTGAGCCCGAGGGCTTCCCTCTTCGCATCGATGACCGCCTGGGGCGCGTGGCCGCCGAGCATCGAAGAGACCGGGTCCCCGGGCATGACGCGGAGGACGACAAATACGAGGGTGAGGAGTATGAAGAGCATCGGGATGGTGAGGAGAATCCGCGCTATGAGGTAGTTCAGAATCCGCTTCATGCTGTCGCTCCCCCGGGCCCTCCGGGCCGGTGAACGCGAGCGCCCGAGCCTTCGAAGAGGTAGGCGCGATTATCCGGGAGTCCCTTGAGGCTTGTCAAGCAAAGGGGCCGCCCCGAAGGACGGCCCCTGAAACTGAAGGCTCTTCGCTTACTTCTTCGAGACGACGTCGTAGTTGAAGATCAGGGTCGGGCCGATCTTCACGCCGCTCACGTTCTTCTGCGTAAAGATGTTGAGGTTGCCCTGGAAGAGGGGAACGGTCGGGACCTCGTCGGTCCACATCTTCTGCACCTTGGCGAAGACATCGGCGCGGACCTTGGCATCGATGCTGGTCTGCTCCTTCTCGAAGAGGGCATCCCACTCCTTGCTGGAGAAGAAGATGCCCATGCCGATGGAGCCGCTGGTGCCAGCGAAGGCTGCGGTGTAGTTGTCAGGATCGATATAGTCGGGGTACCAGCCGAGGAAGAAGACGCCCATCTGTTTGTTCTTCCACTGGGTCTTGTAGGTGGCCCACTCGGCGTTCTTGAGCGTCACCTTGATGAGGGAGGTCTTCTCGAGCTGGACCTTGACGACCTCGGCGAGATTGGCCTCGGTGTCGCCGTAGTGGCTCGGGGAGTACCAGAGGTCGAACTCGAAGGGCTTGGCGGCGGAGTAGCCGGCAGCCTTGAGGAGCTTCTCGGCGGCCGCGACATTGCCGTCACCATACACGGTCTTGAAGTCCGTGCCGGCATAGATCATGCCCTGGGGCACCATGGAGTAGAGAGGGGCGTTTTGGCCGAGGAAGACCTTCTGGTTGAAGTCGGGCCTGTTGACCAAGGCGGCGACAGCCTGGCGGAGCCGCTTGTCCTTGAAGTCGGAAACATCGGTGTTGAAGGCGAGGTAGCGAATAAAGGGTCCGGGCAGCTTTGAGTAGCTGAGCTTGCCGGCCTTCGCGAGGTCGGTGATATCCGAGGGGTTGAGGGTCTTGAAGGCAACGTCGATGTCGCCCTTCTCGATGGCGAGGCGGAGGGTCGTCGCGTCGGCGAAGTACTTGATGATGACCTTCTTGATCGCGGGGGCCTTGCCATAGTAGCCGGGATTGGCCTCGAGGATGACTTCCTCGTCGCGCTTGAAGGAGGTGACCTTGTAGGGTCCGAGTCCGACGAGGGCTCCGCCCTCGAGCTCGGCCGGTTCCTTGACGATCCTGTCGACCGGATAGACCTTGGGGCTCAGGGGGAAGTAGACGGGCGTACCGGCCACGATGGTCGGGAAGTAGGCGATCGGTCCATTGAGGACAAACTTGACCGTGTACTGGTCGACGACGACGACTTCCTTGACGAAGTCGGTGACGAGCCAGGAGGGGTCTCCCTTGAGGGCGGCGACACGGTCGACGCTCCATTTGACCACGGAGGCGTCGAAGGCAGTACCGTCGGTGAACTTCAGGCCCTTGCGGAGCTTGAAGGTGAACTCGTCGCCCTTCGCGTTCGAGCTGTAGCTCTCGGCCAGGCCGGGAATGACCTCTGTGGTGCCGGGGGTGTAGGTGAGGAGCCCCTTATTGATGTTCTGGAAAATTTCCCAGGTGTGGAAATCGTAGGCGCTTGCGGGGTCCATGTCGGTGACTTTGTCAGTCGTGCCGTAGACAAGGGTGTTGGCCTGGGCAAAGACGCCCGCTCCTGCAATGACCATCGCGAGCCCGAGGGCAAGGATGAGAATTCGCTTCATTGTGCCTCCTGATTGGCGTAAAACGTGACACTGAATATTGGCTTTCCGAAATGGAGAGTCAAGCGGTATTCTGAGCAGCCAATGGCGCTTTAAATATAGAAAGATGATGATTCAAGCGACCCGATGGACAGAATGACGCTTTGCCTGTCCTGCCTATACATTATATAATGTCCCCATGACGACAGAGGGAAAGCCATGCGTTCCTGGCTGAAACGCTTTTTCGACGAGTTCCTCCTCTATTCCAGCCAGCTGATCGCCTTCTTCGTGGCGATGCTCGCCCTCATTCCCTCGGCGGACGCCCTTCCCGGCGCCTCGTTCTGGCTCATCGCCGGCTTTGTGGTCATCCAGATCGGCCTCCTGTCGGTGCAGGGCCACGATCCCTTCCTGCGTGTCATCTATTCCTTCATTACCCCGGCAGGATATGCCCTCGTCAGGAGCCTGAACGGAGGCTTCATCCTGACCGACATGGGCCACATGTTCCTGTGGGGCGGTGCCTTGTACATCGGCCTTTTCCAGGCCCTTACGATCGCGGGCAGGAACCGCGTGATCAACGGCATCGCGGAAATCATGCTCGCAATTGGTTCTATCGTGATGTTCGTGTTCCTCTACTTCTACCTCGACCTCCGGGTAGGGCTTTCGGCGGCCCTGGGCACTGGCGCCATCACCCTGGCTAATTTCCGCAAAGCCCTGGACGTGACAAGCTTCCCCCACGCCTTCGTCGCCTTCGTCGCCTCTCCCCAGCATGCCTTCTTCGCCTTCGGGAGCGCGACCTTCGCGACCCTCCTCCTGGCCAACAGGGTGCGCGTACTGTCGCTGCACTCGCGCATCGCCTCCCTCTTCGGGGAGGACCGCCTCGCCACCAAGGTCCCCAGACCTGCGCCGGTCATCAGCGAAGAAGTGCAGGCGGTCGTGCTCTCCGCGGACATCCTCGATTTTACCGGCTTCGCCTCGCGGCTCAGCGCGGCGAGTGCAGCCGACGTCCTCAACAAGTACTATTCGCTCTGGGGCCTCGTGGCGGAAAAGCACGGCGGCGAGGTCGTCGGGATCACCGGAGACTCGGTGATCCTCGTGTTCGGTCTCTTGGGCTCGCGGAACGCCGCCGAGGAGGCTGTCGCCGCCGCCTCGGCCTTTTTCGAGGCCATGCCCGGCTTCCGTGACGAGCTGCAGTTCGCGTCGCTGCCCCCCTTCACGGGCGTCAGCGTCGGCATCCATGCGGGGACCGTCATCGCCGCCGCCCTCGGGCTTCCGGGCAAGCGCCGGATCAGCGTTTTTGGAGACGCGGTCTCGGTGGCTACGCGCCTGGACTCGCTCTGCCGCGAGTTCAAGCAGGAGGTCCTCGTTACCCAGGCGGTCTTCTCGCAGCTCGGCATCGATTCTCAATCTCGTTTCGACAGGCTCGGTGAGGTCCTCCTCCGTAACAGCACCCTCCCCGTGCCGGTGTACGGCCTTAAATGATGACAATTGTAACTATCAGCATTATGAGGGTATTGATTCCGGTCGCCATCGCACTGGCCCTCCTCCTGTCAGCTTGCCAGGCCGGGATAGCGACGGCCATCGCGAAGGACGGCAGTGCCGGCATCGACATCAAGGCCACTATGCCGAAACCGCTTGCGGCCAAGTTGCGGGCCATCGGCAATCTGCCTCCTGGCAGCCCTTTCTTCAACCTTCCATCGATCCGGAAATCCCTCGTCGCCCGGGTCAGCCTGTCAGTCGACGCTCTGGCCAATCCCGACCTGGATTCCTTTACGGCCAGGCTTTCAACCACCGACTTTGGCGCACTCCTCGCAGGCTTTGGCGAGCCTGGGAAGGGGCCGGCGAAGCTCACGAGGAACGGCGAAGCAGCCGAACTCACCATCACGCTCGACAGGAAGGGCGCCGCCGCGCTCGCAGCCCTGCTGCCGGGCATCGAAGAGGACATCATCGAAGCCCTTTCCCCGCCCGCCATCGAGGGAGGGGACTGGAGCCGTGATGAATACCGCGAGGCGCTCGCCGGCGTCCTGGGAAAATCCGCCATGCCGGCCATCGATGCTGGACACATCGAGCTTTCGGTCACCGCCCCGGGCCCGATCCTCTCCCATCAGGGCGGAACAGTCCTGGGTTCAACCTGGAAACTCAGCATTCCCATCATCGACCTCCTCGTCCTTGACAAGCCGATGGAGTTCCGCCTCGCCTGGAAGCGCTGAGATGGGCCCTTCTCCCCGGATGCAGACAAAACTGCGGGCCACCCTCGCGGCCTGCCTGGCCTGTATCGCGGCCTTACTGTCCGCGCAGTCCCCTGCCGCCAGGCCGCCAGCTGCCGGAAGCCAGACTGGCGGCCCGGTTCGCTTCAATTATACCTATCACCAGGGCGACCGCTTCCGGGTCCTGTCGACGGTTTCGGAGGAGGTCCTCGCCAACCATGTGAGCGCCGGAAAGTCCGAGATCCTCAACCGCATCGCCTACTCGATATCCGAGTCCACGCAGGACGGGACCGCCGGCCGCCTCTCGGGAAATTTCGTGACCTCCGAGCGGAGGCCCGGTGGGTCGGGTTACGTCGTCATCGGAGAATACGACTCGGATTTCTGGCGCGACAGATTCGGCAAGTACACGATCGACGGCAAGTACTTCATGCCCGTCGTACGCGACGTCCCTGTCTTTCCCGACAGGCAGCTCGCACCCGGGGACAGCTGGAACGCTCCCGGACAGGAGCGTCACGACCTCCGCCAGGCCCTCGGGATTCCCGAGCCCTATGTCATCCCCTTCGAGTGCCGTTACCGCTACGAGGGCGAGGTCACGCGCGAGGGCAGGCCCGCCCGCCTGATTACAGCCAATTATTCCTTTTTCCACGAAGCCCCCGAACCGTCCGCATGGACTGGAGCCTGGCCCACCGAGGTCTCGGGCTTTTCCGACGAGAAGATCTGGTGGGACCCCGCGCTCGGGCAGGCCATCGCCTACGAGGAACGTTTCCGCATCGTCTTCGACCTCTCCGACGGCACGAACATGGAGTGGCGCGGTACGGCCTCGTCGAGCGTCGTCGAGTCGAGCCAGATGGACCGAGCGGAAATGAAAAGGCAGGTTGAAGAAGCCATGTCTGGCCTGGCTGACGTCACGGTGAAGGTAGTAGCCGAGGGAATCTCCATCTCACTCGAGAACATCCGTTTCTCCGCCGACTCGGCGATCCTTGCCGCCACAGAGCTCGGCAAGATCGACCGGATCGCCGAACTGCTGAAAACCTATCCGGAGCGCGACATCATTGTAGAGGGGCACACCGCCCTCGCCGGTACGGCCGAGGGCAGGAAGAAACTTTCCGAAGACCGTGCCCGCAGTGTCGCGGAACGCCTCGTCCAGCTCGGTGCCCGCGATGCGACGCGCATCCAGATCCAGGGCCGTGGTGCCGAGCTCCCGATCGCGGACAATAGCACCGATGCTGGAATGGCGCGCAACCGGCGCGTCGAGATCATCATAAGGGAGAACTGATTATGCTGCGTCTACAAGGCCTTTCCAAAACCTACTCCAGATCGGAGTCGAAGGCTGTCGACTCGGTGGACCTCGAGGTCCGCGATGGAGAGATCTTCGGCTTCCTCGGCCCGAACGGCGCGGGAAAGACTACAACCATGAAGATGGTCACTGGCGTGCTGGCCCCAGACTCAGGCTCGGTGAGCATAGATGGCATCGACCTCGCGGCCGACCCGATCGCAGCCAAGCTCCGCTTCGGTTACGTTCCCGACAATCCCGAACTCTGGAACAAGCTGAAGGCCTCCGAGTACCTCGATTTCATGGGCGACATCTACCGCGTCAGCACCGCCGACCGGCGTGCCCGCGTGGGGGAACTCTCGGAGCGCTTTGCCATTTCCGACGTGCTGTCCTCGTCCATCGGGAGCTTCAGCCGGGGGATGAAACAAAAGCTCTTCGTCATAGGAAGCCTCATCCACGATCCGGGCAACTGGATCCTCGACGAGCCCATGGTCGGCCTCGACCCCCAGGCAGCCTTCGACCTCAAGGAACTCATGAGGGCTCGGGCCTCCGCGGGCAAATGCGTGTTCTTCTCGACCCATGTGCTCGAGGTGGCCCAGCGGATCTGCGACCGGATCGCGGTCATCGCGCGCGGGCGCCTCCTGTTCACGGGCACCATCGACGAACTGCGGACCCTCCGCCAGAAGACGGATGCCAGGGCCGGCGACGAGGACCTTGAGGGACTCTTCCTCGACCTCGTCGATGATAGTGACAGTGCCGGCAAGGGTGAGCGGCAATGAGAACCCCCTTCGCCGCCCTCGTCGCCCTCCAGGCCAGGGCGACCTTCGGCCTCAAGCCCCTCGCAGATTATCATAGTTATAAGGATTGGCTGAAGCTCGCCGGGATGGTCCTGCTGTTCCTCGTGGTCGGTGCCGACCTCGCCGCCATCTTCGTGATGTCGGCCCTCGCCCAGTACGATGCGCTGCAGCCCCAGGGACTCCAGGGGCTTCTCCTCCTGAACTCCGCCATCATGGCCTCGATGGCCGTGTTCTCCCTGGGTTTCATCATGATCCTGAGCGGCTGGAGCCAGTCGGCCGCCGACCGCCAGCTTTTCGCGATGCCCATCGGGAACCGGCAGCTTCTCGCTGCGCGCTTCGTCGTGGTCTACCTCTCCGAGTTCGCCTTTTCCGTCTTCCTCGTCGGCGTGCAACTCGTGGTCCTGGGGGTAAAGGAGGCCCCGCCTCCGGCATTCTGGATCCTCGGACTCCTGACCTCCCTGGCCCTCCCCCTCCTCCCCCTCGCCATCGCCTGGATCATCATAGTTCCCATCATGTCGGCAGCTCGCTTCATGCGGAGCAGGAACGCCATCATGCTGGCCGGAGGCTTCGTCGGCGTGGCCTTCGCCCTGGCCTTCAACCTCTACGTCCAGTCCTCGATGACAAAGCTCGGCGACCCCGCCTGGATGCTCGCGCACTACGCCGGCCCTGGCACGGTGATGAACCTTGTCGGGACGGCTTGGCCGCCCTCCCTGTTCGCGTACAAGGCGCTTTCCCTGGCGATGGCCGGCGATTGGCTGCAAGGCCTGCCCTGGGTGGCAGCCTCCTTCGCCCTCGGACTCGCCGCGACTGCCCTCGTCCTCGCCTTCTTCGCCAGAGCCTGGGCGCGCAGTGTCCTGGCCTTCGGCGAGGGCAGCCTCCGGAGGCTCGGGAGGGGCCAGGCCCATGCCTTTGTATCCCGCAACTTCCTGGCGGGCGGTGCCTTCCGTGCCCTCGTCCTCCGCGAAAGCCGGATGATGAACCGCGAACCGATGTACTTCCTCAATGGTCCCTTCATAGTGCTGCTCATGCCCCTCATCCTTGTCCTTGCCTGGTTCGTACAACGCGGCAACCTGGCCTCCATCGCAGTCGCCCTCGAGGCCGTTCGCGGGGGCCCCCTGGGCTTCCTTGCTGGCGCCGCCTTCGGCGCCTTCCTTGGCTCGGCAACGAGCATCGCGGCGACCGCGCTCTCCCGCGATGCCAAGGCCCTGCCGGCCCTCCTTGCACTGCCTGTAAGCGTCCGGGACTTCATGCTTGCCAAGCTCGCCCATGCCCTGGGCTGGGGCCTCATAGGAGCCATTGTCGGTGCCGGAGGCCTCGCCCTCGTCCTGCATCTGGGCTTCCTGGAGGCTGCAGCCTCGGTCCTGCTCGCCTTCGCCTTCTCGTCCCTGGCCAACATGGCCGGCTTGTGGATCGACACGGCGAATCCGCGCCTTTCCTGGGACAATCCCGTGGCGGCGATGAAGCAGAATCCGAATTCCGTCATCGTGCTCCTCGGCGCGATGGCTGCGATAGGCGGACTCGGTTACCTGGCGACCATCCTGAGCCTGGGAATCGCGGGCTTCACCCTTGCCTACGGGGGAGGGGCTGCGCTTGCCTTCGCGGGCCTTTTCGCCACCTATCCCCGTTTCGCCCAGCGGCGATTCTTGCGTCTGGAGCCCTGATGCACGAGAAATAAGGCGCGGGCCGCTCGTCGGATCATCGACTCCAGCCACCCGGAGAAAGTGATGGAGGTACGATGAAAAAACGGAGCATCTCGATCAGGACGCGCATGGCCCTCGCGATAGGCGTGCCAGTCATCGCCATAGTCGGTATCCTCATATTCTATACAAGCCAGGAATCATGGAATCGGGCCCTTGTCTCAGCCAAGGCCGAGGCGGAGCTGACCGCAAAGGAACGCGCTGCCGCCGCCACGGAATTCCTCAGCTCCGGAATGCAGATCTCCCGCGACCTGGCCGCCTTCGCGGAAACCTTCAGGTCGATATCGAAGGAGCACAGGCGGGATGTCCTGACAGAGGCCCCAAGGGCCATTTTCGCACGGCAGAAGGGCCTGCACGGCACCTGGTACATCTTTGAAAAGAACGTCCTCGACGGGAACGACGCGGCCTTTGCGGGCAAGCCAGGTCATACAAAATCAGGCCAGTTCGTCCCCTACTGGACCCAGGACAAGGGCGAATACAGCATGGATTTCGCCACGCTCGACGCCGAAGGAGCCGTAGGCACCTTCTACACCGAGCCCCAAAGGACCAATGCAGATTATCTGACAGACGTCTACTCCTTCGAAGGCCTGGACGGTGAGACCGTGCAGGCGGTTTCCTTCTGCGTCCCGATCCTGGACAGAGGGAAATTCATGGGCGTCGCAGGGGTTGACTACTCACTGGAGCCTATCCAGGCCTTCGCCAACGGTCTGGCCAAGGGATCGCGTTACGCATTCATGGTCTCGGGCGACCGCAGGATCGTAGCCCATCCCGATTCGAAGCTGGTCGGGAAAAAGCTCGAGGAGGCCCTCCCGGACCTGGCCCGTCGCTTCGATCTGGTCGCCAGGATGGACAGGCGTGAATCCCTCATGTTCATCGACCGGTCAGAATTGACCGGCAAGCGCGCCCTGACCATCGGCGAGCCCATGAAATCCACAGGTAGCCAGCCCAGCTGGTACTTCTGCGTCTCGATACCCTACGACGAGATCCTCGTCCCGGTGTCTGCAGCAACCCTCCGTTCCGCGCTCCTCGGCGGCCTGGCTGTCATCCTCCTGACCCTTGTCATCATAATTATCACGACAACTTCCCTTGGGCCGCTTCGCAAGCTCGACAGGGCGCTGCACGAGGCCGCCAGCGGCGACGGGGATCTGACGCGACGCCTCAAGGCGGGAAGGTCCGACGAGATCGGCAACGTTGCGCGTTCCTTCAACAATTTCGCGGCCAGCATCGCTGCGATGGTCGCCGGCATCCAGTCCTGCGCCGCCGCTCTGGGAAGCGAAGGAGCTGTGCTGGCCACAAGCGTCCGCACCGTCGATGGCGAGGTCGAAAGGATCAGGGCCTCGGCATCCCTCACGATGGAACTGGCCACCAACCAGAGTGTGGAAGTCGGCACCATGTCCTCCGCTGTAGGCGAGATCATGTCAGGCATCGATGTCCTCAGCGCATCCATAGAATCCCAGGCGGCTGGCATAGGCCAAAGCACCGAAGCCCTGGAAAAGATCGGCACGAGCGTTGAAAGCATGGGCAAGTCCGTCGATTTCGTAGCCGAGGAGCTCGGGAGGCTTGTCAGGCAATCGGATTCGGGCCGGGGCAAGATAGCTGCCGCCACCGAGGCAGCCTCCGAAATCCTCCGCCGTTCGCAGCGGCTCATCGACACGAACGCGGCGATCGCCACGATAGCCGCGCGCACGAACTTCCTTGCCATGAACGCTGCCATCGAGGCCGCTCATGCGGGGCAGGCCGGCGCCGGCTTCATGGTGGTCGCCGACGAGATCCGCGGCCTGTCCGAGCAGAGCAGCGCCCAGGCAGGGAAGACCGCGGCTGAGCTGCAGGGCATCCACGCCGCCATCGAGGAGGTAGTGCATGCCCAGGCAGAGGTCAATACTTCCTTCCAGTCCATCGAAGGCATGATCGCGCGGATCAGCGCCCTGGGTGACGAACTCAGGAATGAGATCTCGGGGCACAACGACGAGTCGGCGCAGGTCAACGCCGCGTTGCGCGACATAAACGAGGGGACCGGTGCCATCCGGCGGGCTGCAACGGGTATGAGGCAGGCAACCGCTTCCGCCCAGGACAAGATGAAGGCCCTCTCCTTCGCCAGCAGCACGATTCTCGAGCTGGTCGGTGAAGTGTCGCAGGCCTCCGCTTCCATAGGTGAAGCAGCCATGGATGTTGCTGCCTCCGCTGGCAGGACCGGGACAAATATCGAGACACTCGGGAGGGAAGCCGCCCGTTTCAAGACCTAGTGTCCCGCCTCAGTTCTGGGGCGGGCGCCACTCCGCCCATGACACGCGCTTCTCGCGGACAGCGTCCCGCAGCGCCCGTTCGATTCCAGAAAGCGTGGCTCCTCCCGTCTTCACTTCTACGAAGACCACCTCGTCGATGCGTCCCTCGGCCGCGCCCCGGAAGACAAGGAAGTCGATGGGTTTTCCAATAAAGCGTAGCTCACCCGGATTCCAGGGAAAGCCCGGCAGCCAGGGTGCGAGCTGCTCGGCGGCGAGACCTCCGAGGACCGCACGGGAGCGCTTGATTGCGTCCCTCCTCTCCGAGCTGACCAGATCGCCCAGGGCTTCCTCCGCCGAGGCGCGACCCCTCGAACGGCCCAGGTTGAAGGCGAGGGCAGCCACCGTAGCCAAGAGGGCAAGCGCTGCCACGAGCGCGGCCATTCCGATCCATGCCTGAGTTTCCATTGCCCGATGATATACGGAGTCAGCCCGGGGGTCGAGGAATTGACACCCTCTGGTCAACACCTATACTGGTTCGCACTGGCCGCTCGCAGTATTCCGCGATGCCGGCATGGATCGCCCTGGGAGGTGCCGGATGAGCGACGCGTCTGCCACGCCCGTCGGAAAACAAGAGGAACCCGGCAAAGCAAAACGCCGGTCCCTCCGCTCCGGTTTCCTCATAACTACGATTATCGCCACCCTAGTCGTCACCGCGCTCTTCGCTGTCGCCTTCGGCATGCTGCGCGAACGGAGCTTCCACAGGGACCTCTCCGCCAAGACCGCAGCCGCCTCAGCGCATCTTGCCGATAGCCTCAAGGTACCCTTGTGGGTCGACATCACCGAGGCCTGCGACGAGATCATCGCCAGCGAGCTGGATGACGGGGACTTCTCTGCGGTCTTCCTCTATGACAAGGGCGGGGTCCTGGTGTCGGCCGCAGGCAAGGGAAGGCTCCCTGGCGCCTCCACCCCGGCCCGGCTCGAGCCGGGAGACGAGAAGGCGCTGGCGGCGGCCGCAAGGAGTTCGAGCGCAGTCCAGATCCGCCATCTCGGCATGGCGATCGGGGAGCTGAGGCTCTACGCGAGCGGTGATGTGATGCTCTCGGACTCCCGCAACAGTTTCCTCGAGCAGATACTCCTGGCCCTGCTTGAGGGCACCCTCGTGGCCCTCCTGGCCTTCTTCCTGGCGGACAGGTTCATCGCGAGGCGCGTGATCGAGATGGGCGACCAGCTCACCCTGGCCCAGGACCGGCTTGTGGAGACAAGGAGGGTAGCAGCCCTCGGCCAGCTCGTCGCCGGAGTCGCACACCAGCTCAACACGCCTCTCGGAGCCATCACCTCGGCTAACCGCACGCTGCTCGAGCAGGTCGACGGCCACGTGGTGAACATCGCGAAGGAGCTGGCTGGCCTCGATGTGAATGACGCGAGAGTGCTTGCCGAGCTCCTCGCCGAGTGCGCAGCCAGTGACGACAGCGGGGACCCTGCCTTCCTTCGGGCTCGCAAGCGCGAGGTCATGGCCCAGCTGGAGCAGGCGGGCCTGCCTGGCTCCGAGGAACTCTCGGAGCGGGTGGTGGAAGCCAGGCTCCACCACCTGGGCCCGCGTCTCGTGGACCTCCTCAGGCCACAGCGGATACGATCAATACTTACGATCGTGGAGTCAGTCAACGACATCCGCAGGGCAAGCATGGTCATCGGAACGGCCAGCGGAAAGGCTGCCAATGTCATCAGGGCCCTTCGGGTCTACCTCGGCCAGAGCCCGCGCGAGGAGAGCGTGAAGATCGCCCTGGCAGGGGATCTCGAGGAGGTTGCCGCGCTCTTCGGGCACATGACCAGGGGTGGCATCGAACTCGGGACCCGGCTCGACCGAAGCATATATGTAGCTGGAAGAAGGGAACAACTAGATCTTGTCTGGATGAGCCTCATCGACAATGCCATCCAGGCCATGCAGGGCAAGGGCCACCTCGAGATCCTTCTTGAACGCGACCTGGACATGGCAAGGGTGTCGGTCATCGACAACGGTCCCGGCATCGCCCCGGAACACAGCGGTCACATCTTCGATGCCTTCTACACCACCAAGACCAGGGTCGGGGGACTCGGGCTCGGGCTCAGCAGCGCGAAGACGATTGTCGCGGAACATGGTGGCCGGATCGAGTTCCAGAGCCGGCCAGGGCACACGGAATTCCTGGTCCGGCTTCCCCTGGACAGGAGCCAGGACGCGAAGACTGGCCAGAGCAGAAGCCATGATGGACAGGCTTGCGGGGCTCCATTACAATTAATACATGAGCTTCCTCCCCGCCTGGCCGGCCGACCTTTCCCGTGAACAGGGCCTCGCGCTGGCTGCGGGCGAAGGCCCCTTCGATTTCGTCTTCGTCTCCGGTGATGCCTATGTCGACCATCCGACCTTCGCTGCTGCCATCCTCGGCCGGCTGCTCGAGACCCGCGGTTATTCCGTCGGGATCCTCGCGCGTCCTGATCCAGACGACGTCGGAGCCTTCCGCCTCCTGGGCAAGCCACGCCTGGCCTGGCTTGTATCCGCCGGAGCCCTCGACTCGATGGTCTCGAGCTACACCGCCAACCGGAAGCCACGCTCCGAGGACGACTACGCGCCTGGCGGGAAGCCTGAAACCTGCCTGCGAAGCGACGGCAGCCTGGGTCCCGGCAAGGGAGGCAGGAAGAATGCCCGCCCGGACCGCGCGGTCATCTCGTATGCCGGTCGCTGCAGGGAAGCATACAAGGGCGTACCCGTCATAATTGGAGGAATCGAGGCTTCGCTGCGCCGCTTCGCCCACTACGACTTCTGGTCCGATACCGTCAGGCGCTCCGTCCTCCTCGACTCCAAGGCCGAACTCCTCGTCTACGGCATGGGTGAAACGGCCCTCCTGGAGATCGCAGGCCGCCTCCGCGCGCTTGCGGCCTCAGGGCAGTCCGACAATCCTGCCCTCCGGGCTGCCCTCCGCGGGATCCGCGGGACCTGCAGCTGGACCTCGCGGCGACCCGAGCAGTCCGAAGGCCCCTTCGTCGAGCTGCCGTCCTGGGAGGTGGCTGCAAAGGCCGACGAGGCGGGCTTCGCGGCCTTCAACGAGTCCTTCCGGCTCTCCTACCTGAACGCGGAAGCCGGCAGCGGCAAGCGCCTCGTGGAAGAAAGCGTCGGCCGCTTTGTCATTCAGGAACCTCCTGCCCCCCCGCTGGCCGGAGCCGCCCTCGATGAATTGTATGAACTAGGTTATTCCCGGAAGCCCCACCCCATGTACGAGGGCTTCGGAGGCGTCCCTGCCCTCTCCGAGGTGGCCTTTTCCCTTGTGTCGAACCGGGGCTGCTTCGGAGGCTGCTCCTTCTGCGCGATCGCCCTTCACCAGGGCAGGACGGTCACCGCGCGCAGCGTAGCCTCCCTTGTGCGCGAGGCGGGCGAACTCGTCAAGCACCCGGAGTTCAAGGGTTACATCCACGACCTCGGCGGCCCTACGGCCAACTTCATGGCTCCCGCCTGCCCCAAGATGGCCAAGGCCGGGGCCTGCCCCGAGCGCCGCTGCCTCACACCCGAGCCCTGCCCCAGGCTGCTTCCCGACCACCGGGAATTTGTAGCTGCCCTCAAAGCCGTGCGAGCAGTCCCCGGCGTGAAAAAGGTCTTCGTACGCTCGGGAATCCGCTTTGACTATCTCCTCCTCGACACGGGCACCGAAGCCCTCGAGGAGATCGTAGCCCACCACGTCTCCGGCCAGCTCAAGATCGCGCCCGAGCACGTGAGCGACCGCGTCCTTGCCCTCATGGGCAAACCCGGCCGCGCCATGTACGACCTCTTCACGAGGCGTTATGCGGAACTCAACGCGCGCATGGGGCTCAGGCAGTACATGATCCCCTACTTCATCTCGGCCCACCCCGGCGCGGGCCTATCCGAAGCCATCGAACTCGCGGAATACCTCCGCGACACCGGCTTTGTACCCGACCAGGTCCAGGACTTCTACCCGACACCAGGAACCCTGGCCACTGCGATGTACCGGACGGGGAGGGACCCGATGAACGGCAAGGAAGTCCATGTGGCCCGCGGCGAGCATGAACGTTCCCTGCAGCGGGCCCTCCTCCAGTTCAACAAGCCCGGCAACGCGACGCTCGTACGGGAAGCCCTGCGCCGTGAAGGGAGGGGCGACTTGATAGGGAGCTCCGGAAAATGCCTTGTGGAGGCATCATGAGGATCGACATCAACAAGCGCTGGGTCTGGATCACAGGCGCTTCCTCGGGCATCGGCGCGGAGCTTGCGAGGGAGGCCGCGCGGAGGGGTGCCCTCGTCCTCTTGTCGGGTCGAAACCTCGAGGCCCTCCGCGCTGTCCAGGCCTCCTGCACCAAACTATCGGAGGCTGCCGGGATGGGGGGCGGGCATGAGATCCTCGCCTTCGACCTCCTCGACCGGGCAGCCCGCGGAGCCTCCGTCCAGCAGGCCCTCGCCATATCCGGGGGCTTCGCCCTCGTCATCCTCAACGCCGGTGTTTCGCAGCGTGCCCGCTTCGAGGACATCCCGCCCGAGGCCTTTGACCGCATCATGGAGCTCGATTTCAATGCCCCGGTAGACCTCGTGCGCCGCCTCCTGCCCTCCTTCGACGGCAGGACCCCCTCCGGCCTCGTCCTCGTCTCCAGCATCGCAGGGCTCGTCGGAGCGCCGCAGCGCTCCGCCTATGCGGCCGCCAAGCACGCCCTGTCGGGCTTCGGCTCGGTGCTCAGGAGCGAGGTCGCCGACAGGCATATCTCAATTACGACAATCTACCCGGGCTACGTGAGGACCGCCCTCGCCCAGGCCGCCATCGGCGCTGACGGCAAGCCGAGCGGCAGGCCCGACCCCGACATCGAGGGTGGAGCCGACCCCGCCCTGGTCGCGCGCCAGGTCCTGAGCTCTGCGCTGAGGGGAGACCCTCAGCTCATTGTCGCCCCGAGCCTCGAAGCCAGGGCCGGCCTCTTCCTGACCAGGCACTGGCCCTCGATGTACGCAGGCCTGGCCGCGGCCAAGAGCCGCCGTATGGCGAGGTCAGGCGCGGGTAGTTAGGCGATTCCCCCCTGGCCCGGGATAAGCGCAAATAATTCTGCAATAATAAAATATGTCCTGATAGACGAAAATCTATAGGCGACTTAGTTGCATTCCAATTGCGGACCTTACTGCAACGCGCTACGTTTCAAAGAGTATTCGTAAAATCATCTAGCCTGAGGCACGCACATGAATTTTGAACGCAAGGCACGGAAAGCCCCGCAACCCGCACCAAGCCCCGAAAGGAAGCAGCAATTGAACGCTGTGATACCCACGCAAGCGGGTTCCATGCGCTTCTGGGGCCTGGCAATCGAAGGCCTTCCCCTGCCGGCCTTCCTTCTCGACCCCAGCCACCGCATCGTGGCGGCCAACAAGCCGATGGAAGAATTGATGAATCTCCATGCCAGGGATATCAGGGGCAGGAAATGCTGGGAAAACAGTGCATGGCCTCCTGCTCGCCCATCCGGGCCCGGAACGGCAGGCTGAAGTTCATACTCCATACGATCACCGAGGTCTCTGAGGTCACCGAGATCACTGACTTGAGACGCGCGAAAAGTGAGGCAGAAGCCCTCCTGGCGGAGAAGGAACTCATCCTCACCGAGGTCCACCACCGCGTCAAGAACAATATGGCCACGATAGCAGCGATGCTATTGCTCCAGGCGGATGCTTCGGATTCACCCTGGTGCACGGCCTGGCGAAACAGCTGGACGCCGAACTCCGCGTAGAGCGCAAAGGTGGCACAAAGGTAGTTTTAGAGTTCGGGAGATGAGCGCCTACAGCGTCTCCACCCTGATCATGTTCGTCGACCCGTGGCAAAACGTGACGCAGGCTCTTTGCGGGTCTGACATGACGTACCCGAGACCCAAGTGATATAGTGTTGCCAGGAGGTGAGCATGATCTTGAATCGAATAAAGGTCGATCCCGCGATCATGACTGGCCGACCGTGTATCCGAGGCACGAGGGTAACAGTCGGAACCGTCATCGGGCTGCTCGCGGCCGGTTGCTCAATAGAGGAAATCCTGGCCGACTATCCCTACATCCAGCGTGCCGATATCCTCGAATGTCTGTCATGGGCAGCCTATCGAACCGAAGAGCAGGAAGTCGTCATCCAGGCATGAAAATCCTTCTAGACATGAATCTCCCCCGGAAATGGGAAGCGTATTTCCGGGATCATGGGATTGAAGCACTCCACTGGTCGACGATCGGCCCCAATGACGCAACCGATGTGAAAATACTAGAGTTTGCCGCCCGTGAGGGTTATGCGATATTCACCAGAGACTTGGACTTTGGGTACTTGCTCGCCAACTCGGGAGCCGCCTTACCAAGCGTGATCCTGGCACGGATGCAAGACATTCGTCCGGACCAAATCGGAGCGACAATTGTTTCTGCAATCGATCGATTTGCAGGAGAACTCGACTCCGGATGCCTGCTTTCCATCGGAGAAAACAAACAACGGGTCAGGATTCTTCCGTTCCGCTGAATTCCCAGTGCGAGGGCCTGAAAAAAGCCACCGCTGGCGCAGGTCCAGCGGTGGCTTTTTTTCAAGGCAGGCTCCAAAAAGTCAAGGAACAATCTTGGGTTTAGCCTGCTCCACGTAGGCACGAAGCTCATCACCCGAGCGGGCGACTGAGGAGAGGCGGACCTCGTCGACGGAACTTGAGAAGGATCCGTAAAAGTTGTTCGTCGAGTTGAAAAGGGTCTGCGAGAATCCGTCCTTGTAGATTACCAAGATGCCATCGATATAGAAGAGAACCCTGGTCCCGGCGAAAACAAAGGCATAGTGATGCCAGCTCGTGTCGGTTACGGGATTGAAGCTCCACCAGAAACTGTCAGAAGCGCTGGTAGTGCCGCTGGTATAGTACCAATAGCTACCTATATAGGAAGAGTACGAGTTAATATTTTGGAAGGGACCACCACTGAGATAGAATTCCTTCCCCTTTTCCCAGAAGTCGATGGTATAAGCGTTAGTGCTGGAAGAGGGGGCAAAGACTAGACTTGGAATACCTCCATATCCGCTAATGCTGCCACCGCCCAGCCCAGCTGTCCCCAGGGTCCCGTTCATATTCCAGGAAGAATTCTGGCTCACTTCAGCTGTGTCCGAGTCGAGGTGCCAAAGGTAGGTGGTGCCCGAGTCCTTTAGGGGCTGACCGGTTGTAGCGTTCCAGCTTGCACCACCTCCCCAGCCGCTATTGACTACCGTGCGGTCGATGGTGAAGTTGACAGTCTGGCTGCTCGTCCGAGCCGCCTCGTCGCTGATGACGATCTTGATCGAGTATGCCCCCGGGCCCATATCCGAAAGCCGAAGCTTCTTGCTGTATTCACAGGCGCCTCCCCACGAACCACTTATGCCCCAAATGCTGGTCTCTTGCTCGATCTTGAAGCCATTGAGATAGAGTTCACGCGAGGTGAGCTTGCCAGCGTCTCGGATCGTGTACTTGATTGTGTACTCCGACTCGGTCGTGAAGGCCTTTCCCTCGCTGATATTGAGCTTCGAGATGATCGGGGTATCGTAGGCAATCTTGTGGCTCGCGACCCCCGACACGTTGCCGAGGCTATCCTTCACCTGGATGCAAATCTCAGCGTAGCCATCGACGAGCTTGGCTGTATCGATAGTCCAAGGCAAGCTGCTGGAATAAGCCGACCAGGAGGCAGCCAAGAGATCGCTCACACTTTGCGCAATGCGAACGCCGGTGATTGTGTTGTTTGCAAAGAGGACCTTGGGCTGAATGGTGATGCCTGGGCTGGTCGGCTCGGGGGGTTGGCTCGCCATCATCATGGTGTCGCTCGTGAATGAGTAGTTGTTGATGTTGAAGTCAGCATCGATAAAGTCATCGCCCTTGTAGCCGGCGAAGTCCCAGGGTTGGGTGGCAGGGGGGGCGAACTGGAGCTTGCCGAGGTTGATCGGGTCGTCATAGTAGTCCCAAATAAAGGATGCGTTGCCACCCGCACCAAGAAGGCTAAGCTCTGCGGCTTTGTCAGCGCCCCAGAAATTGTTGCTCACGCTGACGGTTTTGCCTGGCCCAACACCAGAGGGACCGAGTACATGGTTGAACCAGATGTCGTAGATATTGTTAAAGCTAAAGGAAACGCCTCCATATATAGCAAATGCGGCATTCCCCCCGTACTGCTTAAGCCAATCACTACTACTCGGTGCATATGAAATATCATAGAAACAGTTATTTGAAATTGGCCCTTCTGTCAAAATTATAGCATAATATCCATTTGAGCGCACAATTCCATAAAAAGAATTGTTCTTTGCCTTGCCGATGGTCCATTGTTCCGGATCATACTCCGCGATTGATATGTCATGGAAACGGTTATTGACGGTGTTTCCAGTCAGCGTGAAACGGCATGACACATCGTTATCAAAGAACAGGTCGGAGCCCCCTGATTTTACCCAGCTATTGGTCGCATCGAAACTGCAGTGCTGAATCAGCATATTTCCGGTCGAAGATACGGCTGTCTTCGCATACGAGATAGAAGCGTATTCCATGATCGAGCCAGACACATAGCCATAGCCAGTGGAATCCCTGACACTCAGATCCCCTTGCAAAGCGATGCCCGTCCATTGTCCGGTAAAGGAGGAATCTCGTGTGAGGATAACCGGAGAGGCCTTGGTTCCCCGTATCTTTACCGTACCGCGCACAGCCAGGCTGTATTCGCCCTGGAATCGCACCTCCACCCCCGGATCGACAATAAGCGTATCCCCCGCCTCGACAACCATCGTCCCTATTACCTTGTATACACCTCTTTCCTTGGTCCAATGGAGGTCGCTCCCACTCAGCACCCCGCCGAGCGTCACATACAGGTTCGACAAAGCGATCGTATCCGTCCCTGCCTCCGACACATTCCCCGCCTTGTCGCGCACACGGATGCTTATCGTATAGTCGCCATTCCCGTTCGCCGGAACAGTTTTAGTGAATGCGGCCGCATAGGGTTCCCAGGGTTCTACGTCGAAGACGCCATCCCAGCTCACCTGCATTCGGTCGGCGCCTGACCCGACCTCAGCCAGAGAGAAGCGTATGGTCACATCGGGCTTGTCGGTAATGTTGGCGCCTTCGTTGATTAGCACGCCGCTCACGACTGGCTTGGTCGTATCAACTAGAGTAATTTCAGGGCTGACGCCGACCTTGCGGGTTTCGAGGGGCTGGAAGTCGGAAATGGTAGTGGTCCAGTCGTCCCAACCAGCCTTGTGGGCAGTGACGGCATGGGAACCCGTCGAGTAGATGTTATCGACGGTAAAATGGCCACCGGAATCCGATAGGCCAGTCCGATCGGGCTTTCCGCTTGTTGCGACGGTCACAAGAATTCCCGAACTATCGGTCATGCCGCTCAGCTTGATGTAGCCTGACAAGGTTGACGCATTGGGCACCATCTCGAGGCTGCCGAGGTTGACGATGTCGCAGGGCTTAACCTCGAGCGCGCTCGTCGCCTCAGGCGTGTTCAGCTTGGAAAAGCGGATGGTGTAGGAGCCGAGGGGAATATGGTCGATCCTCCAGCTGCCATCGGCTGCCGTAGTCGCAGTGAAGTCTGTATGGCTATCGATGGAAACGGAAATACCTTCGTCAGTCGAGTTGACGAGGTCTACCTTGCCAGTGGCGCTGTTGGCGGTCGCCGCTAGTGTCTTCGTTGGTACTCCATAGGTCGAATCGGTAAGCACGGTGATGGTTTCTGTATCAGCTGTTGTCTGGAAATCGATGCGCTCGAAGCGCACCCCGCCCGGATAGTTTCCC
>CAIJMU010000038.1 GCA_903821875.1 uncultured Spirochaetota bacterium
ACGGCGGCGAAAGCCTCCTTGGGTCGCATATTTCCTCCGAATCATGCACCTTCCAAAGAATATTGATACCTATTGTCATCTATTCTGATATTGAATCCTTGCTGATCCGAAAGTTGCGTACTTTGGGACAAGCTCTATCTATAGTTCACAAAAGGCCGAGGAAATACTGGGGCGATCAAGCGAGGAGATCATTGGAAAGTCTCCCTTCGATTTCATGGAACAGGAAGAGGCAGAAAGAGTAGGAAGGATATTCACTGAAATCGTCGCGAGTCGGTCCGAGATCAAGGAACTTGAAAACTGGATTGTAAAAAAGAACGGGGAGAGAAGATGTCTGCTCACCAATGCTGTTCCTGTCATCAATGAAAACAATGTCCTGAAGGGCTATCGAGGCATCGACAAGGACATTACCGAGAGCAAATATGCAGAGCAGAGGCGCGAAAGATTGCTGTTGGAGAAGAACGCCCTCATCAAGGAACTTTTCCATCGAACGCGCAACAATATCCAGGTCATGATCGCCCTGTTCTCCCTCAAGGGAGGCACTTCCAAAAACGCCGAATTGACGATGATCCTGGATGAAATGACAGACCGCCTTCTGGCCATGTCCCTCGTCCAGAAAAAGCTCTACGATTCACAGGATCTTTCACGCGTAGACCTCAAGGCCTATACGGAAGAATACCTGAGGACGATCCAGACAAAGGCTTCCTCGGAATGGGATCGCATCAAGATAGTAGCGAAGCTCGATTCAGTGGTCGCCTTGATCGATACTGCCATCCCCTTCGGTCTGGTGCTCAATGAGCTTGTCATGAATGCCAGGATCCATGCTTTCCCTTCCAACAAGCCCGGTGAAATAAGAGTGAACCTGCACAAAGGGTATGAAAACAACTTTTGCCTGGAGGTCTCAGACAACGGTGTGGGTTTGGCAGATGCTTTTGAACCTCGCAAGAGTGATACGGTTGGATTCCAGTTGGTATTCGGGTTGGTGGAAAACCAGATGAACGGGAAAGCCCTCCTTGAAAACAGGAATGGACTTGCTTTCAATCTATACTTTTCTGATTCCGGGTACTTTGAACGGGTCGCCAATATGGAAGAGGGAAGAGGCCTGGTACTGGCACATGGCCAGCGCTGACAAGCAGTTTGATTCGGGCGCCCGAGATCATGGGCCAGGGCTTAGCCCGGATTTCTCACAGCTGCAACCCGAAGGCGCTCAATATGCCCTGACGAAGCCCTTATGGCCATTTACCGTCAACGGCGCCCGATCTCATGCAAAGGAAAACACCTCCGACGATTCCTCCCGCCCTCTCAGCTTGATCACTCCGAACGACTTCAGATCGAAGTCTCCGATCTTGTCACCGATCGCCTCGATCGCAGCCTTCGAGATGAGCACCTGACATCCAAGCTCCCTCGTCGCAGCTTCCAGCCGGCTTGCCATGTTCACGGTATCTCCGATCACGGTGTACTGGAGTCGTTCCGCCGTTCCGATGTTTCCTGCAACGACCTCCCCGAAATGTATTCCGATGCCATGCCGGAACTCTTCCAGGCCCCGCGAACGGCGCTCGACATTGTGCTCCTTCAGGGCGATCTCCATCTTCATGGCACAGCGGAGGGCCCGAAAGGTGTCATCCTCATGCGGAGTCGGTATCCCGAAGACGACCATGATCGAGTCGCCAATGAATTTGTCCACGACTCCATGCTCCTCTTTGGCGGCCTTGATCATGATCTCCAGATAATCGTTCAGCTCCTTCACCAGACGGTCTGGAGGGATCTTTTCAGCATAGGAAGTAAAGCCGACGAGATCGGCGAAGAGGACGGCGACGGACTGCTTTTCGCCTGCCCGTCCCATGACGTCCGCGGACAGCGCCGCCGCGACCAGCTCCGGGGATATATACGCTCCAAAGCTTTTTCGCACATTCTCGGACTCGGTCATCGCTTTCATGCCTTCCGACGAAATCGTGATGATGCGAGACCGGATGGCAAAACCCACCAGCGTCGACATCGTCAACAACAGGGCGCAGCTGAAGACTTCCCGCATGGTATAGACCAAGTCGTGTCGATTCACCGTAAAATCGATAGAGACCAGAGTCGCGCAGCACAGGAAATTAAGTGCCGCGCTGAATGCGATGACTGGCTTGGAAAGCCTGAAACCCGAGGCAATTACGATGACGAAGTATAACGCCACGTCAGGCCGCGCGAGCACTCCGTGGTAGGTCTCCGACGGCCAAATCGTCGAGGGGGCGATGATGGCGGACACGAAGGCCGCATCGAAAAACACGGACAGCAAGCGGAATGCGATGCTGACCCGCTGTGGCCGCAGCAACAGCAATGTGCCCAGGGAAAACAGGATGCTCGCGAGGAATCCGCATGCGAAGGACAGATATTTCGGCGAGCCCTCGAGCAGGTACTGGAAGGCGGATCTGAACGAAAACATTTCTACCGTGCCGAGGGCGACGGCGAAGATCCTGATAACCGAGAATGCCCTCTCGCCATAGGTGGCGGTCTCGCCGAGGTACTTCTCGAGCGAATACTGCGAGACTTCCGACAGTTTTTTCATCAGACTACCTCGTGGATGAAGGGGCCGTGGCCGAGTCTGCCGGGGTTTCCCCAATGACCGGCGAAGCACTCAAGCTCCCGCCAGCCATCCTGCAAGATTGCCCCAGAAGGCTGCGTAGCCTTCCCATTTGAGAAAGTCGGAGGGACCCCAGTGCGGGGCGCAGTCGCTCGCGAAGGCGGAGGCACGACCCTTTCCGCAGGTCCAGGCGCTGAGGAAGGGATCGTCGCCGGCCTTCATGATCACGGAAGAACCGGGTTTGGCCACGACACGGTTGTAACCGAGGAAGAAGGGCCAGGGGGAGGGGAGGCTCTTCATAATTGGGTGCGATGGCTGGATTACTTCGGGAACGATGCCTTCGGGGCATTCCTGGCGGTCGTCGAAGGTAAGGCAGGTCACGGGCAGGACCTCCTCGACGGCGGTACCGTGGTAGCGGGCCTTGCCGTCGATGCCCGAGAAGGACATCCAGCCGCCGATCATGGCGAGGCCGCCGCCGCCGGTCACGTAGTCCCTGAGCATCGAGAGGCGATTGGGGTGACGTATGGACTTCGTCAGCATCTCGGGGTGGAAGAGGAAGGCGTCGGCTCCAATGTCGCTCAGGCAGATGACATCATAGCCGCGGAGCTGGGTGATATCCTCCGGGAAGTATTCGGGCACGCGGCAGGTGACGAAGCGGTCGACCTCGTGCCCCCGCGAGCGCAGGGCTTCGACGAGGGCGGTCCCATCTTCCTTGTAGGCGCCGATCGAGTAGGCGATCGGTCCCTTGACCTCGGTGGTGGCCGAAGTCCACTGCTCTCCAACTACCAGTATCCTGGCCATCGTGAATCTCCTTCGGGCGCTGCGCCGCGGGCAAGTCCTGCAATGAAATAGCCGGTGAACGTGTCGCCGGCAGCGGTGGAGTCCACCGCCCTCACTCTCCTCGCCTGGCCGCGCGCCTCTCCGCCCTCTGCGAGAGCAGACGGTTGAACACAAGCACGAGGATGAGAACCCCGCCCCAGATCACATCGCGGTAGAAATTAGAGATGTTGTTGAACATGTTCAGCCCCGACGAGAGGAACTGGAGGATGAAGATGGCGAGGGTTACGCCGACTATCTTTCCGAAGCCGCCGCTCGGATCAATGCCGCCCAGCACCGCGATGAGTACGCACTGCAGCGTGTAAGGCGCTCCGTACTCTGCCTTGGCGGAGTTGGCCCGCGCCATCATGATGAGGCCCGCCACCGAGGAGAGCAGGCCCGACAGCATGTAGGTGCGGATTAAAATCGAGGTGTTGCCGAGCCCTGCGTAGAGCGCGGCCTTGGAATTCGTGCCCAGCATGTACAGATACATGCCGAAGCGGGAGCTGGAAAGCAGGAAGGCGATCCCCACCGCAACGACGAGAAACACGAGGAAGGAGAGGGGGAAGAGGCCGAAGAACTCGGTATTGCCGATCTTCGAGTAGAGGAGTGGAAGGCCGCTCTGGGGCCTTCCGTTCGTTATACCTATGGCGATGCCGGTGTAGAGCTGCTGGGTTCCGAGGGTCGCGAGGATCGCGGGGATCTCGAAGCGCGAGATGAGGAGGCCGGCGAAGGCCCCGCAGGCCAGGCCGCAGGCGAGTGCGACCAGGACCGCAAGGGCGAGATAGGGCAGGGCCTGCTCGGGAGGCGCTCCGCGGGGTACGGCGGCGAACATGAGCTTCGCCGCAAGGATGGCGGAGAGGTTCGCCGTACCGACGACACCGAGGTCGATGCCTCCGGTGATCATGGTCAGGCTGACGCCGATGGCCATGATGCCGTATTCGGGGAACTGACGCATCATCGAGCCGAAATTCGCCGGCGTGACAAACTGTTCCGGCCGAAGGACCGCCATCAGGGCAAACACGACGCCGAGCATGACGAGAAGCCGCGCCAGGTTCTGGTCGCGTCCCCGCCGGATCAAGGGAAGGGCGACCTCCGCCTGTTCATTCTTCATGGCCTCCCCCTACGTTTTCTTGAGGTCGCGCTGGCTGCGGTGGGTCGACGCTATCTGGTGCGCTGTCACCCCCGTGCCGATGATGATCACCGCACCGGTGAAGGCGCGGGACCAGTAGGTCGGGATACCTATAAGGATAAGGCTGTTCGCGAGGATCATCATCAGGGCAATGCCCAGGATCGTCCCCGTGAGCGTCCCCAGGCCTCCCGTCACGCGTGTGCCTCCGAGCACGACTGCGGCTATCACCGTGAGTTCCATGCCCTGGAAGGTGGAAGGATCGGCGTAGGCCATCATCGAGATCCTCGAGATGCCCGTAATCCCCGCAAGCACGCCGACAAGGCAATAGAGGAACATCTTGATCGCTCGCACGTTGAAGCCCGCGCGTTCTGCGGCGGCCTCGTCGCCTCCGATCGCGTAGATGCCGCGGCCCAGCATGGTGTAGCGAAGGAGAAGGAAGGCAAGGAAGAGCATTCCCACAAGGATGAGGATCTGCGAGGGCATGTTCGAGCTGAGACCCAGATCGCTGTTCACCGCGGTGAAGAGGGTTTCCTTGCCGTGGGCGACGATAGCCGGAGGGACGTCGGAAGCGCTCGCCGAGAAGGCCCCGAACATGAGCCCCGTGAAGAGGCTCCCCGTCCCGAGGGTGACGACCAGGGTGGGAAGGCGGAGGAAGGCGATCAGGAAACCGTTGAGCGCACCCATCAAAAGCCCGAACCCTGCCGACATGGCGTAGGCGAGGATGACATTGCCCTCATAGCCCGACTGGAGGAGGATCTTGTCGGTGATGTACATCGCGAGGGCCGCTACAGCCGTAAAGGAGACGTCGATGCCCCCCGAGACGATCACCATCATGCAGCCGATCGACAGGAGACCTGGCACGATGAAGGCACGAGCGAGATCGACGAGGTTGTTGCCGGTGAAGAACTGACCCGAGCGGGCCTGGATCAGGAGGCTGAGTATGACAATGGCGGCCAGAACCCAGGGTTCCGAGCGCGCGAAGAACCTGCGAGCGGTGATCATGTGCTTCCCCTCATTACGCCACGCCAGTCGAGAGCTCGCCGAGGACCGACTCTGTTGTGGAGGCGGGGTCGAGCTCACGGACGAAGGCACCTTCGCGCATGACGATGATCCTGCTCGCGCAGGCGAGCACCTCGGGCAGGTCGTCCGAGACGATGATGATGGCCAGCCCTTCGGAAGCGAGCTTCCGCATCAGGGCGTGGATGTCGTACTTCGAACCTATATCAACGCCCATCGTAGGGCCGTTCAGGATGAGCACCGAGAGGTCGTTCGCAAGCCAGCGAGCGAGCACCACCTTCTGCTGGTTGCCCCCCGAGAGGGTGCGTACCGGGAGCGACGGATCCTTCGTGGCGATCGAGAGCTCCCGTATCCAGCGCAATGTCGTCTCGGCGACAGCCTTCCTGCGAAGGAATCCGAAGCCGTTGGACAGGCGGTCGAGCACGGCGATGACAGCATTGCGGTCGATCGCCTGCGGAAGGAAGAGCCCTTCGGTGAGGCGGTCGGAGGGGACGTAGCCGAGGCCCTTCCGGATGGCATCCTTGACGCTCCTGATCTTCGCTGGAAGTCCCCTGACTTCGATAGTACCTGAGTCCGGTTGCGTGATGCCGAAGAGGGTCTCGACGAGCTCGGTCCGCCCCGATCCGAGGAGGCCCGTAATGCCGAGGATCTCCCCCGGTGCAAGATCGAAGCTGATGCCCGAGTAGCAGCCACGCAGCGAGACTCCCCTGACTGAAAGAATGGGCTCGCCTCGCGGTCCCGCGGGACGGTACGACTCTGCGGAAAACTCGCGTCCGGTCATGTGGAAGGCAAAGGCGCGGTGGTCGAGTTCCGTTGTGCTGCCTTTGGCGACGTTTTCGCCCGAGCGGAGGATCGTGTAGCGCTCTGAGATCTCGAAGACCTCGTCCAGCTTGTGCGACACGAAGAGGATGGATATGCCGCGGGACTGAAGTTCCTTGATCAGGGAGAACAGGGACTTCACTTCCTTCTTCGTCAATGCCGAGGTGGGCTCATCCATGATAATAAGCTTCGAGTTCTGAAGGAGGGCCCGGCTGATGGCGATGAGCTGACGGTCGGCTACGGAGAGGTTCTCCACCCGCTCGTCAAGGTCGACGTCGAAGCCGATCTGGGCTACAGCCCGCGAGGCGATGGACCTCGCACGGCGGTAGTTCATGAAGGCGCGCTTGTCCATCAGCTCCATATTGAGAGCGAGGTTCTCCATCACGGTGAGGTTGGGGAATACGGAGAAGTCCTGGTAGATTACCTGGACGCCGAGGGATATTGCCTCGATGGGGCTGAGCTGTGTGAAACGCCGACCGCCTATCTCGATCCATCCTGCGTCTGGCTCGTGCACCCCGGAGATCACCTTGATGAGCGTGGACTTGCCTGAACCGTTCTCCCCGGCGAGGCAGTGTATCTCGCCTGCACCGATCTCGAGATCGACTCCCTTGAGGGCCCGCACCCCGCCAAAAGACTTCTCAATTCCCTCTAACTTGAGAACCGTGGACGCCATTCGCGCCTCCAATGGGGTTGAGGACAAAGAACGCGGGCGGGTCCATCGAACCGACAATGTGTTGCCGACTCGGTGATGCCTCGCCCGCGCCCTGGATGAGTCATTGTCCGATCAGAATCCGAAACTGTCTACGTTGTCCTTTGTGATGTTGACCCAGCTCTTGCCCAGGAGGACCTTTTTCGATCCAGGCGCGAACTGCATGCTTTCCCAGCCCTTGGCCTTGAGGTTGATGCCGTTGGCGATCTTCTCGCCCTTGAGCACTGCGACTGCTGCGGCGAGCATGGCGTAGCCGGCTTCGGCCGAATCCCAGAGCATGACAGCCTGGACCGTGCCGCTCTTGAGGTAGGGCTTGTTCTCGTTAGGCATGCCGACGGAAGTGACAAAGGCCTTGCCCTTGAGTCCGAGCTCGTCGATGGCCCGGGCGGTTCCCGGGGTGGAGAGGGACGAGGTACCGAGGATTCCCTTGAGGGTGGGATACTTCTTGAAGAGTTCCTTGGCGCGCTGATAGGCGGTGTCGAGGTTGTCCATGATCTCCACGCGGGGCTCGGCAGCGAGGAGGGCCATGTTCGGGTACTTGGTCTTCTGGTAGGCGACAGCCGCATCGGCCCACTCGTTGTGGGAGGCGTTGGTTACGTTTCCGACCATGGTGGTGTAGCTACCCTTCTCACCCATGCTCTTCGCAAGGACCTGCATGAGCGCCTGGCCGAGACCCTCGTTCGAGAAGGCTTCAATATCAAAAAGGATGTTCTCGAGGGAGGAACCTTCGTGGGCGATGACGACTATGCCCTTCGAGAGGGCCTGACCGAGCACCGGCTCAAGGGCGGCGATGTCGACCGGGACGACGCAGATCGCGTCTACGCCCTGGGCGATCATGTCTTCGATGACCTGGGCCTGCATGGCGGCATCGGTCTTGGGCGGGCCCTTCTGGAAGACGTTGATCTTCGTATCCGCTGCGTAGCGCTTGACGCCTTGTTCCATGCGGACAAACCATGCGTTGGTCGCGTCCTTGGGGACGAGGGCGATTTTCCACTGCGACTGCGGCTTGGAAGACTTGAACTTGGCCGCATCGTAGGTCTGGCCGAAGAGGGGAGCTGCAATGCAGACGCACAGCAGCAGCCCGAGGGTGACAGTAAGAATCTTCTTCATAAGCTGGAACCTCCTCCGAAAAACGTGTGGAAACGATGGCTCGAAGTCTAGCAATAAAAGCTGGGCTGTCAAGCCGACCTTTAGCTTAATTTAGTCATTCATAAAGCTCAGAATGCGCTACGGAGCTGCGGCGTGCCCTGGCGGCGGAGCGGCATGCAGAGTGATCCGAGGCTCATTATATAAGGGTGTTCGCATCAAGCTCCGCGAACTGGACGGCGGGCTTTTTCATTTGCGCGCTCGCTAAACCGCACTTAATGTTTAGTAATCATCCTTGACAGCGCAAAAAAGATGGGGTAGCGTAATTTCTAAAGGAGCGCAGATGGGGGTACGGGTCAAGGACATTGCGAAGCTAGCCCTGGTCTCGCCTGCCGCTGTTTCGCTCGCCCTCAACAACAAGCCGGGCGTTGGCCTGGAGACCCGCGAACGCATCATCCGGATCGCACGAGACCTCGGGCACGACGGTCCGAAAGCGCTGCTGATCCCGAAGGCTGTGGCGGAGCCGGTATGTTTCCTTCACATTGCCCGCCACGGACACGCAGTAAACCGCGATCACGACGTCTTCATCGCTGACTACATCGAGGGCCTGGGCCAGGGAGCCCGCCTGCAAGGCTTGAGCCTCGGAATCACCACCTTCAAGGCAACACCCATAGAGGCGATTCTCCAGAGCGCATCATCGATGGACGCTGCCGGTTTCATCGTGCTCGGCACAGAACTCGAGGAGGCAGATGTTGCTGCCTTCTCGCGCCTCGACCGGCCGGTGGTTTTCATCGATACCTGGTATGACTTCCTGCCCTTCGACTTTGTGGACATGAACAATGAGGACTCGGTCTTTGCCATCGTGAGGGAATTCATGGAGCGCGGGCACCGAAGCATCGGCATGGTCAAGGGCTCCATCGAAACGCGTAACCTGAAGCTGCGCGAAGAGGGTTTTGTCGCGAGCCTGGCAAGGCTCGGGCTGGCCTACGACCCGGCCCTCGTCTTTGCGGTGGACTCTACCTTCCACGGCGCGACAGCTGACATGCGGGCTATCCTCCAGGGCGGGCGACGCTTGCCCACGGCACTTTTCTGTGCCAATGACATCATCGCCTGCGGCTGCATCCGAGCCTTCCAGCACGAGGGCGTTCGCGTCCCCGAGGAGCTGTCGATCATCGGCTTCGACGACCTGCCGCTCTCGGCCACCGCCGACCCGCCGCTCACCACCATGCAGGTTTCCAAGTCCCAGATCGGCCGCATGGCCGTGCAGCTCGTGTCGACGCGCATCCGGAATGGCGTCGGCACCCCCTCGGTCAAGGTTCTCATCGGGGGCCGCCTTGTCGAGCGCCAGAGCGTGCGCGACCTGGCGGTTTCGGCAGAGATGCGCCCCGCCAAAGCGCGGGCAGGCGCCCGAGCATCCATCCAGATAGGAGGCAATTCATGACAAGGTACTCGGTTATTCTCGGCAATCTCGGCAACACCTGCGACCGTTTCCTGTCGAGCGGCTACAAGGACCAGCCACCCAAGGCCGAGATGATCAGGCAGGCAGCCGCTATTCCGGGTGTGACCGGAGTCGAGCTCGTGGGCACCTGGGACGTCACGAAGGAAAACGTCGATGAGGTCGGCGGGCTCCTGGCGAAGCACGGCCTGTCCTGCGTCTCGATCATCCCCGACCACTTCTCCCAGAAGCGCTGGGGCAGGGGCGCCTTCACCGCAAAGGATCCCTCCATCCGAGCCCAGGCCCTTGAGGAGACGATGATCGCCGCCGAGCTGGCGCGGAAACTCAAGTGCCCCCTCATCAACCTCTGGCCCGGCCAGGATGGCTACGACTATGCCTTCCAGTCGGACTTCCGACTCGAGCGCCGCTGGACCATCGAGGCCGTCGCGAAGGCCGCCAAGGCCTATCCGGACATCCGCTTTTCCCTGGAGTACAAGCCCAAGGAGCCGCGCACCCACTCGACCTGGGCCCGGGCTGCGGACACCCTCCTCGTCGCCAAGGAGACCGGGCTTCCCAACGTCGGCGTGACCATCGACACCGGCCACTCCTTCGTCGCCGGCGAGAACGTCGCCGAGTCCGCTGTCATCCTCTCCGACTACGGCAAGAAACTCTTCCACATGCACTTCAATGACAACTACCGCTCCTGGGACGACGACATGATCGTCGGCTCGGTGCACCTAGTTGAATACATCGAACTGCTCTTCTGGCTGCGCGAGACCGGCTACGAGGGCTGGTACTCGATGGACCAGTACCCCTACCGCGAGGACGGGCAGGGCGCCCTCCGCGAAAGCGTCGACTTCCTCCGCGGCGTGGAGAGCCTCCTCGAAGGCACGGCCATGCAGGAGATCCGCGCCCTCATCGCCGAGGGCGACGCGGTCAAGTCCTCGGCTTGGCTGAGGAAAAAGATCTTCGGGAAATAGGAGGGGGGGCAGCGCCCTGTCAGCGGCGCTTCCCCTCGCATTCCGGCACACATTTTCCGCTGCCCCCCCACGGGCGGGCTTCCTCAGCCGCTGAAGCCACCCCGTGGGGGCGGTCCCTCCGGGCCCGCCCCATGAATCCGGGAAATCACGGCTTCGGCGATCCCGCCCTTCCCCCCCTTCCTTGACCCCATGCGGGCGTCGGGCTACGATTCTCCATCCTCGGGAGAGACCGGATACCCCCAAGAAGAGGCACCGCGCTGTCACCACTTTCCCGAGATGAGGCGATCCATGCAAAAAACCTTTGACGGCAAAGGCGAAGAGAGGAAGAGATGAACGCAATTCGCATCATCACTGAAGTAGAAGGCGACACGCTCACCATCCCGAACATGGGCCAATTCAGTGGGACGCGTGTTGAACTCATCATTCTTCCTTTCGACCAAGAACGCGAAGAAATGCTTTCTTTTTCTCTCACAGGACTTTCGCGTGCCTACGGCGACGATGAGCCGGAGTATACCGAGGCCGATGTTCGGGAGCGGAATCCGGATTATGAAAAGCGGTGATAGTGCTCTGGATTCGCTACCCATCCTCGCCTGGACCGGCAAGGACCCTGAATAGACGCCAGGCTGTGTGACAGGTATGATGATTCTGGAGAAGGGGAAGCAATGCAAGCCGAGCTGACAGCCATTATCGAACCCGCCCCTGAAGGGGGCTGGTGGGCGATTTGTTCCGATGTTCCCGGTGCCAACGGGCAGGGTGAAACCGTGGAGGAGGCGAAGGATAGCCTGTGCGCCGCAGTGGAACTCATATTTGAAGACAGGCGGGAGGACATGCTCCGAGGACTTCCAAGCACCGCCATCCAAGAAACCTTTTAAGTTGGATGAAACGACTCGATCTGGAGCGCAAGCTCCGCATGGCCGGTTGCTACCTGAAGCGCGAAGGCGGCTCTCACTCCCTTTGGACAAACCCCAAGACCGGCATCATCGAAGCCTTGCCTCGGCACGCAGAAATCAAAGAGCCGCTCGCCAGGAAAATTCCTACTCACCCGGCAACCGGAAAGGTGAAGTTGCCGGGTGAGTGAGAATCTGTCCGCGATATGATCCACTGGAAGTCGCGACCACCAAGGGGCGGAATGGGATTTCGCGCAACTTCAAAGACGTGACATTAAGGAACCAACCCATGCCCACCCTCACCTGGGCCAACAAGGACGAGGCCATCCGCCTCGCCTCCCGACTACCCTTCCGCCTCCTCGAGAACCACGATGCCCTCCCAAGCGGCTTGCTCGGCGATCCCCGGCCCGGAATGGGTGGCAACCTTGGCCGGAATACGCACTATGAACGCTGGGCGATTCACGGTGTATGCGTGCGTGTGCGGCCTTTATGCAGGGTCTGACCCCGAGGGCGTGTCAGGCAGTCAGACCGTATCCAGCAGCGGATCGATGGCGATGTCCTCGTCTATCTCAGGCCAATGAATGCCATATCCCGAAGGAGAAACAACATAATTGCTTCGTTGTTTTTCGTTTGCATCGAGAAGGCGACTGGACAGCTTTCTCAAATCCGCTGAGATTTCTTTGCCATCGACCATGAGGAAAAGCGTATCACCTTCGAAGGTAAGCGCTTCAACGTCGTGAAACCTCTGCTTATCCTTGACCATGAATTTCCTCCCATGCGCGTGTGATTTCGTCGAAGGGGCGGAAATATTTCGACTTCCTAGATGAAGCGATCGGGAGACACGTCGAAAAACTCGGCAAGCTTCAAGGCCATGGCTTTTGAAATGGCCCGCTTGCCGTTTTCCATCGCGGAAATATGATTAGCCAGCCCCCCCACCTGTTCAGCCAATGCGGCCTGGGTGAGTCCGCGCATATTCCTATAAGTTTTGAGCATCCTACCGGGGTTGCGGTTTGCCTCACGACGCTTTGCCCATGCTGAATCGCGAATGGAAATGAGTTCATCAGCCTTATCTTCAACAATTACAACAGACTCGGCCCCATAGTGCTTCTTGGCAAAGTCGAGGATTTCTTTCGGTACATTCCCGCGCATCTCAAAATGCGGGCGCTTTACTGTCGCGACCATCTAGCACTCCCTGTGTGCGGGTATTACCATACCCGCCTAACTATCAGTAAGGCGCAGCCTCCCGATATTCCGAAGAATCTTCGGTGAAGTCTTTACATCATAAACTGGCGGCTTTCTGGGAGGAGGCGCGTCGTCGCTTGCCGGAGCCGTCGCTTTCTTGGGTGGCAATTCCGCATCCCTCCATGCCGAAAAGATACCATTTTTTGGCATGTTCCGCAAGTCTTTTCGCGCTTCCTGTCCATAAATAAGGAACGGTCGAAACGCCGCGATCGACGCCGGAGAGCTCCTCGAATGCCGCTTCGTACTCGAATTTTCGGTCCGGCATGCTCACTCCTTCCCGACCAGCTCCGCGACTGCGGCTGTCAGGAGTTCGTTCGCCTTCACCCGGGAGAACAAGCTTATCCGTTTTGATGTTCTGAGTGCGGACGAAGATTGAGCCAGTTTCAGCATAGAACTCCTTCCATCCGCGTGAGCCGCTGGTGACGAGCGTCGTGAGTGTGAGGTAGTTGCAAAGTGCCCATTGGTTCGGAATGTCTGACCCGTCGCTTCGTCTACCCTCTTGAGGACTTCGAAGGCATTTCGTCGCCCGCCGGGACTTGAGCCCTTCGACCACGAGATCAGGCGGGCGGCTTTTTCAGCTCCGGCTCAGTGCAACACACCCTTCTTGATGATCATGCAGCCATAGGCGCCATTTTCGGTCGTCGCGAGGATGGCATAGGCCTTCTTTGCCCGCTCGTAGAATTCGAAGCGCTCGACCGTTCCGATGGCAGCGTCGCCTCGGCCCTCGTGCTTTCGCACGACCGCGCGGATCCTCTCCTGCACCTCGGGCAGCGTCGGGTCGCCGGGCACCACCTGCATGAGGGAGACGGGGCAGTCGACAAAGCTGTCGAGGGGGAAGAGCTGGAGGATGGCGTCGAGGACCTCGGGGACGCCATGGCCATCTGCGCGGACGAGGAGCCTCGCGTTGCTCGCCGCCGGATAATTCGAGTCGCCGATGACGAGGTCGTCGCCATGGCCCATCTCGTGAAGGACCTTGAGGAGTTCGGGCGAAATGAGAGCGGGTATTCCTTTGAGCATGATGCCTCCCTGTGCGGCAGATTGTAGCCCGGCCGAAGCTTGGGGCACAGCACCCTGGGGCAGCCTACATACGCGACCGCCTCATTCCCCTCCGCGAGCGCCGGAGTGCTCGAGGAGCTTCGCCTTGACGACGTTTTTTGCAAGCGTCATTCCCGCCTCCATGTGGCTATGGTCATGAGCATAGTCATGCTTGACCAGGAAAACAAGAATGTCCCTTCTAAAGGAGGCGCTGCGCTCGTCTTGCCACAGCCCGCAGAGTTCGAGCCAGCGGTCGCCTTGTTTCGCGGGATCGAGCGGCGCTTACTCGGTGCGGTTGTCCATGGATGGAGAACTTCTGGCGGTTTCCCTGGTCTGGAAGGTTGCGGGAAAGCTCGGCTCTATGCCGGGTTCCTCGGTACCGCGGATGGACTCCTGGAGCACGCGCTGGTCCTTGGCGGTCTTCACCTGGTATCGACGTTGTCCTTGTCCGCCCAGAGGCATGTGCGGCAGCGACTCCATATCGATACTAATTGTTACTAAAAGTCCCTTGCCTCGGAATGAACTTCCCCATGAGCCAGCCTGCGATGAAGGCGGCCTGTTTCGTGCGGACGGACTCGTTGAAGTGGACATGGTCGCAGAAGAGGTCCTGTCCGAGATTCACCGTGAAGGTGAACAGGTCGATCGCCGGAATACCCGCGTCCCCCATGACAGTGTCGGCAGCGGCGTTGTAGGCCGCACAATCCCTGGCGAAGCGGTGAAATGTCATGTCCGGATAGCTGTTGTGGACGCGCTCATCGCAGGGTGTTGTGCGAATCCATACCAATTGCAGGCGCATTGCCTGCACGGTTTTCAGGATTTCGCGGAGATTCTGTCGGTACCGATCCATCGGTACCTGCCTGGTGCCGGTAGCCGGGTCGGTCTTGATGTCGTGGAGGCCGCAGTTCAGGAGCAGCACATCGGCAGCTATGCCTCCTGCCCTGCCTCGTGCCTGGAGAAAAGACAGGACCATCCCGGAATCCCCGCCGTTGGAACCCTGGGGATTGTCAAGGTTCAGTGCCGCCTCTTCCTCGCCCTCCTTGCGCGCGTATCCCATGATCCCTTTCAGGTACGACTCCAGGTAGGGACCGTAGTGAAGGGAGATGCTGTCGCCTAGAACGTATATATTCATGGTAACCCCAGCTTAGTACCAAAGCCGGATGCACAGCCAGTGCCACGCGAGGAGCCCAGGTCTTACATCACCGCTGCCTCATTCAGGTCCTGCTGAAACCGAGGCGGTGGGCTCGCAGCAGACCTGCTGAAATGCTCGTGTAGACCTCGCCTTCGCGCACTTTGCCGGGGAAGAGCTGTTCCAGCATTTCCACGAACAGGGGAATTCTGCTGGATCCGCCCACCCGGACAACATGGGCTATCTCCCCAGTTTCGATGCCGGCATCGGCGACCGCCTTGAGTACGAGGTTTTTGGCCGCCAGGACCCTCCCGGCTATGATCGCCTCGAAATCGGGCCTCGTGAGTGTCTCGTGGAGGGCGACGTGGGGCGGTACGTCGAAGGACACATCTGCAGAGGGTTCGGACGAGAGTGCGATCTTCGCCTCGTCGATCAGGCGGAAGAGTCCGAAGGCGAGGTTCCTGTCGAGGAACTCGTTCAGGCCACGGAGCGCGGCTTTCTTGTCAGCATCGTGCATCAGGTCGCGTATGACCTGCCGGGTCTTGGCGATGTCACTCAGGGGAAGGGCGTAGAACGAGGCGACCTGGTTGGTTATCCAGCTGGGTATCTCCAGCGACTTCCCCGTCATGGTCTTGAAGTGTCCGCCGTAGCCGAAATGCCGGATGATGCGCGCTCGGGATATGTCCTCGTCCAGGATGTAGCCGCCTAAATCGATGCCCGCGCTCGACAAGAGCTCCACTCCCTCCGCCGATAGGTCGGCGACAGTGATGTCCAGGGTTCCGCCCCCGAAGTCGAAGAGGAGGGTGCGGCCCTCCTCTTCGTCGATGAGGCTTGCCATCGCCGCGATGGGTTCCAGCACAAAATGCACTTCGCCGAACCCGGCGAGCAGGCAGGCATCCCTGAACCTGGCCTGGAGGAGGAGGTCCTTTGCCGGATCGTCGGCGAGGCGGACAGGCCGTCCCAGGACGACGGCGTTCCGCGTCTGGCCACAGCTCTCGTCGGCCCTGCGCTTTACCTCATGGAGGAAAAGCCCCACGAGCGCCTCGCCCGTCCAGTATTTCCCGAATATGTTCGTACCCTGGAAGTACTCGTCCTTGAGGGCGAGCTTGAGTGCCTGGAAGAGGCGGAAGTGCCTGAAGAGGTCCCTGGAGTGCCGGTGACGCTCCAGCGCCTCGGAGTAATCCTCTATCGCCTTTCCGCCGACCGTGGTCGGCCTGTCCTTCTCGAAGTACAGGAGGGAAGGGAGGACCTTCTCGCCTCCGCCCTTCCTTGGCGCCGCCCTTCCCTGCTATGCTTCCACCATGGCGCGCTACTTCAACACTACCGGGCCCTGCGACCCGGAACTGCACTACATGCTTCCTCCCGAGGAACGGCTTGTCGGTGCCGAGCTCGGGCGCTACATCGAGTCCCGCCTGTACTGGGTGCTCCACGCCCCCCGCCAGACGGGCAAGACTACCTTTCTCCAGTCCTGGATGCGAAGGATCAATTCCGGTGACGAGGCAATTGCCTGCTATGTCACGGTGGAACGCTGCCAGGGACTCTCCGATGTCGAGCGGGCCATGCCCGCCCTCTGCCAGGCCATCAGGGAGAACGCCGAAGCCAGCCTTGGCCCTGCGCTGACTCCGCCCCTCCCGCAAACCGACCCCTCCAGCATGCTGTCAGTCATCCTCATCGCCTGGGCCCGCCTCGTAGCCCCCAAGCCCCTGGTAGTCCTCTTCGACGAGGTGGACACCCTCCAGGACCAGGCCCTCGTGAGCTTCCTCAGGCAGCTTCGGGGCGGCTTTGCCAACCGAGGCCTGGGCAAGTTCCCGGTGAGCGTCGCCTTGGTGGGCATGCGCGACCTCCGCGACTACCTGATCCGCAGCAAGGACGGAGTACCGGTCAATCCCGGCAGCCCCTTCAACATCAAGGAAGATTCTGCCAGCCTGAGCAGTTTCAGCCCTCAGGACATCGCCAGCCTGGCAGGCCAGCACAGCATGGAGACGGGCCAGGCCTTCGAAGAGCCTGCCATCGCGCGGGTCTGGGAGCTGACCCGCGGCCAGCCCTGGCTCACGAACTCGCTTCTCAAACTGTGCGTATGGAAGCTCTGCCCCAAGGGCGAAACCGTCACAATTGCCCATGTCGAAGAGGCCAAGGAACTCCTCATCCAGGCCCGTGCCGTCCACCTCGACAGCCTGGCCGAACGCCTTCGCGACCCCCGCATAAAGCGCATAGTCGAGACCATCATGGTGGGCGAGAGCGACCCGACCCTCACCCAGGGCGACGACTTTGTCCTGGCCTGCGACCTCGGGCTCGTGGCCAAGGAGGGAGGGAGCCCCGTCATCTCCAACCCCATCTACCGCGAGGTGATCGCCCGCGTGCTCTCACAGGGCATGCAGGACGCCATCCCCGCGCCGGAGTTCCGCTGGCAGCGGCCCGACGGTGGCCTGGACCTGGAAGCCCTTCTTCGCGAGTTCCAGGATTTCTGGGCCCAGCACGCTGACATCTGGGAGGAAAAGTCAGACTACACGGAGGCCTTTCCCCACCTCCTCTTGATGGCCTTTTTGCAGCGCGTGGTCAACGGGGGCGGCCGCATCGACCGCGAGTACGCAGCCGGACGCGGGCGGGTGGACCTGGCCCTCTTGTTCGGCGGCCACTGGTCTGTCATCGAGGTCAAGCTGGTCAACCGCCGGGGCCGCAGCCGCACTGTGGAGGAGGGCCTCAAGCAGGTTATCCGCTACCGTGACAGCATCGACCGCAGTGCCGATGCCTGGCTCGTGGTCTTTGACCGCACACCCGCTGGCCGGGCCCTGCCCTGGGCGGAGCGCCTGACCTGGGAAGCCCTGGCCTGCGAGGGTGGGACAGTCACGGTGGTGGGGGGCTAAAGGGATGGAATCCTTGCCCGCGCAATCATCGCCGCGACATCAGGAACAGCATTGATCGGGGAGAGGACGACCGAGGGATGGGCCTTCGGGAACTCACGGAAAAGTTCGTCCGAGAAAGCCTGGCCGATTTCATCCACTTCCGCAAGGCGACGGTGCTGTTCCCGGCACCACGTTCGGGATGCCCTGCTTCTGTCAGCACCAGGAAATCCATGAGTGGTGGCCAGAGATTCACTCCCGAAGGAGCGTTGATGTCTGCACCTTGCCTGATGAAGTATTCGATCTGGGTCACATCCCCAAGCCGCACTGCTCCGATGAAATCGGCGCTGGAGTCCTGGTGGCAGGAAACCAAGGCGAGAAACGCGGTTAGTAGCAGCATTCGCATAGGGTCAGCATAGTTGTATCAGGCGACCTTTGGGAACTTGGGGTTCATGCTTTGGGAATGCGTCAGTTTGTCGTCCTGGCGATGTAACTTTTCACTCACTGGCAGGTCCATACGTCAAACCTGGGATGCCGCGAGAAAGCCGCAAGCGTGGCTCAGACCAGGTCAAGGCGATATACGACTGGATAGCTGCCGGAGCCTTGAACAACTGATCTGTGTTTTGCCAGGTGCCGACGATTGCTCAGGAGCCTGAGTCAAGGTGATAAAACGCGAGGTCAGCCCCGAGTTCAGCTGCACGATCCGCCACCAGGCGGGCAGGGTAGGCTCGGCCGCCCTCGCTGACCACGAGCGCCAGGATCCGGGCCTTGCCGGCCCCCCGACTGAGGAAGCGGAGCAGCTGCGAGTGGGCAAGGGCTTCGAGGCCCAGGCTGACGCGCTGCCGGGGTTCCTTCGGGGCCAGGGTTGCGAAGGCGGGTGCAGCAGCGGCAGGGATGGAAGCAATTGTGCCTAAAGGCTCAGGGGAGAGGGCAGCAGCACTGCCGGGGTCCCCGGGGAAGAGGCCTGCTGTGTGGCCGTCGTCGCCGATGCCCAGGAGGGCAAGGTCGAAGGTGGGGCTGTCCCCCAGCGCTGTGGTCAGGCGTGCCGAAAAGCCCCCGAGCGTCTCCTCCTGTGTGCCTGCGGGCCAGCTCACGAACTCGGCCCCCCCCTCCCAGGCGACGCGCGAAAAACAGCGTTCGATGAGCCCAGCGTTGCGCGCCGGGTCCTCCGCAGGCACCACGCGCTCGTCCCCGAGCCAGAGGCGGATGCGTGGGCCTCTGAGGGGGAGGGCGGCCAGGGCCCGGTAGACGGGTTCGGGAGTACTCCCTCCGGAAAGGAGGATTTCAGCCCCGCGGCCCTCGGCGGCGGCGCGCCCCTGGGCTGCCTCGAGGTCACGGCCGACGGCGCCGATCCAGGCGGTTTCGGACGGGAAGGTCCTCACTACCATCATCTGGCCCCCGGCGGAAGTTCAGGAGGAGGCGATCCGGCGGGGTACTCGACCAGCGGAGGGGCCCCGGGCGAAGCCCAGGCCTCCTCGAGGCGGTCGACAAAGGCCCAGGCTGCCTCGGTCTCGTCGGCGCGGATGAAAAGCGTGGAGTCGCCAGCGATGGCGTCATCGATGAGGCGTTCGTAGGCCTCGGGCATGTAGCCCTCCGCCTCGCGGTAGGAAAAACGGAGCTCGTGGCCCGCGACCCGGGCGACTCCCGGCACCTTGGCGTTGAAGGACAGGAAAAGACCTTCGTCAGGCTGGATCCTCAATGTCAGCACATTCCTCCCGAGCCCCGACCCGTCCGGCATGGCAAAGAGGCGGCCGGGCGTCGGCTTGAAGTAGACGCGGATCTCACTCTGCTGGCGTTCGAGGGCCTTCCCCGTGCGCAGGATAAAGGGCACACCCGCAAAGCGCCAGTTGTCGAGTTCGAGGCGGAGGGCGACAAAGGTTTCCGTCATCGAGCCGGGGGCCACCTTTGGCTCTGAAAGATAGGCCCCGATGGCCTGTCCCTCGGGCCTTCCCCCCTGGCGTCCGGCCACATAGCGGCCGCGGAGGGAACGGGCGCAAAACTCCTCGGCGCTGTAGTGGGGGAGGGCAGAGAGGACCTTTACCTTTTCGTCGCGGAGGGCTTCGGGGTCCATCGAGCTTGGCGGTTCCATAGCGGTGAGGCAGAGGAGCTGGATCAGGTGGTTCTGCAGCATGTCACGGGCAGCGCCGGCCCCGTCATAGTAGCCACCCCGCGATCCGACGCTGACTGTTTCCAGCACCTCGATTTCGACGCGCTCGATGTAGTTCCGGTTCCACAGCGGCTCGAAGACTGAGTTGGCAAAGCGGAAATAGAGGAGGTTCTGGACGGTCTCCTTGCCCAGGTAGTGGTCGATGCGGAAGATGTCGCGCTCGTCAAAGGAGTGCTGGAGTTTTTCCGAGAGGGCGCGGGCGCTGGAAAGGTCGCGGCCGTAGGGCTTTTCGACGATGAGCCTCGTCGCGCAGGCAGTGTCGTGGCAGGCAGCCGTCCCGATGCCCGCGCGTGCGATGCCGTAGGCGACGCGGGGGAACTGGTCGGGGCCGACCGCGAGGTAGAAAAGCCTCGTTTCAGGCATGGAGCTGTCGGCAAGCATGGTGGAGAGCATCGCATAGGTCGACTCGTCGTCGAGGTCCCCGACCAGGTAGTCGATGCGCTGCGCCAGGGCATCCCAGGTCTCCTGGTCAAAACCGGTGTGCGAGAACTGGCGGGTCGAGAGTTCCATGGCGCTCCGGTAGCCCTCTGAGGTGAATTCCTTCCGGCCGACGCAGAGGACCCTTGTTCCCGGGTGGAGGTGGCCGCCTCGTGCAAGGTTGTAGAGCGCCGGCACGATCTTGCGCGCAGCGAGGTCGCCGGTCGCCCCGAAAATCACGAACGAAGCTGCAATCGGCACATCTTCCTCTTTCATCTCAGCCTCCAGCATCCTTGGATGCTACTCATTATCGACGTCCGTGGCCACGGCAACAATCGAGCTTCGGATGCCAGGCATCCGTTTGGCGAATGGGCACGATTTATGGTATTTACCTGAATCCGTACAAAAAATAAGGAAACCCAAGTTCAATCCAATAGTGTAGAATGAGTTAGGCAAATAACCATTCGCACCAGGAGGGTGAACTTGAGTTTCCTCATCC
>CAIJMU010000039.1 GCA_903821875.1 uncultured Spirochaetota bacterium
GGCGAGCAGGCCGTCCTCTGTGGTGGCGTGACCGCCCTCATGAAGGCCGGTTTCGAGACCCTCGTCGAGGCAGGCTACCAGCCGGAGAGCGCCTATTTCGAGTGCGTCCACGAGATGAAGCTCATAATTGATCTGGTCGTGCAGAAGGGAATATCCTTCATGCGCTACTCGATTTCCGACACCGCCGAGTACGGCGACTACTCTGTCGGCAAGCGAATCGTCACGGACGAGACCAAGAAGGAGATGAAGAAGGTCCTCTTCGAGATCCAGGACGGTACCTTCGCGCGGAACTGGATCCTCGAAAACCAGGCCAACCGGCCCTACTTCAACCGTATGCGCGAGATCAACGCCGCACACCAGGTGGAGAAGGTCGGCACCGAGCTCCGGAAGATGATGAGCTGGAACAAGGACGAGAAGAAGTAATAGTTAGGAACATCGACGGCGGCGCGGGTTTTTCCCCGCCCGCCGCGGTGCAGCGCTGTCGGGGCCACCTGTCCGGGGCCCTGGCTGCGAAGCGAGGCCAGCCGGTTTCGCGAGGGAGGATGGCATGCGGAGAATCACGATTTTCGACACGACGCTGCGCGACGGCGAGCAGGCCCCTGGCTGCAGCATGAACCTCGCCGAGAAGCTTGACGTCGCCAGGCAGCTAGCTAGGCTCGGCGTCGACGTCATCGAGGCGGGTTTCGCCATCGCGAGTCCGGGCGACTTCGCCTCCGTGCGCGAGGTTGCACGGAACGTGAGGGGCCCCATCATCGCGAGCCTCTCGCGCGCCCTCGAAAAGGACATCGACACTGCCTGGGAGGCCATCAGGGAGGCGGAGCGGCCGCGCATCCACACCTTCCTCGCGACCTCCCCCGTGCACATGGAATTCAAGCTCAAGATGAAACCCGATGAAGTGCTCGCGCAGGCTGTCGCGATGGTTCGCCATGCCAGGAATCTCTGCGGGGACGTGGAGTTTTCCGCCGAGGACGCCTCGCGCTCCGACCCCGTCTTCCTCTGCCGAGTCATCGAGGCGGTTATCGAAGCAGGTGCGACGACCATCAATGTTCCCGACACGGTCGGCTACGCGATTCCTGACGAATATGCCGGTCTCATCCGGCGGATCAGGGAGGGCGTTCCGAACATTGCCAAGGCTGTGATCTCTGTTCACTGTCACAACGACCTCGGTCTGGCTGTAGCCAACAGTCTCGCGGCGATCGGCGCCGGTGCAGGACAGGTGGAGTGCACGGTCAACGGCATCGGCGAGCGGGCAGGCAACGCAGCGCTTGAGGAAATTGCGATGGCTATCCGCACACGTGCCGAGCAATTCGGCGTGACAACCGGCCTCGACACGACACAGATCCACGCTGCGAGCATCCTGGTTTCTTCCGTCACCGGCGTGCGCGTCCAGCCCAACAAGGCCGTTGTCGGCGAGAATGCCTTTGCCCACGAGGCCGGCATCCACCAGCATGGCGTACTGGCCAACCGTGCCACCTACGAGATCATGACACCTGAGTCCATCGGGCTGCCGCGCAACCGGATGGTCCTCGGCAAGCATTCCGGCAGGCACGCCTTCGACGACCGGCTCGTGGAATTGGGCTTCCGGGTCGACGCTGCTTCGGCAACCCGACTATTCGCGGAGTTCAAGGACCTTGCCGACAAGAAAAAAACGGTGAGCGACGCGGACATCGAGGCCATGGTGCGCGGGATGCAGACCCAGGTCCCCGAGGTCTACCGCCTCGAGCGCTTTACGATCAATTCTGGTTCGAGCATCACGGCGACGAGCACCGTGCGCCTCGTCCACCGAGACGGCGGGGAATCCGAGCGCGTAGCCGTGGGCGACGGGCCCATCGACGCCTCGTTCAAGGCAATTGATAAGATCGTCGGAAAGAAGATTGTGCTCGAGAATTTCGACCTCTCCGCTGTCACCGGCGGGAAGGACGCCCAGGGCGAGGCCCGGGTGCGCATCGAGCACGGTGGCCGCCGCTACAATGGACGGGGACTGTCCACCGACATCGTGGAAGCCAGCCTGAGGGCCTACCTCTCGGCCATCAACGTACTCGAGAACGAGGAAGGAAGCAGCGATGGATCGCATCGAGATTCTTGATTCGACCCTGCGCGACGGAGCGCAGGGGGAGGGCATCAGCTTTTCGGTCGCCGACAAGCTCGAGGTGGTCCGGACCCTCGACGGCCTGGGCGTGGACATCATCGAGGCGGGCAATCCCGCATCGAATCCCAAGGACCTCGATTTCTTTGCCGAGATCAAGGGCCTGAAGCTCGTGAACTCGCGGCTCGCCGCCTTCGGTTCCACCAGGAGGAAGGGCGAGCGCGCCTCCGAGGACCCTGGCCTGAAAAGCCTTTTGTCGGCCGACACTGGGACGGTCGTCATATTCGGGAAGAGCTGGGACTTCCACGCTACCAAAATCCTCGGCGCGACCCTCGACGAGAACCTCCTGATGATCGAGGAATCCATCGCCTTCATGAAGTCCTCCGGAAGGCGGGTCGTCTACGACGCGGAGCATTTCTTCGACGGCTACACCGCAAACCCCGAGTACGCCCTCCGCAGCGTCGCGGCCGCGGCCAGGGGCGGGGCCGAGTGCCTCGTGCTCTGTGACACCAATGGCGGGACCCTTCCCGACCGGATCCGCGAACTGACGAAGAAGGTTGTCGCGGAGTTCGGGATTCCCGTAGGCATCCATGCCCACAACGATTCCGGGCTGGCCGTGGCGAATTCCCTCGCCGCCGTGGATGGCGGAGCCCTGCAGGTGCAGGGCACGCTCGCGGGTTTCGGCGAGCGCTGCGGGAACGCCAACCTCTCCACGATCGTCCCTACTATAAGGATCAAGCTCGGGAAGGAATGCCTTCTGGAAGAGAGCCTTGCAGCAATCACCGTGTCAACGCGCCGGGTCGCGGAGATCGCGAACATCAGCTTCGACGAGGGAATGCCCTATGTGGGCCGCAGGGCCTTCGCCCACAAGGGCGGCATGCACATCGACGCCGTGATGAAGGACCCGGTTTCCTTCGAACATGTCGAGCCTCCACTGGTCGGCAACGATCGGCGTTTCCTCGCCAGCGAGGTGGGAGGGCGCTCCGTCATCCTCGACAAGATCAGGAAAATCGACCCGAGCCTGGGCAAGGACTCTCCTGCGGTGGCCCTCATCGTCGAGCGGCTCAAGGAGATGGAACGTGACGGCTACCAGTTCGAGGGTGCTGACGGCAGCCTCGAACTCCTCATGAGGAAGGCCACGGGCAAGTACAAGCCCTTCTTCCAATTGGGGCATTACCGGACGATCGGCGAGCAGCCCGTCGCCGACAAGGCGCACTGTGCGACGGCCCTCGTGAAGGTGGAGGTCGAAGGTGTGGCGGAGATCTCGGCGGCCGAGGGCGACGGCCCGGTGAATGCCCTCGACCTGGCCCTCCGCAAGGCCCTCGAGCGCTTCTACCCGAACATCGCTTCGATGCGGCTTGTGGACTTCAAGGTCCGTGTCATCGACTCCGGCGCCACTGCCTCGGCTGTCAGGGTCCTCATCGAGAGCGCTGACCAGAGCGGCGCCTGGACGACGGTAGGTGTGTCCACCGACATCATCGAGGCGAGCTGGATAGCGCTCGTCGACTCGATCGAATACAAGCTGATCAAGGATATCGAGCGCCGCTACAAGGCCTATGTATGAAGGGTCCTGCAAGGACGGAGGAAAGGAAATGAAATTCAGTATTGTGACAATACCCGGCGACGGGATAGGACCGGATGTCGTCAGGGAGGCCCTCGGTGTCCTCGATGCAGTGGCCACGCGCTTCGGACATTCCTTCCTCGTGACGGAGGAACTGATGGGTGGCGTCGCCCTCGATGCCACCGGGGAGCCGCTGCCGGCGAAGACCCTCGCAGCCTGCAAGGCCGCTGACGCCGTCCTCCTCGGTGCGGTGGGTGGACCCAAATGGGACGACCTGCCGGGATCAAAGCGGCCCGAGGCAGGGCTCCTGGCGCTGCGGGGAGGCCTCAAGGTTTTCGCCAACCTGCGCCCGGCCAAGATGTTCCCCCAGCTTTCGGACGCGAGTCCGCTCAAGCCCGCTTTGATCGAGGGAGGCCTCGACGTCCTCATAGTCCGGGAACTGACAGGTGGAATGTACTTCGGCGACAAGGGACGCAATTCGGCCGGGGACGAGGCCTGGGACACTGAACGCTACTCCCGCCTTGAAATCGAGCGACTGGTCCGCGTGGGTTTCGATGCCGCGCGGGGGAGGTCCAAGAAACTCTGCGTGGTCGACAAGGCCAATGTCCTTGAGTCGGGGAGGCTCTGGCGGGAGACCGCCAAGGCCATGGCTGCCGAGTGGCCGGATGTCGAGCTATCCTTCATGTACGTCGACAACTGTGCGATGCAGCTCGTGCGCAATCCCCGTCAATTCGATGTAATTGCGACGAGCAACATGTTCGGCGACATCCTTTCGGACGAGGCGAGCATGGTGACCGGTTCCATCGGCATGCTCGCCAGCGCGAGCGTCGGGGCGGGGGGCCCTGGCCTCTTCGAGCCCATCCATGGGTCGGCCCCCGATATCGCCGGCCAGGACAAGGCCAATCCCCTCGCAACCGTCCTTTCGGTGGCGCTCATGCTCAGGCACTCGCTGGGCCTTGAAAAGGAGGCCCAGGCTGTCGAGGATGCAGTGGGCGTCACCCTCGACGCGGGGCTGCGCTCGGCCGACATTTCGACGGGGGCCCCAGGCGAACGGCTCGTGGGCACCCGCGAGATGGGCGCGGCGGTGAGGAAGGCTTTCGTGGACCAGGGGCTCGGTGCTCAGAACGGGAGATTGTGAATGAAGTTCAACGGAGCGCGCATCCTCATCGAGTGCCTCATCGAGCGGGGAGTCGATACGATCTTCGGCTATCCGGGCGGCTCGATCATCGGGATCTATGACGAACTGCAGGGCCAGACCGAGCGGATCAGGCACATACTGACTGCCCACGAGCAGGGGGCCGCCCACGCTGCCGACGGCTTCGCCCGGGCGACCGGCAAGCCTGGCGTTGTGCTCGCCACGAGCGGACCTGGAGCGACCAACCTCGTCACCGGGATCGCCACTGCCTACATGGACTCGATTCCCATGGTGGCCATCACTGGCAACGTGCCGCTCAGCCTCCTGGGGAAGGACAGCTTCCAGGAAGTGGACATCACGGGTGTGACGATGCCGATCACAAAGCACAACTTCATCGTGAAGGACATCGAGGAGCTCGCGGGCACGATACGCTCCGCCTTCGAGATCGCGATGGAGGGCAGGCAGGGACCGGTCCTCGTGGACATTCCCAAGGATATCCTGGCTGCATTCACCGAATGGGAGACCGAGGCGCCCGGTGCGGCGGGCAGGCGCCCCATCCTCCCCCTCCGGAGCATCCCGAAGGCAACCGAGGCTGAACTCGACATCGTGGCCGCAGCCATCGCGGGAGCCGAGCGTCCCCTCATCTATGCGGGCGGCGGTGTCATCTCTGCGGGTGCCTCGGACAGGTTGTACGAACTTGCCGAGCGCATCCAGGCCCCCGTGGCCCTGAGCCTCATGGGGCACGGCGCCTTCCCCTCGCATCATCCGCTGTGCACCGGGATGATAGGCATGCATGGGACCAAGGCATCGAACATGGCAGTCAACCGATCGGACCTCCTCATCGCCATCGGCGCGCGCTTTTCGGACCGCGTCGTCAGCAACGCTGCCTCCTTCGCCAAGAACGCGCGCATCGTCCAGATCGACATCGATCCGGCGGAGGTGAACAAGAACATCCAGAGCAGCATCTCCCTCGTCGGAGACCTCGCGGTGACCCTTGACGGGCTCCTCGCCCGCGTCGGAAAAAAGGACGGTTCGGGCTGGGGAGGACACATAAAGGAATGGAAGGCCGAGCGCCCGACCTCCCATGCAAGAAAGACTTCCATGCCGCCCAAACTCGTCATGGAAGCCATCCATGCGAAGGTCGGCGACGATGCGATAATCACTACGGAAGTCGGGCAGCACCAGATGTGGGTAGCCCAGTTCTATCCCTTCGAGAAGCCCAGGACCTTCGTCTCCTCCGGTGGCCTTGGCACCATGGGCTTCGGCACGGGTGCTGCAATGGGCGTCCACGTCGGCATGCCCGGCCGGAGGGTCGTGCACGTGGCCGGCGACGGCTCCTTCAGGATGAACCTGGCCGAGCTGGCGACCATCGCGCACTACAACTTCCCGATTGTAATAGTCCTGATGAACAACGGGACCCTCGGCATGGTCCGCCAGTGGCAGCGGATGTTCTACAAGGGACGTTACTCCCAGACCACCCTCGACCGCGGCCCCGATTTCATGAAACTAGCCGACGCCTTCGGCATCCGGGCCTGGAGGGTGAGCGACATGGCCGGTTTCGAAGCCGCCTTCGAAAAGGCCCTGGCCTCGGGCGGCCCCGCCCTGGTCGAGTGCCTGATCGACATCGACGAGACGGTCCTGCCCATGGTTCCCTCGGGCAAGCCCATCGAGCAGCTGGTATTGGAGCCGGAAAGTATCCTGAGCTGACGAGGGCTTCGACTGGATGGTGCTGGCAGGCATGACGCTGGCAAGGCGCTCCCCGATACGGGGAGCGCCTTTTTTGCGGAGGCAGGTGCTCTGTCGGTGCTGGTCTGGATTCAGGGAGGACCTCGCCTTAGGAGCCTCTCCGCGGATGTGAAGCGAAGGTATTTAGACGAACGTACGTATAATATTGACGTACGCACGTTACTGCGCTATCCATTTTATTGGAGGCGAAATGAAAACCACGGCGACCGACCTCAGGACCCACCTCTACTCCTGGCTTGACCGCATCGCGGGGACCGGGGAGGTCCTCGAGGTCGAACGCAAAGGCATACGTATCAGGATTATCAGGGATGAACCTGTTTCCCGGCTCGCTCTGCTCCCAAAGCGGTCGACCATGCTGGTCGCGCCGGATCTGATAGTTGAAACAGGATGGGCGGAGGCCTGGCAGCCAGATGCTCCTTGATACTCATTGTGTCGTATTCCTGCACGCGGGCGAGACTGGACTATTCGGTGCAACTGCCAGGCAGCTCCTCGACTCCGAGGAACTCTTCATAAATCCCATGGTTCTGCTTGAGCTCCGCTATCTGCATGAGATCGGCCGGATCGCCTTTGGCGGCAAGGCCATCGTCGATGATCTTCGCCAGGATCTCGGCCTTCGCGTCCTCGACCGGCGATGGCTGGAAGTGTGCATGAAGGCGACAGAGTTCTCCTGGACCCGCGATCCCTTCGACCGCATTATCGCAGCGCAGGCCTTTATCGAAGGTCAGCGGCTCCTCACACGCGATCGCGTGATCCGCGAAAACTGTTCACTGGCATTCTGGGATTGACGGCGGCGAGGTTTCGCCGGGAGTCCCGGCCGCCATCGTCAGCGCTTACTCGATGATCTCGGTCCATCCATAGGGATCGTCGGTCTCCCCGAGCTGGATGGCCAGGAGGCGCTTGTAGAGCGCTGTCACCTTGGGACCCGCCTTGCCGCCCCTGGTGTAGACGTGTTCCTTGCCAGCCCTTGTGATGGACTCTACGGGGGTGATCGCGGCAGCCGTGCCGAGGCAGCCGGCCTCGTCGAAGGCCGCTATTTCGGCGACGTCGATGGGACGGTGCTCGATCTTCATCCCGAGGTCCTCGGCGATCCTGATGACGCTCATCCTGGTGATTGACTCGAGGATGGAGTCGCTCTTGGGAGTTATGAAGGTGTTTCCGGCGATGGCGAAGAAGTTGGACGATCCTGACTCGTCGATGAAGCGGTCCTCTCGCGAGTCGAGGTAGAGGACCTCTCCGTAGCCCTCGTGCTTGGCACCGATCGTGGCGCGCATGCCGGCTGCGTAGTTGCCGCCGCACTTGATGTCGCCGACGCCGCCGGGAGCCGCGCGGTGGATGACTTCCTCGACCTTGAGCTTGACGGGGGTGAATCCGGTCTTGTAGTAGGGGCCGACAGGGGTCACGAAGACGAGGAAGAGGTAGTCGGGACTGGGTTTGACGCCTACTTCGGCCGAGATGCCGATTTCAAATGGCCGGACGTACAGGCTCGCGCCAGAGCCGTAGGGCGGCACAAAGCGGCGGTTTGCCTTGACCACGCGTTGTACGGCATCACGGAAGACCGCGGTGGGAACGGGCTCCATGAGGAGCTTCGCGGCCGAGCGCTGGATACGGTTGGCGTTGGCGTCGATGCGGAAGGCCTGGATGCGGCCGTCTGGCCTCCCGAAGATCTTCAGGCCCTCGAATATCTCCTGGCCGTAGTGGAGGCAGGTAGCCGCCATATGGAGGGGAATGGTCTCTTCGCCCGTCAGTTCGCCGGCGGACCAGGCTCCGCTGCGGAAATAGTAGCGGATGTTGGCGTCGGTCCTCATGTAGCCGAAGGGGAGGGTGGCGAAATCGATGTCGGTGCCTGCCATGCTGATCAATCCTTTCGACCGGCTTATCCAGTCTCAATGCCCGTATATCGTCATAATTGCGATAACTTTCATTCCAGCCTGTCCCGCAAGGCCGGGAAGCCAAGGCGCCAGGATCTGGCGGCCTCCGGGTCGACTTCGCAGGTGAAGGACCCTTCTGTAGAGCCGCTGTCGAGGACCACGCGGCCCAGGGGGTCGATGACGCAGGAGTCCCCAGAGTACTCGAGGGGAGACGCGCCGTCCACCGGTTCGCTTCCCCTGCGGTTGACCCCGACTACCCAGGCCTGGTTTTCGATCGCCCGGGCCCTGAGGAGGGTCTTCCAATGCTCCGATCGCCTCGCTGGCCAGGCGGCGATCACGCAGAAGACATCGACTTCGGCAGCGTCGGGCCAGAAATGGTAGGGAAAGCGGAGGTCGTAGCAGATAGCCTGGCCGACCCTGAGATCGCCTATCCTGCAGGTCGCGCGCTCCTGGCCGGCCTGGTAGTGGAGCTGCTCGCCGGAGTGCGAGAAGAGGTGGCGCTTGGCATAAGCTGAAACCAGGGTGCCTTTCGGGTCGAAGAGAAGGGCGACGTTCCGGCCCTCACGGGCTGCACCCACCGTGATCCACGAGTTTTTTGCCTGGGCGAGGGCTGAAAAGAAGTCATAGTCCGCAGCATCCCAGGTCGCAGCGGCGACACAGGGCGTAAAGCCGCTCAGGGCCATCTCCGGCAGGATGATCCAGCCTGGTTCAAGCGCGGCCGTGCTGTGGGGGGTGGCACCCCTGGGGCCGGCGGCTCCCGTAGGGGCGAGGAGGACCTCGAGCCGGGCGCGGCTGGCAGCGCGGTCCTCCCAGACAGGAGCGAACTGGACCAGGGTAACCTGCATCTCAGCGAGCGCTCGTACGCGCGACGCGGACGATGTCCGCGAAGATGCCGCCTGCCGTCACCTCGGCGCCGGCACCCGGCCCACGCACCACCAGGGGCATGGTCGAGTAGCGCTCGGTGGTGAAGGCCACGACGTTTTCCGCGTCGTGGATGCCGAAGAGCGGTTCGTCGGGACCGACTTCCCTGAGGCCCAGGCGTATGCCCGAGGCGTCGATGGTGGCAGCGTACACGAGCTGCTTGCCCCTCCCGCGGGCAGCCTGGAACCGCGAACGGAGGATGGCGTCCTCCTCGTCGAGGGTGGCGTAGAGGGCGGCCAGGCTCGTGGTGGCGAGGCAGGCATCAGACACAATTGGTTCTATCACGATGTCGGCGAACTCGCAGGAAAAGCCGGCTTCCCGCGCCAGGATGAGGGCCTTGCGGGCGAAATCGGTGGCCGCGAGGTCCTCGCGCGGGTCGGGCTCGGTGTAGCCGAGGTCCCTCGCCTTGCGCACCAGACGGCCGAAGCCCGCAGATTGCTCGAAATTGGTAAGGATGTAGCCGAGGGTGCCGGAGAGCATCGCCTCCATCCTGATCACCCGGTCGCCCGAAACGATGAGGTCACCGAGGGTGGAGATGACCGGCAGTCCGGCTCCGACAGTCGTTTCGTAGAGGTAGGCGCTGCCCGATTCGAGGGCGGCGTCCATCAGGGCCTGGTAGGACGCGATAAGCCCGGAGTTGCCCTTCTTGTTCGGCGTGACGACTGCCACCGAGGCCTTGAGGAGGGATGCGTAGAAGTTGGGCGGCACGGTCGAGGCGGTGCAGTCCGCGAACACGACATTGGGCAGGCTGGCTGCCCTGGTCTTCGCGACGAAGGACTGGAGGTCGGCAGCCTCGCCCGAGGCGTCGAGCCTTTCGCGCCAGCCCTCGAGGTTGATCCCCTCCTCGTCGAACAGCATGTTGCGGCTGTTCGAGATGCCGACGACCTTGAGCCTGACCGAGTGATCGCGGAAGAGGACGGTCTGGCTTCGCCTGAGCTGCTCGAGGAGGGTGCCACCGACGAGGCCCGTGCCCACCAGGGCGACATTCACCGACCTGGTTCCGGCGAGGAAGAAGGCGTCGTGCACGCCGCGCAGGGCCTTCACCTCGTCGGCCAGGGAGACGACGGCCGACACGTTGAGCTCGCTCGAGCCCTGGGCTATCGCCGTCACGTTCACGCCCGAGCTTCCAAGGGCGTCGAAGATCCTTCCTGCGATGCCTGTGGAGTGCTTCATCCGCTCGCCGACTACGGCCAGAATCGCCATGCCTTCCTCGCAGATAGCCCGGCCGATGCGGCCGTCGGCCATCTCCGTGGCGAACTCCTCCGTGATGGCCTCGATCGCCCCTTCGCGGTCGTTCGGCATCACGGCGAAGCAGATGGAACGCTCGCTCGAGGCCTGGGATATCAGTATTATATTGACCGCCTTCCGGGCGAGGCAGCCGAAGAGGCGCCCCGCGATGCCGGTGACGCCGACCATGCCCGGGCCCTGCACGAGGATGAGGCTCGTGGGCGAGATCGAGGTGATTCCGCGCACGGGGTACTTCGAGGGCGCCGCGTCGAAGGTGATGACTGTGCCCTTGAAGGCCGGGTTGAAGCTGTTCCTGATCCTGATCGGGATGCCGCGGTCGAGGGCCGGCTGGATGGTCGGGGGATAGATGACCCGGGCACCGAAGTGGGAAAGTTCCATCGCTTCGTCATAATTAAGAGCGTCAATGGGAAAGGCGTCGGGGACCTTCCGGGGGTCGGCGGTCATGATGCCGTCGACGTCGGTCCAGATCTCGAGTTCCTCGGCGTCGAGGGCAGCCGCGATGACGGCAGCGCTGAAGTCCGAGCCTCCGCGTCCGAGGGTGACGGTCTCGCCCCTGTCGGTGGCCGCGATGAAGCCGGTCACCACGGGCAAGGCCTTGCTGGCACCGGAGAGGAGGGGGCCGAGCCTGGACAGGACGGCGTTGTCTGTTGCCCTGCGGACAGGGCGCGCGTTGCCAAAGGGCCCTGAGGCGACGATGAGGCCGCGCGCGTCAACGGGGACGGCGGGTACGCCGAGTTCCCTGAAGGCAGCGGCGACGACTACCGCAGAAAGTCGCTCGCCGAAGCTCATCAGGAGGTCGAGGCTGCGTGGCGACAGCTCGCGGAGGAGCCCGACCCCCGAGAGCAGTTCGCGGAATTCGTTCAAGAGGGTTTCGAGCTCCGGACGCACTGCCTCGAGCCTGGGGCCCGAGCAGAGCTCGCCCAGGGCCGAGCGGTGGCGGGTAACGATGGCCTCATAGCCCTCGAGCCAGGCAGGATAGACTCCTGATGAACCGTTCACCTGGGCTGCCGTGCGCGCTATGGAGATTATCTTGTCGGTTACGCCTGAAAAGGCGGACACGACGAGCACCGCTCCCGGATAGCCGAGGACGATATCGACCATGCGCTTGATGGCCTCCGGACTTCCTACCGACGTTCCGCCGAATTTCAGTACTTTCACGCCTCTGCTCCCTTGTCGATCGCGGAATCGTAATGGGGGGCGGAGGGGAGGGTCAATACGATGCGCGCTTGCCCACGCTCTTCCCTTCGATGTAGCATCCTTCCATGAAACTAGAGATCAACCCGCGCGGAAACGGTGCCTGCCCGATCTGCCATCGAATCGATGACTGCTCGATACGCGAAATCCTCAAGGGATCGGTCTCCGAGATCTCCGATCCCGAGGATCAGGGGATGGAAATTGCCCTGTACACCTGTCCCTCCTTTGTAGAGGGAGCTGGACGGTGATCGACAGGCTCGAGACCCTCGGAGCCCGTTTCCGCGAAGTGGAGCTTGCCTTGGCCGATCCAGGGGTAGCGCGCGACCAGGCCCGCTTCCGTGACCTCATGCGGGAGCGCTCGCGTCTTTCCGTCATCAATGAGACCTATGGCAGTTACCGTTCGGTCCTCTCAGGCATCGAGGAGTCCAGGGTTCTCGTCCGCGACGAGTCGGATGTGGCGATGCGGGACCTTGCGCGTGAGGAACTCAGGGAGCTTGAGACAAGGCGGGAGCTTCTCGAGACCCGCATACGGGAGCTTCTGGTTCCCCGCGATCCCCTTGCCGACAAGCCTGCCATCGTCGAAATCCGGGCGGGCACGGGCGGGGAGGAGGCTGCGCTCTTTGCCTCCGACCTCTTCCGCATGTACTCGCGCTACGCCGATCGCAGGAGCTGGAAGGTCGAGATCATGGAAGTGAGCCAGACTGAGCTTGGCGGCTTCCGCGAGATCATCTTTTCCATGACCGGAGATGCAGTCTTCGAGCGGATGCGCTGGGAGTCTGGAGTGCACCGCGTGCAGCGTGTGCCCGCGACCGAGGCCTCAGGGCGGACCCACACGAGCGCTGTCACCGTCGCTGTGCTTCCGGAGATGGAGGAGACCGAGCTCGACATCCGCGACCAGGACCTCCGCATCGACGTCATGCGCGCGGGCGGACCGGGGGGACAGAGCGTCAACACTACGGACTCGGCTGTCCGCATCACACACATCCCCTCGGGTCTTGTCGTCCACTGCCAGGACGAAAAGAGCCAGATCAAGAACAAGGCCAAGGCGATGCGCATCCTCCGGGCCAGGATCTTCGAACTGGAGGACGGGAAGCGCCAGGCTGAAAGAGCCGCCGAACGGAAGACCATGGTCGGTTCGGGTGACCGATCGGAACGCATCCGCACCTACAATTTTCCGCAGAACCGCCTGACCGACCATCGCATCGACCTCACGCTCTACAAGCTCGAGCTCTGCATGGAAGGGGACATCGACGAACTCGTCGACGCCCTGGCCCTCCACGCACGCGAGGCCCTCCTCAAATCGGGCGAAAACGGCTTCTGAACCGATGAACCGCGAAGCGGCACTCCGTGAGGGCATTGCGCGTCTCGGCCAGACCCCTGAAGGTACGCGGGTTACGGCCAGTCCTGCCCTCGATGCTTCGCTGATCCTTGCCTGGTCGATCGGCGTCACGCGGAGCGCCCTCCTCTCCGACCTCCGGCCTGAGCTCGACGCTGCCTCCGAGGAAAAGTACCGGGCGGGGCTCGCGTGCCGCCTTCGGGGCTCACCTGTCGCCTATGTCACGGGAATCAAGGAATTCTGGGGTCGTGATTTCCTGGTCGACGGCTCGGTCCTCGTTCCGAGGCCAGACACCGAACTCCTGGTCGAGCTGGCGCTCGCGGAAGGAGACACGGCCGGGCGCAGACTGGGTCGGCCTCCCCTGGTCCACGAGTGCTGCACGGGCTCGGGCGCCGTCATCGTGAGCCTGGCCCTCGATCGTCCTAATTGGACTCTTTCTGCGGGCGATATAAGCCCGGCTGCCCTCGCCGTCGCGCGGGCCAACGCCCGGCGCCTCCTGCCCGCCAGCCGTCCGGGAGGAGGGCTGGCCTTCGTGGAACAGGACCTTCTTGCCGGAACCTCCGGTCCCTTCGACCTCATCCTTGCCAATCCCCCCTATGTGGAAAGCATGCTGGCGAGGGAACTCGCCGCCTCCTGGGGTGAGCCCCTCCTGGCCCTGGACGGCGGAAGCGACGGCCTCGAGCTCCTCCGCCGCCTCATCCCCGCCGCCGCCCGCGCCCTGGCTCCCGGCGGATGCCTCATGGTGGAAGCCGACCCCACCCATGCGGCCCGGCTCCGTGATATGTTCAATTGTGAGGGTTTTGTCGGCATCGGTACCGCGCGGGACCTGGCCGGTCTCGGACGGGTCACCGGGGGGAAGCTGCGATGACGGGGACCCTCGATCCGCGCCGCGATTTCGACGAGGCGCTCCGGCGCAGCCTGGCACCGGAGTCGGTGGCCCGCGTCCTCGATGCCCTGGCCTTTGCCATCGAACGGAGCGTCGGACGCACACGCGCTTCGGGGGAGCCTGCGTGGATGCACGAGCTTCGGGTAGCCTCCATCCTCCTTGAAATGGGAATGGATGCCGATTCGGTCATAGCGGGGCTCCTCCACGACCTCGGAGAGAGGGATGAGGGGGAGGCGGAAAGACCGGGCCACAAGGCCGAGGCCGGAGAGGCTTCGGCGCCTGTGCACGCCCCTGCGCCGGCGAGGAAGCCGGCCAAGGGCAAGGCGGTGCGCATGGAAGCGCCGGGTCCGGGCAGCGAACTTGCCGCACGCTTTGGAGCGGATGTCGCACGCATCGTCGACGGAAGCTCGCGTCTCTCCGCGCTGCGCGCCCGCAACAAGTCGGTGCACGCGGCGGAAGGCATCCGGAAGATGCTTTTCGCGATGACCAGCGACATCCGCGTCATCATAGTCAAGCTCGCGGACAAGCTTGACTCGATGCGAACCCTCCGCTGGCTGCCTGAAGCGCGGCAGAAGGAGATCGCGACCGAGTGCCTCGACGTTTTCGCACCGCTGGCCGACCGTCTCGGCGTAAGCGGCATCAAGGACGAGCTTGAGGACCTCGCGCTCAAGCACATCAACCGCGAGGCCTTCGAACAGATCAAGGTGATTGTTTCCGAGAAGAGGGAGGAGCGCGAGCGTTTCCTGTCGCGGGTCGAGAAGACCATAGCCGAAGCGGCCACCTCCGATGGTGTCGATGTCGAGGTGCATGCCCGCGCCAAGCACTTCTACTCCATCTACCTGAAGATGCGAAAGCGTGCGAAGGGGGCGGAGGATCTTTTCGACCTCTTCGGCGTGCGGCTCCTCTGCGCCACGGACACCGAGTGTTATGCCCTCCTGGGCCTGGTGCACCGCCTCTGGAAGCCGATCGAGGGCCGCTTCAAGGACTACATCGCCATGCCGAAGTCGAACGGCTACCGGAGCCTTCATACGACGGTGATGTGCTTCGACGGTCGTCTCCTTGAGGTCCAGATCCGCACCCGCGAGATGCACGGAATCGCTGAGTTCGGTGTCGCATCACACTGGCTCTACAAGAAAGGCCCGACGGCAGAGCTGCCCAAGTCCGAGGAGCTCGGGCTGGTCAACCGGATGCGTGAGTGGTCCTCCTTCATTCATTCGGGCCCGGAATTCCTCGAAGGCATCAAGCGCGAGCTGCTTCGTGACTCGATCTTCGTGTTTACGCCCTTGGGTGATGTCATCGAGCTCCCGGCTGGGGCCAGCCCCCTCGATTTTGCCTTCGCCATCCACAGCGACATCGGAATGCGCTGTATAGGCGCGAAGGCCGACGGCATGATCGTGCCCCTCGATGGCGAGCTCAGGAACACGCAGGTAGTCGAGATCCTTACCTCGACCCAGGCCCACCCCACGATGAACTGGCTTTCGCTCGCCAAGACCTCGAAGGCCCGCTCGAAGATCAAGTCCTGGCTCGTGCAGTCGGGACAAGTCCTTGCCATCGAGAAGAACATTGTCGCGGGGAGGAAGGGCGGGCCAGAAAAGGGATCGGAGAAGGGGCCGGAGAAGGGTACGGTCGCGCACGGGGACTCCCACGGCCAGGCACCCGCCGCCCACGGTTCGCAGGAAAAAAAACCCGAGGTGGCTATCTTCCAGGCTTCCAGGCCCGAGGATGCCACCCTTGAGTTCAGGAGCTACCAGCCCGGGGAAGAGCTGCGGAACGAGAGGGCTGGCGTCGCGATCGGGGGAGAGCGGGGTCTGGTCATCCGCATCGCCGGCTGCTGTCGCCCCGTTACCGGTGACCCCATTGTGGGCTACGTTTCGCGCGGCCGCGGCATCATCGTACACCGTGCGCAGTGCAAGACCCTCTCTGCGATACCGGACTTCACCGACAGGCGCATCGAAGTCAGCTGGGAAGCCCAGACCCCCTTTGTCTCTGCCCGCTTCAGGCTAACCGCCCGGAAGAGTCCCGACCTTTTCTCTGAAATCGAGGGTGCCGTCAGGAAATTCAGGGGCCACCTCCGCGAGGGCAAGCTCGGCGAGCGTGGCGACGGTGCCTGGGAAGGAGCCTTCACCATGGAAGTCGAGCGCCGCGAGGACATAGACCGGGTGCTCAAGTCAGTCCGCGGCATACCCTCGGTCCTTACGATAGAAAGGACATGAGCCTGAGCTTTGCCCGGCGCTGGCCTTGGATGCCGGCGGCATTAGCGTTGGGGGCCGGGTGAGACAAGCCCGGCGAGGATGGCTGCTGCCCTGCGCACCGAGGAGGCGTCAGCGGTTTCGATCTCCGAAGCCAGCCTGAAGGGCCAGGTGCCGTCGCCTCCCGCAGCTATATCTCCGGCCATCGCCAGGGCGAGTTCCGAGGGATCGCCCCTCCCGAACAGGCTGAAAAGCGACCGTACCTTGGCTGCCTTGACTGAATCGGCTGTGACCAGGCGCGTTGAATCACCGAAGGAAGCCGAGATCCTTGCAGCAGGATCCTGTTCCTGCCTGGCTTCGGCCATGAAGGTAAGGGTCGATCCGGCTGCGCTCCAGGGACGATCCCTTCCGAGGACGCCCTCAGCCGCCAGAAGTTCCCCGAGTATCGCGACATCTCCGGCCAGGAGGTCGGCAGGCAGGGTCAGGACGGCGCGGGTAGCTATTCCAGGTCCCGCTGCAAATAGCCTGATCGCAGTCGTCCCGTGGCCGGCCGCTGCGCCAGAATCGAAGCCGACTGCAGTGGCGATTGTCGCAGCGACTGGGCCATTTGCAGCCGGAAGGGCGGGGTTTGGAGTCCCTCCCGGAGGCAGGACGACCCCTGCTGCGGTCGCGCCTCTGGCTGGCGATGATGAAAAGGCGCCGACTGCGACGATCGAGGGAATCGCGTCCTTGACCCAACTCCGCCACGAACTACGCGCCGACTCAAGATCGGCGTCGAGGAGCCCCTTTTCGGTTCCGAGGGCAGGGTTGCCAGCGGTGCCCTCTAGTCCGCGTTTTCGCGTGGCGAACCTGAGGTCGCGGAGGACAGCCTGGAAGCGCTGCTCGGGAAAGGTCGCTTCCATGAACTCCGGTTTCGCAGCGCGGCTGCGCAGCAGTTCAGCCAGACCGGCGGGGTTGGCGATCGGTCCCTCCAAAAGGATGGCGAGATCAGTTGCACCAATCTGTGCGACCTGGGCTGTCGCCGCGCCAGTCCTGTCGCCATGCCTGTCCCCGGGCCAGGCTGAGCGGAGTTCGTCAGCCAGGAGGGCGAGGACCAGGGCAGCCCTTCCCTCGCCACCCCGCTCCGCTCTGCCGAGGCCGCGGTAGACGACAGCGAGGGCGGTGACCCGCTTGCCAGGGAGTTCCCAGGCAAGGAACCGGACTCCAGGGGGCGCAGAAGCCTCGCCACGATTCCAGGCTGAAACGCCTTTGGAGCCAGAAAGCGTAGCAAGGACTCGTGCTCCGAAGCCACCATCCCGCAGCGGTGGCTCGGGTTTTTTCTCCGCTGGGGGGAGGGTTTTTTCTTCGGGACGGGGGGGGACGACGGCGACCACAATCCCCTCCGGAATGCGCGAGGCAGGGGCTGCTGTGCCATTGCCAGAGGCTGCCGTGACAGGCGCTTGAGCCACAGGAGGGGGGGATGCACCTGCCTTCGCCTTCCGGACAGGAGGCGGCTCTGACAAAAAATGGTGAGTTTCTTTAGGTGCTCCGAGCTTCTTTTCAGGGGCTGGCAGGGACGGGATCTTGGCTGGAACCAGAGTGACCGCAGGGACGGTGGCAGCTGGGGCAGGGGCAGCGGGGACGGTGGCAGCAGGGACAGTGGCAGCTGGGGCAGATGCGACGGGAGTGGCTGCTGCAGCAGGAGCGACCGAAGCTGTGGAAGATGCGGAGGAGGAAGAGCCCGCCGGGGCGTCAGTAGCTGCAGGGACAGAAGGTACCGGGGGAAGCACTGGTCCGGAGGCTATCCCCTGCGTGCCAGCCTTCGAAACTGGAACGCTGGCGCAGGATAACCCGAGCATGATTGTGAGGAGCGCCAGCAAAGCCCCGGGGCTGTATCTCCGGCTCAAACGCAAGCCCATGGCCCTTACTTCGATTGCCACCAGAAGGCCGCTTTCGCCGAATCGGCTTCGAAGCCGCCGCCTGCAAGGGACTTGGCTTCGCGCTCGGCGTCCTTCGGGTTGAGCCTGAGTGCGACCGCTTCCAGATTGCGGAGGATCCATGTGTCGAGTAAGGCGGCTACTTCCTTGGTTCCAACGGCTTCGAGGGCCGAGGCATAGCCTGAGAACCAGTCCAGGCTCGAGGCTGACCAGGCGTACTCGACTTCCTCACAGTAGCCATCCACGCTTCCGAGGGCAGAATTCCTCTCCGCGACCAGCCTTTCTCTCGCGAATGCATACTCTTCCGGGAGGAAGTAGCCGGGATTGGCTCGCATGGCCGTCACCTCGACTCCCCGGAAGGTCTCCTTGAAGGTCTGTACTGCTTTAAGGATGGAGGGCTTGATCCCCAGCTCGAGCATGGCAATGACGCTGATGGTGCTGCCGCTGCGCTGGCCCAGGAACTGGATTATGGGAGGAGGCTGAGAGCGCAGGCTAGGCACGGCAGCAGCGAGCGCTTTCATGAGTCTGCCGTCAGCAGAGTCAGCCATGGCTGCCCAGAGGTCTGCAGCGTTGGCTGCCTGGATGTCCGTCGCCATGTCCGGACCCCGGTAACGGATTTCGAGGATGGCCATCCCCTCGGGAACAGAGGGATCGGGCAGGAAAAACCAGGTAGGCCGCACGACTCCAAGCTTGGGATGCGGCACCGGAGCCCCCTGGGCCTGGTTTCCTTTCCACTTCCTGAAGGCTAATTCGGCTTGGAGACGGGCAGCCTTCGGGTCGACATCTCCGGCAACGATGAGGATCGAGTTGCTTGGCACGACGGTCGCGAGCTTGAGCTGCGAGAGGGCCTCGGGCGTCGCGCTCTTGAGGGCCTTTTCCGAACCGGCGGGGTCCCGACGCCAAGGAGAGCGCGAAAAGAGGCGCTTGGTCATGATCCCCTCGTAGATGCCTTCCGGATTGATGAACCTCCGCGCGGCCTCCTCCATCGATTTCCGCCTGGCTACTTCGAGTTCATCCACCGAAAACGATTCAACAGCCATCATGTCTGCCCAGATCGAGATGCCTTCCCCGACATCGCTGGACAGCACCGACATCCTGAAGGCCAGGTATTCCGCTGAGGTTTCAGCACCCCATGAAGGCGGGGCCAAGGCCTTGACCCTCTCGGCTATGGTTGCCGAGCCTTCCCTGTGGTCGAGGAGGAGATGCTCGAGAATGTGGTAATAGCCTGCGGTTTCGGAAGTCTGGCCCTCTGCGCCTCCCCTGATGACAAGGTCCACCCGGGCAAAGGGGCTGGAGTGATCCTCCATGACCACCAGCTCAAGGCCACAGGAGAGCCGCGAGGCATCCAGCGCTCCCTCCTTGCCCGATTCAGTGGGACTGCAGTAAAGCGGGTATGCGAACACGGCTGCTATGAAGGCCGTGAGGATGAATGATTGACTGCGCTGCATCGGGCTGTGCGCCCCTTTCTTCCAGGGAACCATGGCAGGAATCCCCTGGATCACCGCAGCCGATCGTAGAGAAGCCTTCCGTCGCTGTCAACCAAGCGCCAAGGTGCTGCTCAGCTTCTCACGATTGACAGCAGCAGAGCCGAAAGGCTACATTCGTTTTTCGCGATTGCTAAGGCAATCGCCCGCGAAGGGAAATGGAAACGAAGTTTCCATTTCCCTTCGCGATGGCCCAGTAGCTCAGTTGGATAGAGCGACTGCCTCCTAAGCCGTAGGTCGGGGGTTCGACTCCCTCCTGGGTCAATTGCTGAGCCGCCTCGAAAAGGCGGCTCTTTTTTCATACAGTGACAGTGCAGTAACTCATCCAGTAAAGCTTTATCTTGACGTCATCCCTCCACGAGTCTATCCTGACGCAAAGCAATGACGTATGAAGGTCGGTCCTTCGATCGGCCATCGTTGGCTCGGCATCGCCATGTCGATGCTGGAAAGGATCGTCGGAGCCATCGAGACTCTCCACCTCGTGTTTCCCCTGCCGGACAGCCCAGTGCGTGCCGGCGATCAACGTTGCACTCGATTGTACGGAGGAAGATCCCCATGAGAAGATCCATTCTGCTGTTCCCTGCCATCCTCGCCGTGGCCGGCCTCGTTCTCGCCGGCTGTGGAGCCCCCGCTCCCAAGGTCATCAAGATCGCGACCCAGAGCCCGCTTTCCGGCGGCATGTCCGCGGTCGGCACTGATATTAAGAACGGCGCCCAGCTCGCCATCGAGCAGCTCTCAGGGCCACTTACCAAGCTCGGCTACAAGGTCGAGCTCGCTCCCTTCGACGATCAGGGCAATCCCGACACCGGCGTCGCCAACGCCAAGAGCATCGTAGCCGATCCGGCTGTGCTCGCCGTCGTCGGCCACTACAATTCCGGCGTCCAGATCCCCTCCTCCGAGGAGTATCACTCCGCCAACCTCGTCAACATTTCCCCCGCGAACACGAACCCCAAGGTCACCGAGCGCGGCTACGAGGAAGTCAACCGCATCTGCGGTCGCGACGATGTGCAGGGCGCTGTAGGTGCCCAGTTCGCCGCCTCCAAGGGACTCAAGTCCGCCTATGTCCTCCACGACAAGACTGCCTATGGCCAGGGAATCGCGGAGTACTTCAAGCGCCAGGCTGAGCAGCTCGGCATCAAGGTCCTCGGCTTCGAGGGCACGGAGGAGAAGGCCAACTTCGACTCCATCCTCTCCCCCATCCTCTCCGCCAAGCCTGAAGTCATCTACTTCGGCGGCATGTTCGACCAGGCTGCAGTCCTCTACAAGCAGGCCCGCCAGAAGGGCTATTTGGGCATGTACCTCTCCGATGATGGCTTCGATGCCTCCGACGCTGCGAAGATCGGCGGCGACTCCCTGCTCCAGGGTGCCGGCACCTACTTCTCCACCGTTTCCGGCCCCGCCTCCGTCTACCCGGGCACCGCAAAATTCGTCGCTGATTTCAAGGCCAAGTTCGGTTCCGAGCCCCAGCCCTTCGCCGCCCAGGCCTTTGACTGTGCCGCCATCGCCCTCAAGGCCATCGAGACCGCGGCTGTCGCAGCCAAGAAGCTCCCCGCCCGCGCCGATGTCACCAAGGCTGTCCGCGCCCTCAAGGACTTCCCCGGCATCACCGGTCCAGTCAACTTCAACAACAAAGGCGACCTCGTGAAGGCGAAGTACTTCATCATCCAGGTCTCCTCGGGCGACCCCGCCCAGTGGTCGGCCAACAAGATCGACCAGACCCTCGAGATCGCGCCTCCCCAGTGATTTCCTGACTTCGGGGCTACGGCTGGCCAGAAAGCCTGCCGTAGCCCGCATCGGGAAGGGGAGAAGGGTAGACCGCTTCTCCCCTTCCCGATGCGTATCCGGAGCCTTTCCGGAAAATTGGAGAGCAGCGCGCCCCTTGCGCGCACAGTCAACCCCATTACCAGGGAGGCCGCATGCGAAAGATACTGGCTTCGGAAGCCTTGCGGGAAATCCTCCTGCCCCTTGGCAGGATGGCCTTGTTCGTTGTCGGGGCGGGAGCCTTGTTCTCCGCCATCATGTTCGCGCTCGCCTTTCTCGCCCAGGGTTCGGGAGCGGACAAGCTGCTCCTTGAAACGCACAAGATGGGCATCCTGGAGTACACGCTCGGGCAGTTGCCCCAGGTCCTCATCGACGGGATGACGCTCGGCTTCGTGTACGCGGCCATCGCACTCGGTTACACGATGGTCTACGGTGTCCTTGAGTTCATCAATTTCGCCCATTCAGAGATCTTCGCAATTGGTGCCTTTGTGGGCGTCGAGTTCCTTATTTTCATGGACAGGCTCGGCGTCCTCGCCGCTGCGGGCCCCTTAGGCTCCTATATGTACCTCGTGCTGGCCCTCGCCGTAGCGATGATCGCCTCCGGCTCGGTGGCAGTACTCATGGAGAGGACCGCCTACCGTCCTCTCCGCAACTCGCCGCGCCTGGTGCCCCTCATCTCCGCCATCGGCGTTTCCTTTGCCCTCCAGGATGTCATCCGCATGGTGGAGAGCCTTACGACCGGGCAGTTCTACCGGGTCATCCCGACCTTTGGCAACTTCGATGAGCGCGTGGCCCTTTTCAGCATCCCCACCGGCGGGGCACCGATAGCGGTCAACATCCAGGTCAAGTCGATCGTGGTGATCGTTGCAGCCGTGCTGATGCTGGTCGCCCTCAACTACATAGTCAACGCCACCAAGATCGGCAAGGCCATCCGCTCGGTGGCCCAGGACCGCACCACAGCCGCCCTCATGGGCATCGGCGTCAACGGCATCATCTCCTTCACCTTCCTCATCGGCGGTGCCCTCGGCGGGGCTGCCGGTGTCCTCTACGCCCTCAAGTTCACGCGCATCGATCCCTTCGTTGGTTTCATGCCGGGCATGAAGGCCTTTACGGCTGCCGTCCTGGGCGGCATCGGCAACCTGACGGGCGCCCTCCTCGGAGGCATCTGCCTGGGCATGCTCGAGAGCTTCGCAGGCGCCTACCTCGGCACCTTCACCATGGGACGCTTCGGATCGGAATACAAGGACATCTTTGCCTTCCTGATCCTCATAATCGTCATCATATTCAAGCCTTCGGGACTGCTCGGCGAGCAGGTCTCGCAGAAGGCATGAGGGAGAAGAGCCGATGAAACCAACACTGCGCGAACGGCTTGGCGTTCTCCTGGCCTTCTGCAACAAGGGACGCAATCCCTATTGGCTGACCGGGGGCCTGATCATCCTCGGTTTTGTCCTCGTCTACCTGAGCCCCCGCTCGATACCCGCCTTCCTCCTCTTTGTCGGCGGCTCCTCGCTGGCCTACTTTCTCGAGATGAAAAAACCGGCCCGGCTGGCCTTTGCCGTCCTTGTGGCGATCGTGCTGGTGCCCATCCTGGGAGCGCGGAACATATTCTACCTCGAGGTGATCTTCCAGATCGCCGTGTTCTCGGCCCTGGCCCTCGGACTCAACATAGTTGTAGGTTTCTCGGGCCTCCTCAATTTCGGCTACATGGCCTTCTATGCCGTCGGCGCCTACCTCTGGGGCTTCTTCGGCTCGCAGCAGCCCTTCCTCCTCCACGAGATACCCGGCACCGCCCCGCCCGGGACGCCCTTCTTCCTGGCACCCGACTGGTTCTACCTCTTCATATTCCTGGGAATCATCGTCGCGGCCATCGTGGGACTGATCCTGGGACTTCCTGTGCTTCGCGTCCGGGGCGATTACCTGGCCGTCATAACACTGGCCTTCGGGGAAATTGTCCGCCAGCTCCTCAACAACCTCGACAAGCCCCTGAACCTGACCAACGGGCCCCAGGGCATCAGCCCCATCCAGAAGCCGACACTGACGCCCGAGGTCGTCGCCTTCTTCAACCAGATATTCGAGCCTCTGGTCGGCCGGCCCGTGACCGCGAACCAGTTCTACAACATCCTGTTCTACCTCATCGCCGTAGCGGTGGTCATCTTCGTGATCATAATTACATTCCGCCTTGACGACTCGAGGATCGGGCGTGCCTGGACGGCCATCCGCGAGGACGAGCTGGCGGCCAGCGCCATGGGCATCCCCGCCAACAAGCTCAAGCTCGGGGCCTTCGCCGTAGGCGCCTCCTTCGCAGGCGCCATGGGCGTCCTCTTCGCGGCCAGCCGCACCTTCATAAGCCCTGAGTCCTTCACCTTCCTGGCATCGGTCAACGTGCTCACCATGGTCATCCTCGGAGGGATAGGCTCGATACCGGGCGTCATCGTTGGCGCAGTGGTCGTGACCATCCTCAACCTCCAGGTGCTCCAGAGCATCTCGCTCTGGCTGGCCCAGCTCCGGCAGAGCGACGCCTTCATCCCCATCATCAACTTCCACTGGAAGGACCTTTCCAACCAACTAGATCCTTCCAAGTACCAGCGCCTGGTCTTCGGTATCATCCTTGTACTCATGATGATCTACCGTCCTGCGGGCATCCTCCCGGCCGGGCGCAGGCAGCGCGAATTAGAGCACGTGGATTCGGTGATCGACGACGAGGTCGACTCCTCCATCGCCCCTGGCGCCGCCAGCTCGTCTGGCGCCGTTTCGAAGGGGAAGGAGGACGACCATGTCTGAGTCCACCCATGTCCTCCAAGCCACGGGTGTCGTCAAGCGCTTCGGTGGCCTGACCGCCGTCAACAAGGTGGACTTCTCCATGGAGAAGGGCCGCATCTTTTCGATCATCGGGCCCAATGGCGCAGGCAAGACCACCTTCTTCAATACGATCTCGGGACTGTACAAGCCCGAGGAGGGCCGCATCCTCTTCGAGGGGCGGGCGATCCAGGGTCTGCCCCCCGAAAAGATCACACTCAGGCATATTGCGCGAACCTTCCAGAACATCCGCCTCTTCGGTGGAATGACCGTCCTCGAGAACATACTCGTCGGTGCCTACACGAGGCTCTCTCAGACTGCCATCGACACCGTCCTCCGGACCCGTCGCTTCAAGGAAGAGGAGGCGAGGGCCGAGAAGCGCGCCGAGGAACTCATGGCCTACGTCGGACTCCGCAACGTGGGAAACGAACTCGCCTCGAGCCTGCCCTACGGAGGACAGCGCCGCGTCGAGATTGCCCGCGCCCTTGCTTCGGAACCCACACTCCTCCTCCTCGACGAGCCGACAGCCGGAATGAACCCCGCTGAGTCCGAGGACGCGATGCACCTGTTCAGGAGGATCCGGGACGAGCTTGGCATCACCATCCTCCTCATCGAGCACGACATGAAGGTGGTCATGAGCATCTCCGAGCGCATCTCGGTCATGGATCACGGCGAGAAGATAGCCGAGGGAAGCCCGAGGGAGATCGCCTCCAATCCCAGCGTCATCGAAGCCTACCTCGGTCGCGGTGCGACGGGTGGCATTGGCGCTGGCTCGGCCGCCCACGTCGATAAGCTTGCCAAGGAGGACGCATCGTGAGCCTGCTCGAACTTCACGAGGTCCACGGCTACTACGGGAACATCCACGCGCTGAAGGGCGTTTCCATCACCGTCGACGAGGGCGAGGTGGTTACCCTCATAGGGGCCAACGGCGCCGGAAAGACGACGACCCTGCGGCTGATCTCGGGTCTCCTCCATCCGAAAAAAGGGAAGCTGCGCTTTGACGGCAAGGACATCTCAACCATGGCTCCGCACATGGTGCTCCGCCAGGGTATCGGCATGGTGCCCGAGGGCCGCGGCGTTTTTCCCCGCCTTACAGTGCGGGAAAACCTCGAAATGGGCGGCTTTATCATCAAGGACAAGAACGATGTCAGGAAGGGCATCGAGTACGCCTTTACCCTCTTTCCCCGCCTGAAGGAGAGGGAGAACCAGAAGGGCGGCACCCTGTCCGGCGGCGAGCAACAGATGCTTGCCACAGCCCGTGGGCTCATGTCCCATCCGCGCATCCTCCTCATGGACGAGCCTTCGATGGGCCTCGCCCCAGTCCTGGTCGACCAGATCTTCGATGTCATCCGCGAACTCAACGCGCAGGGCACTACCATCCTCCTGGTCGAACAGAATGCCCTGATGGCCCTCTCTGTAGCCCATCGTGCCTACGTCCTCCAGACCGGATCCATCGTGCTCTCGGGCAAGGCTGTCGACGTCGCCAACGACGAGAATGTCCGGAAGGCCTACCTGGGACTGTAGTGGCAGGGCGGCAGGGTCCCTGGGCCGATACCGACCTATTTGCATCAATTGTAAAGGAAGGCCATGGCGCGAATCGACGCTGTGGCCTTTTTTCTTCTTGTCGCATTCCTGCTTCGTATCCTCGCACTGCTACCAATGCTGTTTGTCTCTCGAGAGGAGATATGAAGAAGAAAGGCTCGATACTGGCCAGGCTGGGCCTCGCCCTGCTCGTGCTTGCTGTGGTCCTCGTGCTAGGAGTCGTCGGCTACCTCAAGGTCTGGCTTCCGGGTCCCGAAGCCGCGAAGTCCTTCCCGAAGCTTGACGGCGAGTTCAAGGTCGCAGGCCTCCTCGCACCAGTGGAGGTAATCCGCGACAAGCTAGGGGTGCCGAGCATCTATGCGGCCAATCTCCACGATGTCTTCTTTGCCCAGGGCTATGTGCACGCGCAGGACCGCTTCTGGCAGATGGACGCCTGGCGACACATAGGATCGGGAACCTTGTCGGAGATGTTCGGCAAGGCCCAGGTGAAAACCGACGCCTTTCTCCGCACGCTCGGATGGAGGCAGACTGCCCAGGCTGAATACGATTCCATGGGACCTGCGGGCCGGGAGATAGCGGAATCCTATGCTGCCGGGGTCAATGCCTACCTGGCCGGACGGAAGGGTTCGGAACTCAGTCTCGAATATGCGGTCCTGGGCTTCCTGTCGCCCTCCTATAAGGTCGAGCCCTGGACGCCGGTCAACTCCTTTACCTGGGGCAAGGCCATGGCCTGGGACCTGGGCGGCAACATGGAAGACGAGATCGAGCGGGCCATCCTCCTTAAGACCCTGAGCGAAGCCCAGGTCGAGGAACTCTATCCCGACTATCCAGCAGACTATCCCGTCATAGTGCCGAAGATCGGGAATGCCGCAGTCCCACAGTCTGCCAAACGCTTATCCTCTGCCACTGGCCCCGCCGCTGTCAGCGCAACTGGCTCTGCCAGAGCGATTGCCGGCCTTGATGTAGCCTCCCTCCAGGAGATCTCCGCCAACCTGAAGCGCCTCGAGGCGGCAATAGGGCCCAAGGGACCCGATATTGGCTCCAATTGTTGGGTAGTTTCCGGAAGCCTCACGGCGACAGGAAAGCCCATCCTCGCCAACGACATGCACCTGGGCATCCAGATGCCCTCGATCTGGTACGAGAACGCCCTCCATGTCTCCGGAGGCAGCGATACACTCGATGTCACCGGCTTTTCCTTCCCCGGCGTTCCCGGCGTCATCACGGGGCACAACGACCGCATTGCCTGGGGTTTTACCAATCTCGGCCCTGACGTGCAGGACCTCTTCATCGAAAGGGTCAACCCCGCCAATCCCGACCAGTACGAGGTAGAGGGAAAGTGGGTCGACTTCGAGAAGCGGAAGGAGACCATCAAGGTCGCCGGAGGAACCTCGGTCGAAACAACCGTGAGGATCTCCCGCCACGGTCCCATCGTCTCCGACAACTACGGCTCCCTCATGGACAGGGTAGTCGGCAAGGAGGCTCCCGCCTCGGCCCTCAGGGACCGGATAGGGGTCAGCCTGCCGGTACAGTATGTCATGGCCCTGTCCTGGACCGCCCTCACCCCGAGCTCCCCCTTCGAGGCAGTGTGGAATTTCGATAAAGCGCGTAATTGGGATGAATTCCGCCAGGCTGCCCGGGGCTGGACGGTGCCTGCCCAGAACCTCGTCTACGCAGACGTCGACGGGAACATCGGCTACCAGACCCCAGGCCACATCCCCATCCGCAAGAAGGGCGACGGCACCCTGCCCGTGCCCGGCTGGTCGGGCGACTACGACTGGACGGGCTTTATTCCCTTCGAGTCCCTGCCCTGGGTCTTCAACCCTGAAAGCGGATATATCGCTACCGCCAACAACCAGGCCAACTCCAGGGACTACCCCTACCTTCTGACCAAGGACTGGGACTACGGCCAAAGAGCCGCTCGCATAGTCGATATGATTACAAAGGCTCCGGGCAAGATCGACGCAGCCTATATCCAGGGCATGCACGGCGACGCCAAGAGCCTCAACGCCGAAGTCCTTGTGCCCCTCCTCATGGGCCTGAAACTTGAATCGGCGCTTGCCTCTGTCCGCGACCGCTACCTCAAGGACTGGGACTACCAGGAGAAGATCGACTCCAGGCCGGCCGTACTCTTTGAGACCTTCTGGGTCCATCTCCTGTCGGATGCCTTCGACGACCAGCTGGCTACAGGGCGCCGCTCCGAGGGGGGATCGCGCTGGTACACCGTGGTGAGGAATCTGGTGCAGACCCAGGATAGTCTCTGGTGGGATGATACCACTACTAAGGATCGGGTGGAAAAGCGCGATGACATTCTGGCCCGGGCCTTTGGCGAGGCTGTCGCCTCCCTGTCCAGGGATTATGGCAAGGGCCTGGCGAAGCTCCCCGGCTGGGGCAGCCTCCACACGGCTACCTTCGCCAACCAGACCCTCGGCAAGTCTGGTGTCGGCCTGATCGAAGACCTCTTCAACCGCGGACCCTATCCCACAGGAGGCGGCAAGAGCCTCGTTAACGCCACCGGCTGGGTGGTGGGCAAGGGCTTCGCGGTGGACTGGCTCCCCTCCGAGCGCGAGATCATCGACCTGTCCAACCTCGACGCATCCTTGGTAATTCATACGACCGGGCAGTCGGGCCACGCCTTTAATAAGCACTATGACGACATGATCCCCTACTGGACCAAGGTGGAGTACTACCACCAGTGGTGGAAGAAGGAGTCGGTAGAGAAGGACGCCGAGGGGAGGCTGCTGCTGAAGCCCTGAGGTCGTTGCGCCTCTCGGGTGTGGGCTATCAGGTATTCCGGGGGGAGACAGCAACCGGTGTCTCCCCCCCCCTATTCAGCGCAGCCCAGGCTGGAGTCTCCGACCCTGCTCGCAGCTAGCCTTTTTTCCCGATCTTCTCTGCTGTCCAGATGATAAGGAAGAAGAGGCCGAGGGTGGTGAAGACACCGATGAGGCCGCCGGCGGTGACGGCGAGGGCCTGCAGGGTTGTCGATCCGGAATCCCTGAGCGTTGCGATTATGGCGTCCATTGCATTCTCCTCACTTCACGAACAGGGGGACGAAGGCGAGTATCATGCCGCCTGCGATGACCGAGCCGATCTGGCCCGAGACGTTAGAACCAATTGCGTGCATCAGGATTATGTTGCCCTTTTCTTCCTCGTTGGCCATCTTCTGCACGATGCGTCCCGACATGGGGAAGGCGGAGATCCCACAGGCACCGATCATCGGGTTGACCTTGCGGTCCTTCGGGAGGAAGAGATTGACGGCCTTGGCGAACATGACTCCGCCGGCGGTGTCGAACACGAAGGCGACCAGCCCGAGGCCCATGATCATGAGGGTCTTCCAGGTGAGGAAGGCAGTAGCAGTCATGCTCGATCCGATGGTGATGCCCAAGAGGAGGGTGACGAGGTAGGCGAGCTCGTTCTGGGCGGTCTGGGAAAGCCTTTCGAGGACGCCCGATTCGCGGATGAGGTTGCCGAACATCAGGGAGCCGATGAGGGGCACGGAGATCGGCGCGATGATGCCGGAAACCATCGTCACAACTATGGGGAACATCACCTTTAGCCACCTGGGGCTGTTGGACTCGTGGTAGACCATGTGGATGCGCCGTTCCTTGGCGGTCGTCAGCGCCCTGATGACCGGAGGCTGGATGAGGGGCACCAGGGACATGTAGGAGTAGGCCGCCACGGAAATCGGTCCGAGGAGGCCGGGGGCAAAGATGCTCGACACGAAAATGCTCGTCGGGCCGTCAGCGGCGCCGATGATGCCGATGCTCGCCGCCTCCTTCAGGCTGAAGCCAAGCCAGGTGGCCACGATCATGGTCGCGAAGATGCCGAACTGGGCGGCGGCTCCGAAGAAGATCATGAAGGGGTTCTTGAAGAGGGGGCCGAAGTCGATCATGGCACCGACTGCGACGAAGATGAGGAGGGGGAAGAGCTCTGTCTTGATGCCCATTTCGTAGAGCACGGCGAGGAAGCCGGGTTCGGTGACTGTCGATCCCGCCGCGGGTATGCCCGCAATCGAGAGCGGCAGGTTGACGAGTATGGCCCCGAAGCCGATCGGCAGGAGGAGCATGGGCTCGTATTCCTTGTTGATCGCGAGCCAGATGAGGGCTGCCCCGACGGCATACATGACACCCATCTGCCAGGTGAGGGAGGTAAAACCTATGAACAGTTGCTCCATGGGATCTCCAATAAGGATATTCTTATCGACTTTATCTTGAGCCAAGGAATCTGGCAAGTCAGTGTCCTTCCTACAGGGGGCTCCCCCATGACCCCTGCGGCACAGCCATGCTAGTTTTAGTCTATGGACAGGAAACTCCGTATCGCGGTTGGGCTCTCCGGCGGGGTGGATTCTGCCGTTGCGGCCGCCCTTCTGGCAAGGGAAGGCCACCAGGTCATCGGAATCACGATGAAGATCTGGAAACCTGGCATCGCACTTGCCGAAGGCGGGAGGCAGGGCTGCTATGGTCCCGATGAAGCCGAGGACATTGCAGCCTGTGAGACCCTCGCCCGCGACCTTGGCATCCCCTACCAGGTCATCGACCTGGCCGACGAGTATGAGACCCTCGTCCTCGATTATTTCCGCCGCGAATACCGCCTGGGTCGGACACCTAACCCCTGCATCGTCTGCAATCGCGAGCTGAAGTTCGGCTTTCTCCTCGAGCGCGCCCGTGCCTCGGGTCTTGACTTCGATGTTTTCGCCACAGGTCACTACGCCCGCATCGTAGAAAAAAACGGTGTCAACTTCCTTGCCCGAGCCAGGTCGGAGGCCAAGGACCAGAGCTACTTCCTCCACGCCCTCGATTCGGTGCTTCTCGGCTCTACGCGTTTTCCTCTTGGCGAGCTGACCAAGGACGAGGTCCGGACAGCAGCACGCCAACTCGGACTCGAAGCCGCCGACAAGGCGGAAAGCCAGGATTTTGTCTCGGGTGGAGACTATCGGCCGCTTTTTGCCGATCGCCCTCCGGAGCCAGGCGATTTTGTCGATGCCGAGGGGCGTGTCCTCGGCCGTCATGAAGGCCTTCCCTTCTATACTGTCGGTCAGCGGCGCGGCCTCGGCATCTCTACAGGGCCACAGCCCCTCTATGTGCTCAGGCTCGATGCCGGGACAAACAGGATTGTCCTGGGCCACGGAGAGGGGCTCTTCGCCGAGGGACTCCGTGCAGCTTCCTTTCGCTTCCAGGATCCACGGATGGCAGGCCGGAGCCTTCGCGCCCTGGCCAAGGTCCGGCAGGCCCACAGGCCTGCGCCTTGCACGGTAGAGCCAGGCTCCGTTGGGCAGGCTGACATTCGCTTTGACAGCCCAGAACGCGCCATAGCCCCTGGGCAATCCATTGTCCTGTATGATGAAACAGGGCTTGTGCTTGGAGGCGGAACGATCGAGGGCGTACTCGATCCCCTGTCTGGGCCTGTCGCTGCAGCTACCCAGAATGCGGGAGAACACACCTGAAGCTATCGAAGCCTTGGCACCGTCTAGCCCGGGGAATCGGTCCAGCCCTGGCCCTCCTCCTTCTGGTCGCGGCCCTGCTGTTCTGGCCACGACCTGAGGTCCTTGTGGCCTTCGATCCTGCGTTTGTTGCCATCCGCCCCGACCTTGTGGAGGCCCTGAAAGCGCCGACCCTCTTCGGAAACCGCTTTGTCTGGCTGAAGCTGCCCATGGAAAATGCCCCGTCGAAGGTTTTGGAGTCCCTCGGCACGCGAAAGCGGCAGCCGGACGCCATCGTCGCCAGCCCTCTTGTGGCCCGGGGTCTGGTCGAAGGCGCAGCCCGGAACGGCGCCCGTCCTCCCGGGCCGCTGGTGGCCCTTGAATGGAAGGCCCAGGCAAGCGCTTCGGGGGGGGTAGCGCTTACGATCAGCTCCGATCCGCTGCCTGCCTACCGGCTGGTAGGGCAGCTTTTCGGCGGGCTTCTGGATGACTACCGAAGGGGATCAACCTGGAGCGGCTCGCCAGCGCCGGCAGCCACTGCCGCCCTCGTCTTTCTGTCGGGGCCCTCCCGTCCACAGGAAGCCCTCGAGGCTTTCACCGCAGGTTTCTCCTCAGCCACCAGCTTCCCGCCCGCCGTCGAGGTCGTCGGGGACGAGGAGTTCGGTTCGGGATCGCCCAACGTCATCCGCCGCCTCCTTGCGGGGGACCTCAAGGCCATCCTTCTTGCGACTGGCCCCTCGACTTCCGAGGGGCTCCTCCTCCTCAAGGAACCTGGCAAGGTCATCGGCTTCGCCTCGTATCAGGTCAAGGCAGCGGCGGCTACCTGGCCCGCAGCCTCCTTTGTCATCCATCCCGATGATGCTGCCATTGCGGCCGCGCTGCGCCGCCCGATCAAAGCCGGGGGTCAGGTGCTGCTCGAGATACCGTGGCGGCTCGACCTCCTCCCGGGAGCTGACTCCCTGGCGTCCCGGGCACTGGATCTGGGCCAAAGACTCTTTGAACTTGAAAAACGACAACAATAACTAAAAAGAGGTCGGTTAGCAGGCTCCGGAAGGGGCATTTCCATTTGACAAGGCATAATGGTAAAAATATACTTCATGCGGACCGTCGGACATGCCGACGGTTCAGGTAAAGGAGCTTCACGGATGAAACAGAACTTTGCCCGAACGCTGTCCTGCATGATACTCGTCATGTCGTTCGTTGGCGTGGTGCCGCTTTTCGCTGATGAGAATACGGTCAACCTGGAATCGGCAATTGTCCAGGATTTTTCGAAACCCGAGGCGCAGAACTGGTTCGTATTGGGTTCCAAGTTCAGCACGAAGCCTTCCGGGGAGGCTCCCTTCCCCAGGCTGAGCTGGGCCAACGCCTGGCCCCAGGCGGGCAAGACGGTCTATGGTTCCACGAGTGAGAAAGACATCCGCGCCCTTGGTGTCGCGATGCTTTTCGACCGCAAGGAATTCAACTGGGTAGATGTCGTTCCCGGCATCAAGACCGGAGGAGATGGAGCCACAGCCACCTGGAAGCCGATCGAATTGCCTCTTCCAGGCCGGATCAAGGCTGTCGATATCTGGGTGTGGTCGGGCAACTTTGACTACTATCTTGAAGGCTACTTCCGCGACTACAAGGGGATAGTCCATGTACTCAACATGGGCAACCTCTCCTACAAGGGCTGGAAGAATCTCCGGGTGGCCATGCCCGATTCCGTTCCCCAGTCCCGCAAGTATCTTCCAAACCTTGAACAGCTCAAGCTGGTGAAGTTCCGCATCTGGACCCGGCCGAACGAAGCGGTTGTCTCGACGCAGAATGCCGAGGCCTCGGCGCTTGATCGCTCGGTCAAGTTCTACTTCAGCAATATCAAGGTACTCACCGACACCTTCGAGTCCATCTACGACGGTGAAAACCTGTCCTCGCCCAGCCTGATCCAGGATACCTGGAATCAGGGTGCGAAAAAGTAAGGGAGAGCCGGCATGAAACACGCGAACATCATTCGATTCGCCGCGGCGGTTCTCGCCTCGGCCCTTGTCCTCCCTGCGATGGCCCAGGACGTTGGCACACCGAACGCCGGCACCATCGGCGTGGATACCGCCCAGCAGAAGCTCAAGGAAGTTTCCGTTGAAAAATTCGAGGACGCCGGTTTCTGGATGCCTTCGATGTCGACGGACGAGGGCTATATCACAGGGCGGCTTTTTGCCGGGTCGCCCACTGGCAAGGCGGAAGACCCCCTCGTCGGCCAGCCTATAACCATCGATCCCAAGGCCTCAGATACCCAGGTGCTCGGCATCCGGGTTGATTTTCTCCGTCGCGGCTACAACTCCTTCGAGGTTCGCGCCAAGAAGCCGATCCCTGTCGAGGGCATCACCAAGACGCTTTCGGTTTGGGTGGCTGGCAGGAATTATAACCATGGGCTGAAGATCTTGATCGTTGACGCATTCGGCCGCGAATTCGAACTTCCCCTCGGTACGCTCAACTTCCAGGGCTGGAAGAAGTTGTCGGTCGCTGTACCACCCCAGGGCTCTGACGGAGTCACCGGAATTGTCCAGCGGAACTACCACTACAACAATCTGATGGGCATCAAGGTGGTGGGATTCAAGGTTGATTGCGATCCGATAGAATCCTTTGGTGTCTACTATGTCTATCTTGACGATCTCAGGGCCATAACCGACCTTTTTGCGGAGGAAAGCCGCGACTCGGACGATATGGTCGACGCTTGGTGAGACAGTTCTTCTAAGGTTAGTGTCCTTTGCCAGGGACCCTCCTCCGGGAGGGTCCTTTGCTTTGTGCGCCCGGCAGGGCCTAGCTATCCCAGGGCGCGGTGGGGAGGGAGGAATCGGGAGCATAAAACGCAGGTACCTGTCGATGATGGCTTTGACTGTAACGTAAGTTACAGTATCTTCTCCCTATCATAGAGCATTTACGCGGGGTTCGGGGAATCAGATTCCCGACCCTGACCGCAAAATGAAGGGAGCATGTGCATGAAAAGACTGGCTTTAGTGATTGTTTCTTCTTTGCTGATTGCAGGAATTGCATCAGCCGCGCCAATCAGTCTTGGGCTTGGTTCTGCGACCCTTGATGGGATTATTGGCCAGGGCGAGTATACGAATTTCACGACGCTTTCGGGCATCGGCTTTGGGGCGACCCTCTCCGCTGACAGCAGCACGGTCACGCTTGCGATCCAGGCCCCGACCAGCGGCTGGGTGTCCATAGGCCTTGGGGCGGGCGTCATGGATGGCGCCTGGATGTTGCTGGCCTATGACGCCAATGGAAAGCCTGCATACAGCGAGCAGCTCGGAGCAGGGCATTTCCATCAGCCGGTGAAAACCTCGAAGATCCAGAAAAGCCAGGTCAAGGAGGGCGGGGGATCAACCGTACTCGAAATCCAGGTCAAAGCCTCTGATTTCATCAAGGATGGCAAGCTGCCTCTGATCCTCGCCTACGGCAAGAATCCTGACTTTACGTCCAGGCATCTGCGCTATGCAAAGACCTCGCTCGTTGTAGCACAGTAGCCAGGAAAACGCGCTCAGGATCAGTCTTCCAGGGCTTCCCGTACTTCTTCACCCTTCCAGCCGAGTGAGGACAATTCGCGGCGGAGGCTTTCCCTGTCCCGATCTTCACTGCCCATTTTCCCTGGAACCCTGAGCTTGGAGATGGCCTGCCTGAGAAGCCGGGCTCGCTCTTCATCGCCGAGGACCGAGGCCAAAGCTTCGCGGGCTGTCTTTTCTGCTACGCTTCTCGTCCGTAGTGACAGGAGAAGGGTGGAGGGTCCTTCTGCGCGGCTTCCCCTGGCGCTCTTCCCGATACGGGCCCGGAGCCAGGCCTCGGCGTAGCGCCGGTCGGACAGGAAACCCTCAGCTTCGAGCCGGTCGAGGGCCAGGCTGATAGACCTGTCAGGGTAGCCACGCTCGAGGAGCTTGGCTCGAAGGAGGAACCGTGGTTGCTCAGAGCGCCCGAGGAGGCTTGCGCCCCTGGCTTCAGCCTCGGTAGCCTGGGCGGCAACCACGAGAGAGGAGTCCTCCGCCTCGTCAAGGGTACTGCCAGCGGCTAGTCTCGAAGCCTCGTGTCCAAGGAGCTCCCAGAACCCGACCCGTACGAAGAAGGCCTGCTCTCCGGCCACGATCTTGGCAATTCCTGAAACGCCGATCTCGGACTTGTCGATGACCATGGTAGAAGCCTACACCAGTTTAGCAGTCAAGGAACAAAAAACCCGACTCCCATGAGTCGGGTTTTCTTGCCGGATCGGCAGAGGCTTGTCAGCGCTTGGAGAACTGGAAGCGCCTGCGCGCTCCACGCTGGCCATACTTTTTCCGCTCGACCATTCTGGGGTCGCGGGTCAGGAAGCCGTTGGTCTTGAGGGCGGGATGGTTGGCAGGATCGACCTGTGCGAGGGCACGGGCGATGCCATGCCTGCAGGCACCGGCTTGGCCGTTGGGGCCGCCGCCGAGTACCGTGATCACAAGGTCGTACTTGTTTTCGGTAGCAGTCACCATAAGGGGCTGTCGCACCTGGTACTGAAGTTCACCGAGCTTGAAATAGTCCGCAAGCTCGTGTCCATTTACGGATATCTTGCCCGAGCCTTCGCGAAGAAAGACACGTGCCACTGCACATTTTCTACGGCCGGTGCCAATACCAAGATTCGTAATCATCGCTTGTTCCTTCTTAAAGATCGATAGCCGTAGGCTGCTGGGCAGCGTGGGGGTGGCTCGGGCCTGCATAGAACTTGGCGTTCTTGAGGATCTTGCGCCCGAGGGGGCCTTTCGGAAGCATGCCCTTTACAGCAAGCTCGAGGGGCTCGGTCGGATGACGCTCGATCAGGGCCTTGAAGGTAAAGGACTTGATGCCGCCAACAAAACCGGTGTGATGGTGGTACATCTTGTCGCTTCGTTTGCGGCCGGTGACGGCAACCTTGTCGGCATTGATGATGACAACAAAGTCTCCCGTTTCCTGGGAGGGCGTGAACGTCGGTTTGGTCTTGCCCCGGACGATGGAAGCGACCCTGGCGGCAACGCGGCCTAGGGGTTTTCCCTCGGCGTCAAGCACATACCAAGAACGCTGGGCGGTCTCAGCCGTGACAAAAACTGTCTTCATGTATCTCTACCTTCACCTTCGCGTAGTTTCGCGTATAAAGCGCGGGGGATATTCCCATAAAGAGGCATCAGTGTCAAGGCTGGGGTTCGTGGTGGGGCTCTTGACGATCAAGCCTTCTTTTCTTCCTTTTTAGCCTCTTCAGCTTCTTCTTTTTTGGCTTCGGCGCGGTCCTTGATGTCGGCGAAGCCGATGAACAGGGCGATGAGCCCGACAAGGAGGGCGACGACGGGGGATGCACCCCTCAGGAAAGTGAGGACATCGGGACCCCAGTTGAGGGCACCAGGAAGGCAGGCGACGACGCCGAATGCGATGAACACGAGACCGATAATCAAAGCAGCCATGGAATCCTCCAGTAAAAACTCTAAGCCTGATGGTATCAAGTGCAGCGCGCTCTGGCAAGGAACTACCGGAAAAAGACCGTATTCGCTAGAATGGACACCTGCCCCTAAGGAGTTCCCGTGATCGCGCCCAAATCCATAGCCCTCTACAAGAATCGGCCCGCCCTTGTCCTTGAGCGGCTTGGTGACAAGCTCGACATACGAGTCGAAGACGGCTCCTCGCTGAAGGTGCGCGACAAGGACCTCGAGGAACTCCACCCGGGGCCAGCCACCTCCATGCCGGCGCCCGCCGAGGGTGGGGACTTCGAGACTGCATGGTCAGTGCTGGCCCCTGGCGAAGGCGAGGAGGGGAGTCCCCAGTCAGCGCGGGAGCTGGCCGAACTCGTGTTTGGCATGGCCGGCCCTGCCGAAACGCTGGCAGTCTGGCTCGAGGGCCAGCGGGGCCGCGTGTTCAGGGCAGAGGGTGCCGCCCTCGTGCCGCTGTCGCAGGTTGAACGCGACCGCGAGGGCGAAAAGCGCGCACGGAAAGAGGGGGAGGCTGCCGAGCGTGCAGCCTTTGTCGAGCGGGCCAGGCAGGCATTCAAGAAGCGGGCCGAGATTCCTCCCCCTGCCTTCGAGGAAGGGGATAGCCGCTTCCTGGCCGAACTCGAGGCCCTCGCCTATGGGAAGGCTGGCAAATGCAAGCTCGCCACCGAGATCGGCATTGGTGACAGTCCCGAGGACGCCCATTCCTGGCTTCTGGCGACGGGACGCTGGGACAGGTCAGTGAATCCCCATCCCCGACGCTCGGGCTGCCCTACGGCTTCGCCCCGGGTCGAGATCGGTCCGGACCTCGGGGATGTCCCGCGACGTGACCTTCGCCATCTGGAATCCTGGGCCATCGACAACGCCTGGAGCAACGACCCCGACGACGCGATCTCCTGGGACGGCGAAGCGGTCTGGATCCATGTCGCCGATCCTGCCTCTGCCATCCTTCCCGATTGCGCTGCCGACAAGGAGGCCTTCGCCCGGGGTCTGACCCTCTATCTTCCGGAACTCACCTCGACGCTTCTCCCGCCCGAGGCCCTCGAGCGCTTTGGACTGGGGCTTGCACCGGAGTCGCCGGCCTTATCCTTCCGTGTCGGGCTTTCAGAGGACGGCGCTGTCGCATCGGTGGAAGCTACAGCCTCCATCCTTCGCGTGAGGAGGACGCACTATGCCGAGGCCGATGCCATCGCCGACAGCGGCGCAGCCGGGGCGGAGGGTCTCCGGAAGCTCGGACAGATCGCTGAGCTCAGGCAGAGGCGGCGCCTCGAGAACGGGGCGATCGATATCGAGATTCCTGAGGTGCGGGTCTTTGTCCGCGACGGGGTGATCTCCATCGAGGCCCTTCCGAAGACCCGCTCGAGCGGAATTGTCCGTGAGATGATGCTGCTGGCGGGTGAGGCCGCCGCGCGCTGGGCCTTCGAGCGAAAGCTTCCCTTTCCCTACTACAGCCAGGAATCGCCCGGCGAAGCATCCTCCCTCCCCGAGGGCCTGGCGGGCGAATTCGCCAAGCGCCGCCTCATGCGGGCGGGAATCACCGGGCCGACCCCCGGAGCCCACCGTGGCCTGGGGCTGCCCTTTTATTCCCAGGCGACGAGCCCCCTCCGGCGCTATGCCGATCTCCTGGCGCACATGCAGATCCGCTCGGCTCTCGCCGGCAGGGAAACCCTGGACGAGGACGAGGTCATGCGGCGCTCGGCCCTGGCCCAGGCTGCAGGGGCGCCCAATCGCCAGACCGAGCGGGCGAGCCAGGCGCACTGGACCCTCGCCTGGCTGCTGGGAAACCCTCTCTGGCAGGGTGAGGGCATCATCGTCGGGGCAGCCGGACCTGGAGCCTGGCAGGTCCATGTCCCCTCGCTCGGACTCGAAACGCGCATGAAGCTTGGAAGCAACCGTGCCTTGAATGGGAGGCTTGCGCTGCGGGTCGCCCGGATCGACCTGCCGCGCCTCGATGTGGGCTTCCAGGAATGCTGAGGCCTTGGCTATTCCTTCCCCGGATACTGGAATTTGCCCTGGCGGAAGGTGGATACTGAGGCATGCGAATAAAATTTCCCACCGGAACACGGTGATATGGGCACGATTCTGAAAACCGGGCGTGTGTTTGGTCTACGAGGTCTATTGATCCTGTTTATGGTCGTGCCGATGGTCGTCGCAGTCTCGGTGGTCGGGGCCCTGATGTACTTCGACAGCCGCGAGGCCCTGCGACTTGCCACGGAAAGTCTCTTTGTCCAGGTGAACAGCCGGATTGCCGACCGGATCACCGGTTTTCTGTTGACGGCCCGCACCGTCAATGATTCCAACGCCGAGGCCCTGGCCCAGGGGCATCTCCGGGTCTCCGATCCCGCTGGCATCGAGTCCCATCTGATCGCCCTCATGCGTTCGCGTCCGCTCATCTCCAGCACCTACGTGGCAAGCCCGGCAGGGGGCCTAGTGGACTCCGGCCGCGACGGACCGGGGGGGCAGGAATATGTCATCGAAACCCCTGGTTTTGCCGCCGGACCCTTTGTAAAAAGCGCCATCGATGCCTCCTCATCCAAGGTGGCAACCCTTTTGACGCTCCCCTTCTTCGACGCGCGTACCCGCCCCTGGTATGGAGCCGCTGTAGTCAGCAGAACCACCATCTGGACCGATGTTTTCGCGCTGTTCTCCGGGCAGGATTCTGCCATTTCCACGGCTCGGCCGGTCTTCGACAAGGAGGGCAGGCTGATCGCCGTCGTATCGGTGGACCTCTTTCTTTCCCAGATACGGACCTTCCTGGACGGTCTGGGCCGGGAGGACGGAAGCGTGAATTTCCTCATCGACCGGAAGGGTTTCCTCATCGCTTCCCCGCGCGATACAAGCATCTTCCTCAGTCCGCAGGGGAAAGATGCCCCCGTGAGAATGCGTGGCCAGGATAGCAGCGACCCCGTGGTGGCCATGGCCTCGGAAAAAATCGCTTCGAAGGAATCCGCATCGACCTACACATTCACCAGCGGCGGCAAGGCCTTCGCAGCCCTCGCCTCGACCCTGTCCGAGCCGGCTGACCTGGGCTGGCGGATAGTCTCGGTTTTTCCCAAGCGTGCCTACACCGCTCCCCTCGAGCGCAACCTGAGCGGGCTCGCGCTGATTGCCCTCCTGTCCACAGTCCTCTTTGCCCTTGTCGGCATTTTCAGCACCTCCTACATCGTGGTTCGCACCCGGCAGTTCTCCTCCTTCGCGGCGGCGGTGGCTGGAGGGGAAAAGGCCATTGACGGTGGAAGGATGCGTCCATCCTCCATACGCGAGATCGAGGCGATGCGACAGGATTTCCTGGCCATGGAACGGCGCATCGAGGATGGCATCACGAGGCTCAGGGACGAGATCAAGGAGCGCCGCGCCACCGAGGAAAGGCTCACCGAATCGCAGCATGCCTACGATCGCCTCGCCCGGAACATTCCGGTCGGATTCTACATGCTCAGGACAAGCCCCGAGGGAAGGTACAACTTCACCTATGTGAGTCCGAGGTTCCGCGAAGTGCTCGGGCTCTCATCAAGTGCCAGCATTACAGGCCCTGAGTCCTACATGCATTTTATCCATCCCTCGGACCTGCCCGCCTTTCTTGCCGTGCAGGATGAGGCGCTCCGCTTGACAAAGCGCTTCCTCTGGGAGGGAAGGATCCTGGCGGGAGGGGTGGAGCGCCATATCCGCATGGAGTCCAATCCCGAGATCCAGGGCAACAGGGACGTCCTCTGGGACGGCGTGGTCTCCGACGTCACCGAGACGCGGCTGGCCTCGGGACGCATCTCGGAGCTCCTCGCGGAGAAGGAACTCCTCCTCCACGAAGTCCATCACCGGATCAAGAACAACATGTACACCATGACCTCGATGCTGGAGTTCCAGGCCGATATGCACGAGGACCCCCGCGTCGCGGAGGTCCTCATGGAGGCCCGCGACCGCCTGGCGAGCATGATGCTCCTCTACAACAAGCTCTACCGCTCGGACGCCATGCTCGCCACCGATACTGCAAGCTATCTCGGGGACATCGCCGGCCATCTCGAGGACCAGCAGTCGCAGCGTCCGGAGATAGTCCTCGAGAGGAGCCTCCAGTCCATAACCCTCGATGTCCGTGTCCTCATGCCCCTGGGCATCATCGTCAACGAGCTAATAACCAATTCGTACAAACATGCCTTCCCGCGGGGAAGGGGTGGCAGGATACGCCTCTCCCTGGCGGCCGATGGTGACAGGGTCCGCCTGACCGTCGAGGACGACGGTGTCGGGCTGGAAAGCGGCAGCAGGAAGAAGGGCTTTGGCCGCTTCCTCATCGAAGGACTCTCGAAGCAGATCAGGGGGACGATCGAGGAAGGCGCCCAGAGCGGCAGCAGCTTCAGACTGGTCTTCCCGCGCTCGCAGGGTAGCTGAGGATCGCTGCCAGAGCTGCGGTACGAGGACGTGGAGATTGACTCCCACAAAGGCGCTCTCTACACTTCTGTGATGGAACAGAAGGACTACCGACTCGCCGCGATAATGTATACGGACATTTCCGGGTTTTCCCGGATGATGGAACGTGACGAGGCTGGGACGCTCGAGCTCCTCCACTTCCACAACGAGCTCATCGGGGGCATTGTCGAGAGCCACCACGGCACCATCATCAAGACTATCGGCGACGCCCTCCTCGTAGACTTCCGCAACACGGTGGAGGCCCTGCAGAGCGCCCTCGAGATCCAGGACCGGCTCTACGTTCACAACAGGGAACGCGCGAAGCTTCCCCTCCTCGTAAGAATCGGGCTCCACCTCGGGGATATCTACTTCTACGAGAACGACGCCCTCGGCGAGGGAATCAACATCGCCGCGCGCCTTCAGTCGCTCGCAAGGCCCGGCTGCGTGTGTTTTTCGCAGGATGTCTACAACCAGGTACTCAACAAGATCGAGTTCCGGGCGGACCGTCTCGGCAAGGTTTCCCTCAAGAACATCACGAAGGAGATCCACGCCTACGAGATCACGACGCCGAACGTCGAGTTCGACCCCGATCGGGACAAGCCCCGACCGGGCTACAAGCCCGGCGTCTGGCTTGAGGGCGACGACGGCACGGTGAGGTCGGAGGACGTCTCAGGTTCGCGCGAAAGCCCTGCCTGGGCCAGTCCGAAGGCTGTCGCCGTCGAAGCCGGGTATGCCCAAGGTCAGCAGCAGGAGCTCCCCGCGGCAGCCCCACCACCACAGAAAGTGCCGCCGCCCCAGAGTGAAGCCAAAGCCCACCTGGCGGCCACGGCCCTCCCCCAGGAAGCCGCTCCGACCGGAGCCGGGGTCGCGGTCGGGGCCGCAGCCTCAGCCAAAAGCGCAGCCTCGGCCGGCAGCGGAGGAGGGGAGGGCGTGGACCGCTCCTACAGCGAGGAAGGCTCACGCAGGCTCCTGACGGAGATCCGGAAGGCCATCCTCGAGGATATCCGCAAGGAGGGTCGCCGCCTGTCCGTGGATGAAGCCCGCGAGCGCTATGGTTTCTACGGGGTCGAGGCCCAGGAGGTCATCGCAGCGATGATGGAGCAGGGATTCCTGCTCCGGTCGCGGAATCCCGGACAGAACTTCGTGAACCCCGAAAAGGGCTGGGGCTTTACCCTCAATTCCGAGGGTTCCGGCGAAGGCAGGAAGGCAGCCTCGGATCTCGGACGCAGCATCGAGGCTGCGGTCCACGGCATTGTCAGCGAGATCGAGCGATCGGTTGAGCGCAACGTAGCCTCTGGCAAGCTTCCCGATGAGTTACGGATAAAACTCAGGGACCTCGACGGGAAGCTGGCAACCAAGGGCGACAGGATCCAGGCCAAGCTTGAGCGGAAGGGCGAGCGTCTCAAGGCCAGGCTCGAGCGCAAACGCGAAAACGCCCACTACAACAAGGAGACGCAGGCCTGGGACAGGAAGCTTGACAGCGAGGCAGGCTGGAAGGAAGCGGTGCTGCCCGGCGAGGGCGGCTTTTCCGACTTTGCCGAACGCCTGGCCGACCGCGCGCGGAAGGTCCGGGGTGGCTTCATCACCCACCTGGCCACCTACCTCGGCGTCAATGGCTTCCTCTGGTTCCTCAACCTGAGCAGCGCCGATTCCTTCCTCTGGGCAGCCATCGTTTCGGCCGCCTGGGGAATCGGAATCGCGAGCAACGCCGCTTCGGCCATCCGGGCGGGAGCCAAGGCCTCTGATGCCGGAAGCGTGCCCGAACTCAGCGAGGAGCAGATCGTACTATTCAGGAAGATCGAGCGCACAAAGGACTCCTACGCCATGCATGCGACCTCGGTGGTGTCGGTGTCCTTCCTCCTTGGCCTCATCAACCTGCTGACTGGCCCGGAGTTCCTGTGGTTCCTCATCCCTACGGGCGCCCTCCTGTTGTCGCTCATCTCCCACCGTGTCGCCTACGGAATCTCGAAGCCCCGCCTCGAGCGCGAGTTTGCCGAGGCCCTCGGGGTCAGGGGCAGCTGGAAGAAGGCACTCAAGCGCCAAGGCGCGGCACGGAAGGCGGATGAGAGCCTCGGTCCCTACGCCGATCTGCTGCGCGAAGCCCAGCAGATAGAAAAAGCCATCCTCGAACTCGCCAAGGATTCTGCCGGAGAAGCTGGTGAGGTCGAGTCCGTGCTCCGGGACTATGTCGCGCAGGTAAAGCTTCTGGCCGGATCGGCTGTCGATATCGACAGGGTTATCGACTCGATTCCGCGGGACAGCCTGCGCGCCGACAAGGAGACCCTCATCCGGAAGGAAGCAGCCTCCGTCAACGAGGGACTCAAGGTCGAATATCGCAAGAACATCGAGGAGATCCAGCGCCAGGAGAGTTCCTGGGAGGAGCTCGGCAACCAGCGGGAGATAATCGGACTCAGGCTCGGCTCCTCGGTGAACCAGCTCAAGCAGATGAGGATGGATCTGGCCAGGCTGAAGGCTGCGGGGGATTCCGGCAGGCAGGGCGAACTCAGGACGAGGACAGCCGAGCTTTCGAAGTGGCTCGAGGATCTCAGGAAGGGCTACGACGAAAGCCAGGCCGATCCCTATGACGAGCTCGAAAAGCAGGCCAGGAAGGCCGAGCTGGAGGGGATGGAGGCCAGGGCCCTGGCCGAACGCGAGGCTGTCGCCCTCCTCGCCGGAGCGGAGGCGAAGGAAGCCCTGCCCCCCCCAGGGCCAGCCTAGGCCTGCCGGGCGCTTGCGGGCGCCAGGCCGACTGCCGTCCGCCGCAGAATGCCCAATTGCTTGCTTATTTCTTCACGAAGACGGTGAAGGCAACTTGGCTCTGGTTGACGAGCGAAACGATGCCGATGCTGAAGTGGCTTGGCGTGAAGGCTGTTGTTTCCCCCTGGGCGGTGACACTGTTCGGGAAACAGGCCTTCGGGACGACGAGGGTAAAGAGCCCCGAGGCTGCGTCACGGGTCATCTGGCTCACGGGGATCTCGAGCATCAGGTGGTTGTTGTTGTAGTAGCCCGCAGGCGGGCTGCCGTTCCAGGTGGAAGTGGCGATGTTCCAGACCTGGCCGCCGCTCGGGCGGTAGGGAATTATCGAGATGCGGTAGCTTCCCTGGAGGATGGGCTGTCCCATATCGTCCACAGGCGGCTGGAAGCGGATCGTAACGTCGCTGTTGTCGGCTATTGCGATCGGGGCATTCATGGAACCGGGCACCATAGCGTTCGGGGTGATAAGAGCCTTGTCCATGAGGGCGGTAAAATCCTGCAGCGTCGCCGGATCGCTGCCTATATAGCGCAGAAGTGGAATGTTGGTAAATACGAAGTTGAGCATCTGGCTGACATAGAGCTTTGTACCGTCTTTTTTCGTGACCTCGAAATTGAAGAGGTCGCCAGCCTGGAGGTCGGCCTTCTCGCCAACGGGGACGATGAGGTGGTTCTTCCACTGCCTCCCGCCCTGGGGCAGGGCGGGAGGCTGGGGGGTCTCCATCAATTGGTAGGCTGGCATGCCACCCATTCCCGCGACCGACCAGAGGACTTGCTGTGAAGGATTGCTGTCGGGTCCGGTCTTGAGGATCGAGACGTAGGCTGGCATGCTCCGGGTGTCGAGGGCAATGGTCTTGATGGTGGCTGCCTCGCTGTCGTTCGTCACATTGAACCAGAGCTCCAGGATGTACTTGCCCTTGACGAACTCCCTCAGCGTTGCAGGTGTCGAATGGTAGAACATCTGATAATCCGAGTCCGTGGGGTTGAGCCAGAAACCGACATCGACCTTGTAGTTCGTGGGCATGCCCACTGTCGTCGAATCGGTGTCGAAGTCGTCGAGGATGCCGTCGCCGTCGTCGTCGGCGTCCAGGATGTCGATGAGGCCGTCCTGGTCGCGGTCGTTGGCCTGACGTGCCGAGATTGTTGTCGACTGGGCGGCCGCCCCCTTTCCGTGGGCGGCAAGTCCTACCGGCGCACCTGCCGCAGTGACGCGCGCGACAAGGTCGGCGACGCTGTTCAGCCCTTGAACGATTCCACCAGTCTCGGCGAGTCCCGAGGCAGCAACGCGGATATCGCCGAAGTCGACCTTTGCGAGGTTTGTGCCGAGCGTCATGCCGACGGAGCGGAAGCCGTTGGCTACCTGGTCGGTCTTTTTCATTATGGGGCCAATGGCCCGGCCCGAGGCATCGACGAGGGAAATGATGAACTCGCTGCCCTTGAGTTCTTCTGAGATGTCGAGGCTGAAGCTTCCCACCGCATCGGTAAAGGCCCGGATGGTCTGGCTGTTGGCCGAGACTGTCTGCGCGACAACCATCATGCCCTTATTGACCGTGGAGAAGACAGCGTCCGAATCGATGTTGATCCTGCCGAGGAGGCTCAGGGCCTTGGTCGCCGTGACCTCGACCTTGTCAGGGAGGAGACGCGAAATGAGCTGACAGGAGGAAAAAAGGAGTGGCAGGAGGAGGGCCAGGCAGATGGCAGGAAGGGCTCGGAAAGCTGCTCGCATCGGATACCTCCGAGTAAGGATGCAGCGATTGTAGAGGAGTTTTGGGGGAGGACACAAGGGCGTAGACCGGCATCTGGACTGGCCCTCGCCGGCTGGGCTCCCTGTCGCCGGTCGATACCCGCTCCGTAGCCTACCAGTCAAACAGGAATTTCCTCACAAGTGGGACGATCTCCGAAAGCTTCGAGGACTGGAGGCGGCACTCGGGCAGGCTCTGGATGAAGAGCCCGCCGTAGCGCTTCTTGACGAGGCGGCTGTCGAGGATGACGACGGCGCCCCGGTCTTCGGAGTGGCGTATGAGGCGGCCGAAGCCCTGCTTGAGACGGATGACGGCCTCGGGGAGGCTGATCTCCATGAAGGCATTGCCGCCCCTCCGTTCGCAGGCCTCGCTCCTGGCTAGTTGCACGGGGTCGGTGGGGACGCGGAAGGGCAACTTGGTAATTATGACGAGTGAAAGGGTCTCGCCGGGGGCGTCGACTCCTTCCCAGAAGGAATCCGTGGCGAAGAGCACGCTCGAGATGTCCGTGCGGAAGGCTTCGAGGAGGCGGCTCCGCTCGTCGTCGCCCTGACGGAGGCCGGTGATGCCCATGGCGTCCAGCGCGGGCTTGGCGACCTCCCAGGCTGCCTTGAGGACCTCGTAGCTCGTGAACAGGACGAGGGCGCGGCCCTGGCTCGCTGTCAGGAGCTCGACGATGGCGGCGTTGACGTAGGCCCGCCAGGAGGGTGCGTCCGGCAGGGGTGCCTCGGCGTCGACGCAGAGGAGGGCATTGGTACGAAAGGGAAAGGGCGAGGCGTAGGTCGCCGCGCGGAAGCGGATGCCCTCGGCCTCGTCATCGTCTCGGGGCCTGCCGGCTTCGCGCAGCTGCCTGGCGTCGCGGAGGCCGACCCGGCCCTTCCAGAAGTCAAAGCTCTCACCGACGGAAAGGGTCGCCGAGGCGCAGATCACCGAGCGGAACTTGGTGAAGACTGCCTCCTCCATGATCTCCGTGATGTCCAGGGGGCTTTCGACGCAGGTGACAAAGGTCTCGCCCCCGCTGGTCCGGTTTTTTTCGACCCAGTAGACCTTTTCGGGGCTCGAATCAAAGTCCCAGAAGGCGGCCGCGACGGTGGCGGTCTCGGTGATGCGACGGAGGGCGAGCTTGGCCTCGAAGACGACGCGCTCCTCGGAGAGCTTGTCCGGCGCCTCGTCGAGGGCGTCGCGGACAATTTCCCCGACGGTGAGGAAGGCTTTTTCGAGGGCTGCCAGCGGTTCGAGGAGGGCCTCGGTGGCCAGGGAACTCCGCTCGGTGAGCCGGAAGTGCCGTTCTCGGTCGGGAAACAAAAGGAGGGCTTTTTCGTCGAGGCGGTTGATGGCAGAGCGCGCCGTGGCGAGGGCAGCGGGAAGGGAGTCCAACCGAGCCCGGGGAAATCCAGGCAATTCCAATAGTTTCGGGATGAGGCCGAAGCTCCGTCCCCTGAAGCCGCGCTGGAGGCGTGACAGGCGCTTCTGGAGGCTGAACCTGTTGAGCTCCGAGGAGAAGAAGTCGGTAGCGCTCGACTCCACCGCGTGGGCTTCGTCCATGACCAGGACCTGGAAGGGCGGGAGGACTACGGTGCCCTCGTAGCCGGCTCCGTTCATGCGTGCGGCAACGTCGGAAAACAGGATGTGGTGGTTGGCGACGATGATCTGGGCATCCGAGGCCTCGCGCTTCATGCGGAGGACAAAGCAGGCTTCGCGGTCGGAGCAGCGGAGGCCCGTACAGGAATCGGCGTCAGAGGCCACGCGGGTCCAGGTCGACTCCTCGGGCCAGAACGAGAGGTCGGCGCGGTCGCCAGTCGCCGTCGTCTTGGCCCAGCCTTCGATACGGCGGAGTGGATGCTCTTTCCCGCCCTCTCCGAGGTCAAGGAGGAGGGCCTCCTCGTCGATGGCTTCGCGCAGCTTGGTAATGCAGAGGTAATTGCCCCGGCCTTTTACGAGGACAGCCTTGGTCTGCTTCCTGAAGAGGCGCTGGACGATGGGTATGTCCTTGTCGACGAGCTGGCGCTGGAGGTTGATGGTCGCCGTGGAGATGACCACCCGCTCGTTGTTGCGGAGGGCCCAGGCGAAACATGGTACTAAATAGGCGAAGGATTTTCCGACACCGGTACCGGCCTCCGCCGCGAGGATCTCGCCACAATTGAGCGAGTCGACGATGTCGCGCACGAGGCGGACCTGGCTTGGACGCGGTTCGAAGCTCTCGATGAGACCGGAGAGCTTTCCCCCGGAGTCGAGGACGCCTGAGATCTCGTCGGCGTCGAGCATCACCAGGGAGCGTTTCCGCACCGGCTCCGCCACGACGTAGACCTCGGTAACCGCGTTGTCGACAATGGCAAAGCCTACACCGCGCGCGCCGAGCTCCGAGGCTATCGAGAGGTCGGGATCGGAGGGGAGGAGGAGCCCTGAGGGATGGTTGTGGATGACCAGGTCGCCCCGGTCGAGGAAGCCCTCGAGGGCGGGCACCGCGCTTTTATGGCCGCGGGCGGCTACGATGATTTCCGCTACAAGACCCTCTTCGTCGAGTCGGCCGGCTGCAAAGACCTCGTTCCCATCTGCGCCTTCCACCTCCCTGCGGAAGGCTCGGGCAGCCGCTTCGGTAAAGCGTTCGAGGGCCTTCATCAATGTCCGTTTCCAAGTTCGAAGCTGACCGACCCCGGCGTTGCCGCAAGGGGCGCGTACTCAAAGTGGATGGTTGCCGCGAGGCCGGTCTGGGCAAGGTAGCCGGTAAGGACAGTGAACTCGAAGCTGGTATCGACAAAGGCTGAGAAGAGGGGGCTGGGAGTTTTAGCGAGCGTGAAGCTCCCCAGGGCTCCCGCACGGCCTCCCGCGGTGACCATCACCCTCCTTGAGTAGAGTCCGAAAAGGGGAAGGGCCCGTCCGATTTCGAGGGACAGGGGCGTGACTGCGAGTTCGGCGCGCGCGTACCAGGATCCCTGCCCTGTAGCGCTGTAGATGGGCCAGGTAGCGGCTACCGGGTCGAGGAGGGAGTTGCCCCCGTCGGCAAAGAGCCTGCCCCCCGGCCCGAAGAGGAGTCCGGCTCCGGGTGAAAGGTTCGCCTCCAGGCTTCCGTGGAGGCCCAGGAAGGGAGCCCAGGCCCCCCCCCAGACGGTCAGCCCAAAGGCTGGCAGCCTGTCGAGACCCGGCCGCCACTCCGTATCGGCTGCTGCTCCCGCCTCGAAGCCCTCCTTGTCGAAGGGCGCAAAGGGACTCGTATGGCTTTGCATCCGGGTCAGACTGAGCCTCGCAGCCATGGCCCCTGAACCAGGAGGGGTCGAGTAGGCAGCGCCGGCTGCTCCCTTTGAAAGGGCCCCGCCTGAAAGTTCGAGTCCGAGGTCGGCGTGGTTGCGGATTGGAAAGTCCGGCAGCTTGCGGAAAATTCCGAGGCTCAGCCTCGTGGTCCGCGACCAGGGTAGCTTTGACTCCGAGTTCGGTGAGAACCAGTCCTCCCCGGCAATGGAGACCGTGTACGGCGCCCAGGCGAGGCCGAGGTTGCCTGCAAGGTTGGCAGCCCTGGCTGCCCAGGAATACTCGGCGTCGAGCCCCCAGACCAGGGTTTCAGTGATGTCGGAGCCCTGCATGTACAGGCCTCCCGAGGAGAGGTCTCCCGAGAAGGTGGGTATGCGGAACGTTTTCCCAGCGAGGGGGAGGAAGGGGGCCGGTCTGGCGGCGGCGAGCACAGAGGCCGGGGTTGAATCCAGCTGCCCTCCGCTCGCGACTGCAGCGCCGGAGTAGAGACCCAGGAAGGATGCGTCGAGGGAGGACCAGGTAGCGCTTGTTTCCTTCATGGCCATGGTCCGGGCTGCGAAGGGATAGGCGGCCGGATATTCACCCTCCGAGAAGGCTGCCTTGTAGTGGAGTTCGGGGGGGCCGCCGGGGAGGCCGGCGAAGGCCGCATCCTGCACGCCCCCGGAGATATCCGTTTCCTGCGCACGGAGGAAGGTGAGTGGAAGCCCTGGCTCGGGATCGGTGTCCATGGCTGGCAGCGCCCGCCCGCGGACTCCTTCAAGAAGTGCTACCCGGTAGAGTCCTCCCTCGTGCACGTAGCCGATCGCCAGATCATCCCCCCGCCCGGAGAGGAAGCGAAGCCTTAAGAGCGGCATCCCGGGCAGAAGGACCGAGGGCTTGCCGTCCTGTAGGCGTATGAGCATGGAACGGCCTTCGTCCCGGGCCAGAAAAAAAAGCGTTTCAGCTCCAAGGCAGAGGGGGGAGCCAAAGAAGCGGCTGTCCGTGCCCCGGGCGAGGACCCTCCATTCGGCCCCATCTACGCGGACGAGGTCAGTCCTGATCCCCCTCGGAGCGATGCCCACGACGGGGCCCTCACCCCGGTCTCCTGCCTCGCCGATCCATGAGGCTTCCCGAAGACCCGGGATGCTTCGCTTTGTGAAGGCCCGCGCCGTTCGGTCCCAGACCCTGACTGCCAGGCGCGACTGCGTCCCGGCGTCCTCCATGACCGTGGATACAAGGAGGAAGCGTCCATCCTCGGAGAGGGCCAGCCGGTTGACGTGGCCATCAGCCGCGAAGAGGCGGTGGGCCTGTCTGTCCCCCTCGGCCAGCTCGAGCACCGCTCCGAAGGCCGAGTCCTCCCAGATCGTGAGGGCCTTTCCGTCGACGTTGCCAGCAGTCAGGGCGCTGATGAGGCCTGGTTGCGGTGCAAGGAGTCGTGCACCGACATAGACGGGTCGGTCAGGAGCCATGGTCGTGAGCCACTCATCCCAGAGGCTGTCCAGATCGCGTCCAAAGGCCGCGGTAAAGGCTCCCTTTGTCCACAGCCAGTCAGCCGGAGAGCGAAGGTTTCCGAGCTCAGTGAACAGTTTCTGGACAGAGCCAGTCCCGTATTCTGCCTCGAGCCAGGCCATGAAGGGGCCGCCCCAGGTATAGGCCGAGCTGCCGAAGGGGAAGAGACCTCCTCCCCCATTGGCCGTCCAGAAATCGACAGGGCGGTGCTCGATAAGGGCCTGGCGCACGGGCATGACAGCAAGGGGGTCCCAAGCCCTCCCCCTCCCTCCTGCCTTGTCTGAACTTTCGGCGACGATGGCAGCGCCTTCGGCGAGGACCGAGGGGACGGTGAGTATGCTGCCGGTCGCGATGTCCCCGAAGAGGAGGCCGGCCACTGCCATGAGGGGAGGGCGGATGGAAAGGGAGAGCGCGTGGGCCAGTTCGTGGGCAAACAGGAGCCTGAGCTGGTCCTTTACGGAGGAAGTCTCGTCGTTGACCTTGAAAGGTGCCACCTCGAGGACGATCCTTGTCGAGGGCAGGGGCGTAAAATAACCATTGGTCTCAGGAAAGCGGTCGGTGAGGAGAACCGTGAGGCGTTCCTTTGGAAGGGGGCCGATCCTGCCAGCCTCCTGGGCCAGGACCTCCTCGGCAAAGGAAGCAAGTCGTTCCGCCTCGTGCACAAGGCCCTCGGGAAAGAGTATGTTAAAAGAGGCGGTCTGGAGTTCCTTGAGAGCCTGTCCCGGCGCCAGGACCTGGGCGCTGATCGCCTGGGCAAAAAAAAGCAGGGCGAGGAAAAGGGCGGTGCGATTCCTGTTATTCACGGGGGGGGTCCTCTGTACGGAGTGTCGGGCTTCAGTATAGGGAATTGGAGGAGCGCCCTCAAGGTGGCCATTTCCCCTTGGCCGCTGGCAGGGATTTCCGATAAGAAAGGAGGAGTGACGGCATCATGACGGTCGGCCAGAAAGCATCACTTAGCCTCCTTGTGGCCGTCCTCCTCTTTGCGGTCTTCGCCGTCGCAGCCTTTTCGGGGCTGTTCAATGTCCTGGAAGCACGCTTCTACAACCCCGTCATAACCCGGCAATACGAGAGTGCCCTCGAGGCGACAGCCAAGGCCATCGATGTCTACCACGGGCTCAACCATGGCAGGTTTGCCCCAGTCCTCGCCATCGATGCCGTCAAGCGGAGTTTCCTGCCCAACCTCTCCATGGAGGACACGGTCGCGCGGGAAAACGAGTTCGGCAAGCTCAAGGCCGTGACTCCCGGATTGGCGGGTATCAGGCTCATCGACTTGAACGGGAAGCGCATCCACTATTCGACCTGGACTACTGATGTCCTCAGGCGTGGCGCGGGCGAGGTCCTCTATCGTGACTATGGCAAGGAGGATGACGCCCCCTTCGCCGATATCGCCCTCCCCGATGCCGAGGGCTGGAAGGTCCGGCTCGATGAACGGAAAGGCCTCTTCCTCTATTCCCTGCCCTTTGTCGATGGCTTTGGCCTGTTCCGGGGCACTGCAGTGTTTTCAGTTGCCCCGGCCGGTCTCATGGACAGCCTCCTCCGCTCTGGCCTCGTGCAGGTGGGCGATTCGCTGACCCCTGCGGGTGCCAGCGGAATCATCCTGAGGGTGCCCGCAGCCGGGAGTGCCCTTCTTGCCGCCAAGGTCGCCGAGGCCTGGTCCCAGAGCCTCGGTTCAGTACCCATCGCCATTGGCGATCCCGCAGCCGGGGCTTCCTGGGTACTGATCTCCCGGGGAGGTTCCGGAGGCTCGCACGTCGGCATCATCCTTCCTGCAGCCACCTTCCAGATACCAGGTGCGATGAAGGTTCTTCTCCTCCTGGCCTTCTTCCTGACAGCCTACCTCCTCATCTTCCTCATCTCCAACCTTCGCCACGACCGTGGCGTCATCATTGCCGAACGCATCAAGCGCTATCATATAGGCGTCATCGAGGGTACCTGGTCGGAGAAGGCCGAGACCGACCTCGGGCGCTGGCGGAGACAGCTCGAATCGCGCAAGTCCGAGTATCGTGAGGGCATCAAGGCCGATCTCGGGAAGCTCGGCAAGTCGGCTGAGGCTGAAGCCAATGAACTCATAGACAAGAGCTGGGACGAGATCATGTCGGTTCTCGATCACCGCGAGCAGGAGGAGTCGAGGCTCGGCGGGGCAACCCTCAAGGAGATCGAGCGGCTTATCAAGGAAGCCCTGGGCAGGGGTAACTTCCAGCTGCCCGCGTCGGCACTGACCCCGGCAGCGGAAAGCTCTGAACTCCCCCTTCGGCAGGCCCCCCCGCAAAAGCCCGCTGCTGTCAGCAAGGCTCCAGTGAGGGCTCCAGTAAAGGCACCTTCGAAGGCCATGCCCCCGCCTGCCAAGAGCGAGGCTCAGGCTATGGCTGTCGCGCCAGCAGCGAAGGGCAAGGCACCGTCGAAGGCATCCGTTCCCGTCCTGCCTCCCGGGTTGTCCCCGGATGATGGGCTGGAAGATCTACAGGACGTCGAAGAACTCGACAGTGCGGACGAAGTCGAAGAACTCGACAGTGCCGACGAAGTCGAGGAACTTGACAGTGCCGACGAAGTCGAAGAACTCGACAGTGCCGACGAAGTCGAGGAACTCGACAGTGCCGACGAAGTCGAAGAACTTGACAGTGCCGACGAAGTCGAAGAACTCGACAGTGCCGACGAAGTCGAGGAACTCGACAGTGCCGACGAAGTCGA
>CAIJMU010000040.1 GCA_903821875.1 uncultured Spirochaetota bacterium
GAAATGATCTCCTCAGCGATGCGACCTGCATCCCGGCCCACGCGTTCGGCATCGAGGACGACGGTGCCATGATAGCGCTTGAGGCGTGGGGCCTCGGGAGCGGGCTTGGGTTCTGGACGAGGGGGCTGGGCGGTTTCCACGACGGAGACGGGTTCGATACGGACTGGCTTGGATTCGAGCTCCATCTGCTTGAGGGCCACCTCTGACTTTACGAGGAGGCCGGGACTGTCCGGATCAGGGTTGGCAGAGCTTTGGCCACAGCGTAAGCCACGGTAGCGGTTGGCCGCCTCATCGCGGGAATCCGCCCAGGCAAAGGCGTCCTGCTCCCAGGTGAGAAGCCCGAGGCCGTCGCTGATGCTCTGGACCAAGGCTCGGGAGGAGAGGAGCCGGGGAAGGTAGAGGTAACGCGCGAAGTCCTCGGCGAGCTGCTTCACGGGGACATCAGTGCCCCGCCAGAGGGGCACCCGGTCGAGTTCCATCCTGAGACGAGTCGGCGAGAAGTGCAGTATGAGGAACTCCTCGCTCTTGAGCTTCTTGCTCGCACGGACCGCCAGGGGCTCGGGGCCGGAGGTCTTGATGGCATGCCATTCGATGGGAGCCTGGGGCGTCGCCTGTCCTGGGATGAGGATCCATTGGTAGGTCTCGGGCAACCTGGCTGTGACGGTGGAGTCGGCGGTCTTGAGCTGCTGTTCCGCCTGTTTGACCTGGTAGGGGGTGAGGTTGAGCTGGTCTTTCTCTCCGAGGATCGAGGACCAGGCGATGAAGCGGCGGGTGGCATCGTCGAGGTCCTGGAGGCGGGCCTTGTCGGCAGCGAGGAAGATCAGGCTGTTGCGGTAGAGGCGAGGGGCTGAGCCGCGAGCCTCGAGGATACGCTTTGCCTCCAATTCGGCCTCGTTGTCGGTTTCCTTCGTGTAGGGGTGGTCCACGTTGAGGACGACGAGTCGGGCATCACGGTCATCGGGAACGTCCTGGCCACCATGGGGGAAGGGGTGGATGCGCTCGAAATCGCCCTTCTGTTTGAGGTCGGCGCGGAGGCGGGCATCGAGTTCCAGGATGATCTTGTCTGGGTCATGCTTAAGCTGCTCGGCCCTATCCTCGGCGAGCTTGGTCACCGTCGGCTGGGTCGAATACCAGAAGTGGGAGCCATCCTGATAGAGATAGGTTGCCGCGCCAGCAAGGCGTCGTAGGGCATCGCCGAACACAGCCGGGGATTCTCCCGGCATCACGCAACCGAGCTTGATCCGACGGTCCTCGATGCCATGGTGGGCGGCATCGGCGGTAGGCGCCGAGCCGAGGTAGATCGTGCGGGCGACCCGCCTGGCAGCCGCGAACTTTCCGAGATTGGGCACCTCGGCGTCGATCCGCAGGGGAAGGGAACTGGGGCCATCCACGTCCTTCTCGATGATGGGCACCCAATTGTCCGAGAGATACCTCGTCATCTCGAACTGGACCCTGGAATCGTCGATGGGGATGTTGGCTGGCATGATGAGGGGATTCTTGTCGCCCTTTTCCCAGAGGCTGTGGATGACCGCAGCCATGAGGCGCAGCACGCCTCGGGTTCGCTGGAACTTGAGCAGGGTGGACCAGTCGGTATAGAGGCGGTCGAATATCTCGGGGTGGATGGGATAGGCGGCCTTGATGCGCTTCTCGTAGTCGGCGTCGCGGCATTCGGGAGGAAACTCCTGCTGTTGACCCTGGTAGAAGTTGGCGAAAGCCCGGGCGACAATATCCCTGTCTTTGAAGTGGGAGGCTTCCCCGAGTGGCTCGAACAGGCGCCTCCGTACGATCTCGAAGCCCTCCTCGGCGGTCGCGGGGCGCCAGGAGGCTTCCAGTCTGCCCACGACATTGCGTAGCCGTACCAGGGCCTCCCGCCCACGCTCACCACCGACCTCGGCGTCATCAGCCAGGGTGTGGGGAGAGCCCGTGTCATCGGAGGCGGGGAGACTGATAACGAGGAGACAGCCCTTTGCCAGCTTGGCTGATTCCGTGAGTACCTGGGCGAAGCTGAAGTGGGTCTCGAAGCCGCCAGCGGGCAGGTCGCTTTGGTCGTGGAGCTGACGGGCGTAGGCCACCCACTCGTCGATCAGGATGAGGCAGGGTCCGTACTCATTGAAGAGCTCGCGGAGGACATCACCAGGACTGGTAGCGTTCTTGTCATCGGCCTCGATGCGCGCGAAGGCCTTCTTGCCGCCGAGCTGCCAGGCGAGTTCGCCCCAAAGGGTTCGAACCACGGTTCCGTCGCTCTTGGTGGCGGGATTGCCAGGGGAGATCTTGTTGCCGACGAGCACGACTCGCCGAGCCGTGGGGATGGTCGTGACCCCGACTTCCTTCAGCACCTCATCCACGCCCATGAGCTCCGTAGGACTGATGCCTGAGAAGAGATGGTAGAGGGCGAGCATGGAGTGGGTCTTGCCGCCGCCGAAGTTGGTCTGGAGCTGGACCACCGGGTCTCCACCTGAATTGGTGAGGCGGCGTATGGCTCCCGTGAGGAGGCCTTTGAGGCTTACCGTGAGGTAGGTGCGGCGGAAGAACTCGGCGGGGTTTCGATATTCGTCCGAACCTTCGCCGAGATGGACCTGCCAGAGATCGGCGGCAAATTCCGCTTGTTGGTACTTGCCCGAGGCCACGTCCTTGTGCGGGGTGACCACCTCGCGCCAGGGCTTGAGGGTTCCGGTGACGGCGCTTTCGATGGTCGAGCTTATGCCCTTGCGCTTCTCGCTCCGCAACTGCTCATCGAAGCGCAGGCGCAGGAGCTCGTTCTTCATCTTCTCAATCTCTTCAGCCTCGGGAGCGGAGACGGCGGTGAGCATGCGCCAGACTGAATCGAGGGCCCGGTAGGTGTCATCGCTGGAGAAGTTGCCCTGATGGGCCCACTTGTTGCGGTGTTCCCGGAGTTCACTCACGAGGCTGCGCTCAGCGTTGCCAAGGGTGCGATTGAAGACCTCGTTCCAGCGGATCCACATGAAGTTGAGGAGGGCCGCGGAATCCCAGGCTGCCATGCCCTTGCCGGCCAGCATCTTGTCGGCTGCGGCAAAGTCGGTGATGAGGTCGTTGGCGTCACCTGGACGAAGCTTGGCAAAGACCTCCCGCTCGGCGAAGGGGGCCAGGCCCGCCTTGAGGAGTTCCATGGACTTCCCGACGCGCTCGTAATTGCTTAAGGCCATGGTTTAACTCCTGAGATCTTCAACACTTTCAAGAAATGCTAGGTAGCTCCGCGAGGCGTTGCCTTCTCGGCGGAGGGTTGCAGCCATCCGGCGAGCTCCAGAACCCTTCTGGAACTCTGGTATCAAGTCCACAAGTTCGCGCGAAGGGACTTGGACCTCGTCCGGATTCCTGAACTTTGCCTTGCTGCCGATCTCCCGAAGGCTCCCGCGACCATAGGCTTCAGCCAAGGCCTCTGGATCGCCGAGATACCATGCCTCCAGTTCCTGGCAGGCGATGCGGACGACCGTCTCCGGCCTGCCGCCCTCGGCGCAAAGCCCGAGGAGACGAAGCTTGAGGGCGCGACAGTCGCCGCCATCATTGTCCCGGATGACCATGAAACGGACACCGGGCTCGCGCCACGCACGCAATTTCCTCGGAATGCTCTTTTCGAGGTCCTGCTTCCCCTCATGGGTGACACACATGAATTCAAGCCCGGGGAATAGGCGAGGGAGGAGATCCTCGAGGAGGACCTTCATCGAGCGTTCCTCGAGGAGGAAAACGAGGCGATTCATCGCGGGGAGGCTCCCTCAAAGAGGCCCTGCTTCCAGAGGGCTCCGGGCAGGTCCCCCTCTGCGACGAGGTTCTTCAAGAGCTCGCTCTCGCTCGCCCGGCGCACCGTGGAGAAACCATCCTTCTTGACCAGCCAGTAGATCTCGTCGAGCCTTGCGCCGTTCAGGAAATCGGGAGAGTGCGTGGAGACAAGGACCTGGCCGCCTCGGCGGGCATAATCCCGGAATTCCTCCACCAATTCGTAGAGCAACTCAGGGTAGAGCTGGTTCTCTGGTTCCTCGACGGCAAGAAGTGGATGAGGCTTGGGGTCGTAGAGAAGGACGAGGTAGGCAAACATCTTGATCGTGCCGTCGGAGACGTAGCGCGCGATGAAGGGGTCCTTGAAGCTCCCATCCTGGAAGCGGAGCACGAGGCGTCCGTCCTCAGTAGGCTTAGCCTCAACACGGCTGATCCCGGGAACCCTGCGCCGCATCGCTTCAAGCACTCGGTTGAAACTCTCCCTTTGATTCTCGAAGAGGTACTGGGCGACCTGGGCTACGTTTTCGCCACGCGAGGAAAGATGCTCGGCATATCCCGTTTCCGAGCTCGGGCGAGCGTCGCCAATGTGGAAGTCGGAGATCTGCCAATTCTCGATGAGGGAGCGGAATTCCGAAACTACCTTGAATTCTTTGAATTGCCCTAGTCCCTTGATGGCGAGACCGCTCGGGTCATCGAGCACGCGCTCCTCGCGCTCAGCTTCCGCGCCCTCCTGGCCGTAGAGAGCTTCATTGGTGATAGCCGTTCCCTTGCCGCGGGAATAGTCAACGAAGTGCCATGGCTGGCCGGTGCTGCCACGACGGAATTTGAGAATCTCCCGCTCGACGACAGGGCGGCCTTGGTCATTGGCTATGTCGAGGGAATAGGTGGCGAGCCGTCCTCCCGACTCACGGAATTTAATGACAATGCCGATGGAACCTTTTTCGCCGCGGCTCACCAGTTCGCCGAAGCCCCCCCGCCGCGCGACCGCTTGGGCGACATTCTGCGTGAGCGACTCTTTCAAAAAGCTCAGTACGTCGAAGAGTGTCGATTTGCCCGATCCGTTGGCTCCCACGATGACCGACATCTGCGAGAGCCCTTCGAAACGGGCCTCGCGGAAGAGGCGGTAGTTTCGTAGCTCGATTCCTTCTATCTGCATCGACTACTCCTCGTCCCCGAATGCTAGTTTTCAAGTCCTGTCTTGGCCATTCAACGCTCCGTTCCTGTCGTAGGTTCCTGGATCAATAGCCCAATTATCCTGCCGGGTGTACTCCAATGCATTTGCGCCACGGCCTGTGGCGCAATCATAAACCCTTTAAAGGGGTAAAAATAAACCATGTCAGGTGGAAAATGTGCTGTCATTTTCGATATCCTTCCCCTCTTTGCAACATATACCAATTACTTGTGATAGTATTTGACAATGCATGATTCCTTCGACTAGAAGATGCCTATAATCGGCTATCCTTCCACTATCGAATGCAC
>CAIJMU010000041.1 GCA_903821875.1 uncultured Spirochaetota bacterium
AAGGCCTTCTTGACCGCCTGGATGATCTCCGTCAGGGACAGGATCGTCACGTCCTCGTCCTTGCGCGAAAACATGCCCTCCACATAGGCCGCCTGGCCCTGGGAACCCGCGGAGACACTGCGGATCGATTCGGGGGCTACCCAGGCGATGTCCCTGACCACATCGATCAGGAAGGCCATCTTGGAGATGTGCGGCTTGAGGATTATGAAGGCCTTGCCATTGATGTCCTGTCCGAAGAGGAGGTTGACCAGGTCGAGGACGGTGAGGGGCTCGCCGAGGCGGTTGATGAGGCCGCGCACGAAGGGGGGTACAAAGGGCAGGTAATGGATATCCATGTTGAGCATGATCTCCTGGATATCCTCGGCCTGGAGCGCATAGAGCCCCGCTCCAGCCGAAAAGACGATGTACTTGGTCTCGGCCCGGGCCCGTGAGACCGCTATCTCCTCGGCATCGAGCGAACCTTCGATCCCCTCGATGATCTCGGCCGTGTCCATATCTCTAGGCCTGCTTCTTCTCGAAATTCTTGATCACCGCGGCGAGCTGGATCGACATCCGGCGCAGGTTTTCGGTCGTACCGGAGGTGGCCTTGGTGGCTACCACGAAGTTGTCCACACCCTGCGAGATCATCTTGATCGCGATCAGTATCTGCTCGAAGCTGCTTACCTGCTGGCGTATCGAGACGGCGATCTGCTGGGTGGAGTTGTTGCTCACGTCGGAACTCATCGAGATGTCACCGAAGAGCTTGCTCATCCGCTGCGAAAGCTCCTTGCCCTGGAGGATCCGCTCGGTTCCCTGCTCGCTGGAGAGGAGGAGGGCGTCGCTGCTCCGCTCGATCTCCTGGATGCGCATCTTGATCTCGTTGGTCGAGGTGACCGTGCTGTCCGCAAGGCGCCGGATTTCCGAGGCGACGATCTGGAAGTTCTTGCCCGCCTCGCCGGCGCTCGAAGCCTCGAGCTCGGCGTTGAAGGCGATGATCTTGGTCTGGTCGGCGATGCCGTTGATGATGTTGACGATGTCCCAGATGTTCTTGATCTTGTCGGAGAGGAAATTGATGCCCGAGATGGTCTTGCCGTTGGCGTCGTGGATTTCGCCCATCTTGGCGATGTTGTCCCGCACAGCGGTGAAACCCTGCTCGACATTGCTCTTGGTGTCGCCGGCGATCCGGCTGACTTCCTCGACACGGGTGGAGATGTTCTTGGACAGGTGGTCGGTGTCCTCGATGGTGGACACGATCTCCTTGACGGCGGCCGCCTGCTCGTTGGCGGTGGCGCTGATCTCCTGGGTCGAGGCCGAGAGCCCCTGGACCATGTCGGTGATCTCACTGGCGTTCGACTGGACCTGTTCGAGGAGGTTTTCGAGCATCGCCAGCATTTCGTTGAGGTTCTTGCCCATCCGGCTGACCTCATCCGCTCCTTCGACCGTGATGCGCTCGCTCAGGTCACCTGACACTGCATTGGCGAGGATGTTGCCGGTGGTCACGAGGGGCTTTGTCAGGCTCCCGGTCACCTTGCTGATTACGAGGATTACCAGGAAGAAGAGGATGCCTGAAGCGACGACGATGATTATGAGCGCTTCGACCGCCATCGCGGAGATCTTGCTGCTCTGCTCGGCGACCAGGATGGTCCACTGCGCGCTTTCGAGGCGCGCAAAGCGGGCTGTCCGTCCTCCCAGGGGCTTTCCGTTCTCGCCCAGGGGATTGAAGGTGATCATGCCCGAGCCGCCGTCGATGGCGCGTCGGACCCAGGGCTGGCCCCGTGCATCCACCACGTCGAGCATGGAGGGCTTGTTCTGGTAGGGATTCAGTATGGCCTTGCCGTTGGCTGCGACGACGGTGATCTCGAGCCCCTGATCCTTGGCTACCACATTGAGCATCTCCACAAGGGAGGGAATGTCCACGAGTTTCACGAACTCCGACTGATAGCTCGAGGCCCACATGATGTAGTCCCAGGGCTCGAAATAGGCCATGCCCCCGGCCTTTTGGCGCTCTTCTGTGTCGTTCGCGCCCTTGAGCATGTACTCGATGTAGCCATTCTTTTTCTTGATCGCCTGCTGCATGAACTCGTAGCTGCTGAAGTCCTTGCCCGGGGCTGTGGGATGGATGACTGCGACTCCCTTGGAGTCTATCGCCGCCAGATAGCCGGTATCGCCTACCTTCCCCATGCCGGATTCGAGCACAAGCTTCTTGAAGAGGGCCTTGGCATCGCTTTCCCTCATCCTCCCGTCCTCGGATTGCTGGTACAGGAAGGCAGCGACGTCGGCCGCGTCCTTGGCCTGCTTGACGAGGCCCTGCTCGATCGCCTTGCTAAGCTGGTGCTCAGTCGTCTTCACGATCAATTCGGTGCTGACCCCGAGCTGCCAGACCCCGAAGGCTGTCAGCTGTCCGGAGAGGAAGATGTAGACCACAACCCCCAGAGCCAGGAGGGAAGCGAGTATTATGCCGCCAAAAATGAGCTGGAACTTGCTGGCGATGCGCGTGAATCCAGCCATGAAGGAGCGAGCCAAAGTAGCCTCCCGGAGATGCAGGGATACTATATGTTTCGGCAGGTTATCCGCTTCAGCGAGGCAGGACAATCGAGAAAATTGGAATTAATCACGAATGACAGGGTAAATGGCATGAATGACGGCGCTTTTGCGTCCTATTCGCGGGTGCCGCATGCCTGTCATGAGAAGAGGGCGGAAGTCAGGAAGCCCTTAGTGCAGGACCAGGAAGTCAGCTTTCGGCATCAAAGGCCTTCTTGACCGCCTGGATGATCTCCGTCAGGGACAGGATCGTCACGTCCTCGTCCTTGCGCGAAAACATGCCCTCCACATAGGCCGCCTGGCCCTGGGAACCCGCGGAGACACTGCGGATCGATTCGGGGGCTACC
>CAIJMU010000042.1 GCA_903821875.1 uncultured Spirochaetota bacterium
CGAACAGCGCGTAGTTGTTCCCAGGGTGATAGACAAGGCACTTTTTATAATGGTCCACCGCGTCGCGGTAGGCCCCACGCTTGCGGGCGGCATCGCCTAGACCAACCAGCGCGTAATTGTTCTCCCTGTCTTTTTCGAGGATTCGGGCAAAGCATTCTTCCGCATCATCGACCCTGTTTTCTTTCAGGTACTGATAGCCTTTTTTTGAGAGATCCGCGATCTCTGCAAGCTCTGGATTGGTGTCCCGGAGCGAGCCGGACTCAAAGCCCGAATTCTCCTGCGAACCTGTATCACTCATCTTTTTCCTCTTCCGCGAGGAGTCTCCTGATAGCCAGAACGGCTTTCTCAACCAGGGGTTCGGAACGCTTTCTGTCATGGGCGAGCCAGTACATCTTGAGGGCATCGACCGGACGTCGTGCCCCAAGATATCGGTCTCCCACGCGGATAAGCCCGTCTGAATACCCCGTGGTCTGGAAAACCCTCCTTGCGGTCTCGATATCGCCCGAATTGAAATACTCATTTCCACGACGGATCAGCCTCACGCGGTCTGCACTCGCGAGTCCTTGCGCCGGCAAGTCAGCTGACTTGATGAGTCCCGTCTCAGCGAAACGATCGAAGATCCTCTGCTTCATTTTGATGGCCGTTCCTTAACTATAGTCATGGCTCCCTGTTTTTTGCAATCACTTTCCATGGAGGCCTTCATGCCTTGCAACTCCCACTTTCCGCGATATCTTGATCTTGGGCGGAGGAAACAGTGGAATCGACGAATCTGGCGCTTCAATGCGTCATCGGCGGCATCAAGCATCTCGTTACGCAGCTTCGCGTAGCGCCCGCTCCGGAGAGCCCGCAACCGCAGATTTGTGAGGAAGCATCGGCACGTGGACAGCTTGAGGTGCTGCTTCGCTACCTCGATCACTGAGGCCCAGGCGGCAGATCCGGGGCTGTCGTGTCCATGCTTTTCTCACGCCTATAGAAGCGGACTATAGACCGTCCGTATTCGCGCTCGTCTTCCAGGTCGAGACCCTGAACCTTGCCGAATGATCTGTCCTCGCGAGGGAAATGGATGAGTGCGAGTCCGCCAGGCGGCAGGGTTGCGCTGGCAGCCAGGTTCTGGAGCAGCTCCCGGCGGTGGGCATAAGGAAAGGGCGGATCGAGGAAGACAATCGAAAACGCGCTGCGGTTCCGGAGGAGGAAGCGTTCTGCAGGCATGCAGTGGCATTCCACTCTCCGTTCGGCTATGGCTACGTTCTTGAGGAGGAGCGGAAATTTTTCCCGGTCCTTCTCTACGCAGGCCACAGGATCCGCGCCACGGCTCGAGGCTTCCAGTCCGAGGATGCCCGAACCCGAGAAAAGATCGAGGAATGAAAGGCCAGTCAGGTCGCCGAGGATGGCGAAAATCGACTCGCGCATCATATCCATTGCAGGGCGGATCTCGAGCCGGCCCTTCGGCACCTCCACCTTCCTGCTTCTGAGATTCCCTCCAGTTATGCGCATTGATCAGTCCTCACCGCGTTGCCTGAATGCCCTTTGCAGATCCCGGTCCATTTCCCTGTCGCGGATGTCTGAGCGTTTGTCATAGAGCTTCTTTCCCTTGCACAGGCCCAGCTCTACCTTGATCAGTCCATGCTTCAGGTATACGGATAGCGGGACGAGTGTGTAGCCTTTTTCACGGACGCGGCGGTCGATGCGCTTGATTTCCCGTGCGTGGAGGAGGAGCTTTTTCTTCCTGTCCGGATCGTGGTTGAAGATCGAGGAAAACGAGTACTCCGCGATGGCGAAATTCCTGAGCCAGACAGCTCCTTCGTGCACCTCGCCGAAGGCATCGGGGAAGGAGATGCGGCCATCTTTCACGGACTTCACCTCGGAGCCGAGGAGGACGATGCCAGCCTCGAAGCATTCCTCGACCGAGTAATCAAAGCGGGCGCGCCTGTTCAGTGCCACGACCTTCACGCCTTCGGGAATCATCTAGCCTCCGGGAAAGGCCAACTATAGGAAAGGCGCTTCCGCTTGTCAACGCGAGGCCTTCATGCTAGGCTCCGCGCGGAATGCAACCGTGAGCATGTTCCCCAGAAGATCGTTTACCGAAACCGTGGAAGGCCGTCGCCGCCTCTTCGTGAGGGCCCGGATTTTCTTCCTGGTTTTCCTGAGTTATGAGCTCGTCGTGTGTGTGTTCCTTCAAACCCGCGTGGTCACATCCACGTCGATGAGCCCCACGATGCAAGCTGGGGACCTCCTCCTCTTGAGCCCTTTTCCCTTCGGTCCCGATATTTTGCTGGGCAAGCTTCCGGCGATGGCGAAGCCGGAGCGGGGCGATCTCGTGCTCGTACGCCCTCCCTTCGAGTTGCGCACGGGAATCCTCAGGACAGTCGCCGATTCATTTGTGCGCTTCATATCCTTCCAGCGATTCAACATCGCGGTGCCGGAACCGGGCGCAGAGGTCGGAGGTCCCTTCCTCGTTCGGGTCATCGCGGTCCCCGGCGACGAGGTCTCGATGAGCGCCTATGTCTTCATGGTGAGGCCTCAGGGCAGCGGTCATGCCCTGACCGAATTCGAGTTTTCCTCCCATCGCTATGACATAGAGAAGCCTTCGCTTCCTCCCGGATGGAAGGCCGATTATCCCCTGTCTGGATTCCTCCCGCCACGCATCCTTTCGCGGGACGAATACTTCGTCGCTTCCGACATGCGTGGATCCTCATCCGATTCCCGGACCTGGGGTCCGGTGTCGCAGCGGCATTTCGCCGCGAAGGCCCTGCTCCGCTACTGGCCCTTCGCCCGCTTCGGCAGCTTCTGATCCACCGTCCTCAACAGCCATGAGGGTCGACGGATTCTCGATTCCCGAGGCGCTTTACATCCACGTGCCTTTCTGCGTGTCTCGTTGTACCTATTGTGACTTTTACTCGAACGTCGCTTCCCGGGCGGGAGTGGACTCCATGGAAGGGGTCATCACGCGCACGCTCGACCGCGCGGAGGCCCTTGCGCTGCGTTTCGGCGCAGATCACTTCGATACGGTCTACGTTGGGGGGGGCACACCATCCTGTCTGCCACGTCCCCTCCTCCGGAGGCTTCTTTCCGGCCTCGGCAGGATCGCCGGAGCGCCCCGCGAGTGGACGGTCGAAGCCAATCCCGAAAGCGTGGATCCTCCCTTTCTCGACATCCTCGAGGAGTCTGGCGTGAACCGTCTGAGCATGGGCATCCAGACCCTGGATCCCTCGCTCGCGCAGACCCTCGGAAGGCCTGGCAGGCCAGCGGATTCGCTCTCTGCGCTCAGGCAGGCCATGATGAGGAAGCTCCGTGTTTCTGCTGACCTCATAGCCGGGACCGGTCGCGAAGGCGGCTTGATCCAAGAGGCCAGGATACTCATAGGCGAGGGCGTCGAGCACCTCTCCGTCTATGACCTCATTCTCGAGGAGGGAACCCTCCTCGAAGACCTTCACCGGCGTGGCGATTTTGCCCTCATGGACGAGGACGAGGATGCCGACGAGCGCGAAGGACTCAATGAAGCCCTGGCCGGTCTCGGGCTGCTGCGCTACGAAGTGTCCAACTACGCCCGGCCCGGAACCGAATCCCTTCATAATTGCTGCTATTGGCGGATGGGCTCCTGGCTTGGCGCCGGCCCGGGGGCGGTCAGCTGCGTGGAGGTCCTGCCGCCCGGGCCTTCGTCTGCAAGGCCAGGGATCGACGGTGCCTCGCTCCGCATCGAGGAGGCCCGCTGCCTCGAAGGCAGACAGGAAGCCATCGAGACAGTGGTGGATCCCCTCGATGCGGCCTTCGAGTCGATCATGATGGCTTCGCGCACGGTGGTCGGCCTCGACCGGAACGCTTTTGCTTCCCGCTTCGGCTACGATGTCGAGGAGCTTGTGGGCAAGACGCTCGCCACCTGGCTGCCGAAACTCCGCATCGAGGGCCGGAGGATCGCACTCGCCGAGGGGGCGCTCGACCTCGGCAGCGCCTTCCTCAGGGACTGCCTGGGCGAGATCGAGGGGAGGAAGCAAGGCTCCGTGGGGCGGACTCAGACAAAGAAGTCATAATTGAAATTGACCTTTTCTGCCCAGCCCGAATCGAGGCCCATGTTGGAGCGTTTTTCGGACAGTAGGGTAGAGGGCGGTCCGTGTCCGGGAAGCATGATCGTCTCGTCTGGAAGATCGAGGAGCTTTCGCCTGAGGCGGTCGACGAGGAGTGTCGCATTGAAGGACGAGAGCGTCTTTCCGGGCAGGCCCGCATGGAGCGAGTCGCCAGTGAAGAGGAGCCCCTCCACCCGGTAGGCCATCGAGTCAGGCGAGTGTCCGGGCACCGACAGCGCTTCGATCCTGAACCCCGCGGTTTCGAATAACTCTCCGTCTCGCACGACCCTGCAGGGCTCGCCGAGTACACGGGCCGATGCAGCGTAGATCTTCGAGCGGTACACCCGGATGATGGTCTTGATGCCGCGGACGTGGTGTATGTGCGAATGGGTGAGGAGGATGGACGAAACGAAATATCCGTTCTTCTCGATCTGGTTGAGCATCCCGACAGTGAATTCGCCCGGGTCCACCATGATGGCCATGTGGGTGTCATCGTTGCCAAGGATGAATGAATTGGAAAAGCCATAATGTGAATAATGCTGATATAGCTTGAAGTTCATTGGTAGACGTGCTCCAGGTCCCGCACCGCCTCGGCCGTGTTGGAATGGCGGTACGAAACGCCGACTTCCGCCGAGGGGATGAGGTGGACGCGCTTCAGGTCGCAGTCCATGAAGGTCGTCGTCACGAGCTCGGTCTTGATGAAGCGGGAATCATAGAGGTTCGAGTTGTTGAAGGTGCACTCCTCGATCCGGGCACCCGAGAAGTTGAGGTGGAGGAGTTCGGATTCCGTGAAGCCACAGGCCAGGATCTTGGAGGCACCGAAGGAGCAGAACTGGGCGTCTATGCGGGAGAAATCGCAGGAGGAGATTTCGGCGCCATCGAAAAAAACGAGACGGAAACGGGTTCCCGAGAAATTCACGTCGGTAAGCGTCGCGCCCATGAAGGAGCAGCAGATAAAGGAGGCACTGGAGAAATCCAGGGCCGAGAGCTTGACTCCTGCCAGATTGAGGTTCCGATGTTCCTTGGAGCCGGTGAGGAGGGCTTCGATCCTGGCCTGGGTTTCCTCCGGCGAAGCCAGGTGGTCAATGCAGCGGTCCTCGCCGTGGAATACCGACTTTCCGCAACCGGGCTCGGCGCAGGGTATGAGGGAGTACATCGGGCAAGGCTACCTGATGCGGGGCGATTCGGCAAGGTGCGGTCGACATGCCGCGAGGTGATCGGTAATATAAGGGTCATGTGCTCGTTTTGCGGAGCGGCCATGCCGCGGGAAAAGCCGGGATTCAACGAAATTTGCGAATCCTGTGGAAGGGATCTCCATGCCTGCCTGAACTGTCGTTTTCTCGAAAACGGTTCGCGCTGGGATTGCCGGGAGTCGGTGGATGAGCGCGTGCCCGACAAGGAAGCGCGCAATCACTGCGGGTGGTATGAAACGAATCCAGCCTACTTCGAGGATGGGACCGGGAACGTCTCCGGCAAGTCCCGGGCCAAACTGGCCCGCTCGGATTTCGATTCCCTCTTCGGCGGAAGCGGTTGATGCGGGGACCCGTCGTGGTTATGGACTCCGGGGTAGGGGGCCTGCCCTACCTCGAGGCCGCCCGGCTCCTCCTGCCCAACACCCGCTTTGTGTACCTGGCTGACCGTGAGGGCTTCCCCTACGGTACCAAGGGGCGTCTCGAGGTTGTCGCAATCGTGCGGGACCGGGTTTCCCGCCTGGTCGCAGGCTTCCGGCCTTCGGCCATCGTCATCGCCTGCAATACCGCTTCCCAGGCAGCATTGCAGGCAATTCGTCAGGATCACCCCAGGCTGCCGGTCATTGGCACTGTTCCCGCCATCAAGCCAGCCGCAGAGCGGACCCGCGCGGGAATCATCGCTGTCCTCGCCACCGAGGGCACGGTCGGGGATCCCTACCTCGATGATCTTATCCAGCGCTTCGCCATGGGGAAGACGGTTATCCGCAGGGCTGCACAGGATCTTGTCTCTTTTGTAGAATTCGAGTTTCCTGGCTCGACTGCCGAAGGGCGGAAACAGGCGGTCCTGCCCCATGTCCTGCCCCTCATCGAATCTGGCGCCGATGAGATCGTTCTGGCCTGCACCCACTTCCTCCATGTCGCCCTGGACATTTCGCTGGCCGCCATGGAAGCGGCTGCCAGTGCTGGCGGCAGGACGGTCGAGGTGGTGGACAGTCGTGATGGTGTTGCACGCCGATTGAAGTCGCTTCTCGGTGACGCTGACCGCGATTCCCGAGGCACCGAGCCCTCGCTGTTTCTTCTCAGCGGTCCTCCTCCCTTCGAACAGCGTTACTCCGGGTTCGCCCTGCGCTACGGCCTGACCGGTCCTTTGCCCTTGCCGGAATCGGCATGAAAGCCATGCAGGGGCTCGTCGTATCGGGGAGCAACAACCTCTTCCTGGTAGCCTGCGACGACGGAGCGAGGCGGCTCTGCGGAATCAAGGGAAAGCGCATCCGAGGGCTCGAAGACACCTGGAACTCGCTTGCGGCGGGGGACAGGGTGGAGATCGAGCCGGACCTTCTCGATGCGACCCGCGGCTTGGTAAAGGCCCTCCTCCCGCGCCGCAACCTCTTCGGCCGCTTCAACGAGAAGGGCAATTCCGCCCAAGCCATAGCTGCGAACATCGATCTGGTTGCCTGCGTAAGCTCACCAGAACTGCCTCCCTTCAGGCCCCGCTTCATCGACCGCGTTGCGGTTCTCGCCGAGGCAGCCGCTGTTCCCCTTCTCATAATCATGAACAAATGCGACCTCGGCATCAGCGAGGAGGTCGAGGACCGGCTCGCAGGCTACCAGGAGCTCGGCTACGATGTGCATCTCGCCTCAGCAGGGACAGGGGAAGGCATAAAGGAACTCAAGGAATTTCTCGAGGGGGGGGTCTCGGCCTTCATCGGACAGTCTGGCGTCGGCAAGTCGAGCCTCATCAATGCCATTGAGCCAGGGCTCCTTCGCCGCACCGGCGAGGTGTCGGAGAAATTCAAGCGCGGGAAACACACGACAACCATGGCCGAACTCCTCCTCCTTTCAGACGGGAGGACCTGGTTGGCCGATACTCCCGGAGTACGGCGCCTCGCGCTTCGGGGCATCGAACCCTCCACGCTGATTGCCTACTTCCCCGAGCTCTCGGGCCTCGAGAGCGGCTGCTCCTTTGGCCTGTCATGCACTCACAGCCACGAATCAGGCTGCGCCGTGATGAGGGCCCTCGGTGACGGCCTCATCCATCCCGACCGCTGGGAGAGTTACAGGCGGATACGGGGAGAGCTCGAGGCTTCGCAGGAATACGCGAAGGCCGCGGGGAGACGCGTCCGCATCCGCCGCCCGGCGAACCGGAAGGCTGGTGCCGGACCTGAGGACATGGAAGATGAATGAGCATGCCCTGGGTCTCCTTGACTTCGCGCGCGTACGCGAGGCGACGGCCTCCTATTGCCTGTCGGAGGAAGGGAGGGAAGCCCTCCTGTCTGCCCTTCCCCTCACCGATTCAGAAGCCATCACAGTACTGAAGGATTCCGCGTCTGCCATCCTCGCGGAGCTTCGGGATGGACGGCCCCTGCCCGAACTTGCTTTTCCCCCGGTCAGGGACTCGGTACGGGGCCTTTCAAAGGAGGGGCACTTCCTCGAAGTCGAGGAGCTCTACGGCCTCGCGCTCTGGTCTGAATCAGCGATGTCCCTCCTTTCCTGGCTCGGCATGATCCAGACGGAACTCCCCTCTGCGGTGGCAACGGAGCTCTCGAAGTTCCCCGCCCTGGGAGGAGTTCCCAAGCCGGTCTGGAGGATCATCCACAAAGACGGTTCCCTCAAGGACCTTCCCGAGCTCAAGGCTGCCCGCGATCGCGTCGCACGCATCAACCGCGAGATCGCCACGCTCACCGATTCATTCTTCCGCAATCCCGAGACCCGGTCCCTCCTCCAGTCGGACGAACCGACCCTGCGTGACGGACGCACCGTCCTGGCACTCAACGCGAATTTCAAGGGAAGGATCAAGGGCATCGTTCACAGTGTCTCCTCGACTGGACAGACTGTGTTCGTGGAACCCGAGGAACTGGTATCGCGGAACAACGACCTCGTGCAGGAAGAGGCGCGATACCGCATGGAGGTCGCGCGGATCCTGCGCGAGGCAAGCGAGGCCATCCGACCCGAGGCTGGAGCCATTTCAATAGCGCGGGAGATACTCGGAAGCCTCGACGGCCTCGTGGCGCGGGCACGGGAAGCCAAGGCCACGGGGCGCATCTTCGCCGCCCAGCTGCCCTCGGGCTTTGTGCTGAGGACAGGCCGGCATCCGGCCCTCGGTCCGCGTGCTGTTCCCATAGATGTCGAACTTCCCGAGGGCACGCGGACCCTCATCATCACCGGCCCGAACACGGGCGGAAAGACCGTCACGCTCAAGACCATCGGTCTCCTTGCCCTGATGAACCAGTTCGGCCTTGCCCTCCCCGCCGGACCGGGGACCGGCTTCGCGGTCTTCGACGCCGTGTTTGCCGACATCGGCGACGAGCAGTCCATCGACCAGTCGCTGTCGACCTTCTCCGGCCATATGCGAACAATTGGTTCGATTTGCGGCGGGATCACGGGGCGCAGCCTCGTCCTCCTCGATGAGCTGGGTTCAGGTACCGATCCGGAAGAGGGGTCGGCTGTCGCGATGGGCCTCCTCGATTTCTTCATCGCACGGAAGTCCCTCACAATACTGACAACACACCACGGCATCCTCAAGAACTACGGCTACACACGGCCTGGCTGTCTCAATGCATGCATGGACTTCGATGCCGCATCGCTGCAGCCCACCTACCGCGTCCTCATGGGTGTGCCGGGGGAGAGCCGCGCCCTCGACATTGCCGCCCAGCATGGACTTCCGGACGAAGTCGTGGCCGCCGCCCGAGGCTACCTCGACGAGGAACGCGCCGATGTTTCCGAGCTCATCAAGGGCCTTTCGGAGCGGCACCGGAAGCTCGAGGACCTCGAATCCGAGAGGAAGGGCCGCCTGAGGGAGGCCATGGATTCGCAGCGCCGGGCCGACCTCGCCAGCCTCAGGGTCAGGCAGCGCGAGATAGAGCTGAGGGAAGAAGGCGTTTCCGGGCTTAAGCGACAGCTTTCCGAAAGCCGGAAAACCCTGGAGAATCTCGTGCGGGGACTCAGGGAGGGCGGCATCACGCCTGAAAGCACCCATGAAGTGAAGGCCTTCCTGGGGCAGCTCGCCGTGCTGACAGATGATGCCAAAGGGGATCTTGAGCGTTTCAGGGAGGACTCCCTTCCTGAACCTCCCCCTGTCGAGGCTGCCACCGGTGCTGCTCCTCCCTTCGGGCCGGGAGTAGCCGTCCTGGCCGGATCGGCCAGGCGGCGTGGCGTCATCGTGCGCGCTGCAAAAAAGGGCCACTGGCTAGTGGAAACCAACTCGATGCGCCTTACGCTTCCTGAATCGGAACTGACCGCGCTCGCGAACTCCGGCCCTGTGACCAGGACGGAGGTGGCAGTGGAGCTGGCACCACGCGGGGACACCGGTCGCTCCACTGCGGTCTTCGAACTCGACCTCCGTGGCTTCCGGCTTGCGGCTGCCATCGAGGCTGTCGAAAAGCAGGTTGACGCGGCGAGCCTCCAGGGCCTGTCAGTGTTCACCCTCCTTCACGGTACAGGCGAAGGCATACTGGGCAAGGGGATTCATGACTACCTGAAAACCCGCGCAGGTATCGCCGACTACCACTTTGCCCGGCCCGAGGAGGGGGGCTATGGAAAGACGGTGGTCAGCCTCCAGTAGGGCCGGACGGCCCGAGGAGGGGGGCTATGGAAAGACGGTGGTCAGCCTCCAGTAGGGCCGGACGGGCCGAGTCCGCGTCCTAGGTGGCCAGGCTCCCGACATCGTCCCAATTGATTCCTTCGCCCTCGGGTATGGCGCGCTGCGCCCTGCGTCCGAGCAGGGCCTTCCAGGCCGATGGCTCGAGGCCTGGCCTGAGCACCTTCTCGGTGCGGAGGAGGGCGGTGTTGCCGACTGTCAGCACCTCGCCCGGCCCGATGGCCGAGAGGGCGTGGACCGAGCGGTTTGTCCTGCCGTAATTGGCTGCTTCGCTCGGCGCGAGGACCTTCCTCCCTGTCCCGAGGATGGCGTCTATGCGCCTCCGACCATATTCCGTGACCAGGGCTTCGATACAGGCACGAGGATCGCGGGCCGCCTCGTCGATCGCCCGCTTCATTGTGGCGAAGTCCCCGGGATCGAGGGCGATGGGATCGTCGAGACCCGGATCGTCACGGGAAAGGCAGATGTGCTTTTCGATGATGGAAGCGCCTCTGGCCACTGCGAGGGCCGGTACGAGCCGGGGATCCATCGAGTGGTCGGAGACGCCGACGGGTACACCGAACAGTGTCGCATAACTTGTAAGGAGCTCGAGGTTGTAGTCCTCCGGAGGGGCTGGGTAAGCGGTGACGCAGTGGAGGAGTGCCCGGTCGCAGCCACCAAGCAGGGCCAGTGCCCCCTCGATGTCGGCCAGAGTCGATACTCCGCTCGAGACGATGGTCGGCAGCCTGAAACTCCCCAGGAGTTCGAGGAGGGGCAGGTGGTTGAGTTCAGGACTCGCGACCTTCATGGCAGTCGCCCCGATGCGGCGGAGAAGGAGGGCACTCCGCTCGCCAAAGGGGGTACAAAGGAAAAGCAGGCCCATATCGATGCAGGCCTGCCTGAGCTGCGCATAGAACTCCTCGGGACGCTCGAGGGAACGGAAGACTTCGAAGAGGCTCGTATCGCCACCGGGCAAGGGCACCATGCCTGTCCGCGGATGGATGATTTCCTGGGCAAAGACGCACTGGAACTTTGCGCAATCTGCCCCCGACTCTGCGGCGGCCGCGATCAGTTCACGCGCCTTTCCGAGACTGCCACCATGGCCAGTCCCGATTTCAGCGATCACCAGTGGTGCGGAGGCGCTCCACTGCCTTCCTTCGATCGAAAACACCTGCATCGTGCACCTCGCTCAGAAGCTGACATTCTATCACAGGGGCGGCTGCCACGGGCCACGCTCCCCTGGCAGGAACAGCTGCGATGGATGGCATTAAATGCGATATATGATCCTAAATGCGTGGTATTTAGGCGATAGCGAAATATGGAATTGTTGGCAATCAAAGGTCGCGAAACTCCTGAATCTTGACAGCCTTTTCAGTTTGTGATACCCATTTCCCATCCAATGGCTTAGTCAGACCACAGGGGTGGACCTCATTTTCTTCTAATGGGGGGTTTGCCTTCGGGAACAAGGAGAGAGTATGTCCGGCCACAGTAAATGGGCGACCATAAAGCACAAGAAAGGCGCTGCCGATGCCAAGCGCGGGCAGATGTTCACCAAGCTTATCAAGGAAATTTCGATCGCAGCGCGCATGGGCGGCGGCGATCCCGATACCAACGCCAGGCTCAGGACTGCGATCCTCAAGGCCAAGGCCGCGAACATGCCCAAGGACAACGTCGAGCGCGCCATCAAAAAGGGCACCGGCGAACTCGAGGGATCGAACTACGAGGAACTTGTGTACGAAGGGTACGCTCCCGGGGGTATCGCCATCCTCATAGAGGTGCTCACCGACAACAAGAACCGTGCAGCAGCCGAGGTACGCAACCTCCTGACGCGCTCAGGCGGTACCCTCGCGACCTCCAACGCCGTCATGCGGCTCTTTGCCAGGAAGGGTGTAATCTCCCTCGACGGCGAGAAATACACCGAGGACAAGGTCATGGAACTGGCCCTTGAAGCCGGGGCTGACGACATCGTGGACGAGGACGGCGAGATCGTGGTCTACACCAGTCCCGACGCCTTCGAGGCTGTGCTCACCGCCATCAACAACGCAGGGATGGAAACCGACGGGGCAGAGATCTCCATGGTTCCCGAGACCTACGTCGATGTGGAAAAGGACGCTGGCGGCAAGGTGCAGAAGCTCATCGACAGGCTCGAGGAATCCGACGACGTGCAGAACGTCTACCATAACGCGAACATTCCCGAGGATGCCGGGGAATAAGGCCCAGGGACCCGGTTCCGTGTCGCCGAAGGAAGGTAGGGCCGCCCCGCGAAGGGCGGCCTTTTTCTCGCTCCGAGGCAGGCCCTGGCAATGACGCGCAGTCATCGCATCTTGGGAATCGATCCCGGGCTGGCTTCGATTGGATGGGGCATCATCGAGGTCGGCGATGGCCGCCTTCATCATTGTGCGCATGGGGTCATCGTAACCGACAAGGATGAGTCGATGGGTGCCCGCCTCCTTGCCATATCCAATGGAATAGCCGGGCTGCTTTCCGAATGGAAACCGGCGAGCGTGGGAATGGAAACCCTCTTTTTCTGGAAGAACGTTACCTCGGCCTTTCCGGTCGCCGAAGCCCGGGGCGCCATCCGACTTACCATCGCGCGGGAGGGTATCGAGCTCATCGATTTCAGCCCGACGGCCATCAAGCAGGCGGTGGTCGGAACCTCACGTGCGGACAAGAACCAGGTTCAGGAGATGGTGAAACTCCTCCTCGGTCTTCCGGGAAAGCCGAAGCCCGACCATGCCGCCGATGCCTTGGCGGCAGCGATCTGCCTCTGGCACTCTTCGGGTTTCAGGAATCCCTGAGCACCTTCATGAGGTAGAGGATCCATTGGCGCGTCTCGGGAGCGTTGAAGTCCCGCGCCTTGAGGAACTCGAAAAAGGCGTCCCGTGAGGAACCGGTCATCGCGAGCGCCTGGGCCAGATAGAAATGCGCGCGGGAGGCAACTGCCGGGCTTCTGTTGAGCGAAAGGTAGCTGGAGAGCTGGCTCACGCTGGCCTTCCAATCCCCCTTGGCAAAGGCTCCCTGGAGGATGAGTGAAAGGGCGTAGGCCTCGCCACCGGCAGCCTGCCCCCTGTCCGGCGCAAGGATGACCAGGGCTGGCGCCCGTGGAGTCGGGTCAACATAGGACGACAGTATCCCGGCAATGGCCTTTTCCGTTTCAGGCAAGAGCTCGGCAGGGCTATCGCGCTGGGGAATGGTTTCATTCGAGGCAAAGACGTGGAAGGGCAGGGGCGTGATCCTCGCCAGTGTGCCGGTTTCGGGGAGGGGGGCCATGGTCTTGGTCGATGCGAGGGAAATGGGGCTTGAAAGGGTATTGAGGCCATCGACAAAGCTGATGCTTCCAGCCTTGAGGTTCGATTCGGGGATGAGAGCATAGTAATAGGAAATACCTGGAATGGGAAAATCGGTAAAATCGCGGGTGGTGTCGGGCAGGGTGGAGATGAGGTTGGCTTCAAGCAGGCTAGCGGGCGTCTTGAAAACGCCAATCGAACGATACACCAGTACCGGTCCGGTGCCGGCTGCGATGGTAAAGGAAAGCTTCGCCAAGTCCTTGATCGCATTGATCTTGAGGGCCGTGATCTTTGGCACAGTGACAGCAGGGGCTCCCGTGGCGACGACTGCCTGGCGGGTTACAGTCTGCCCGGGGAGGAAGGAGAGGGAAGGCGAACCACTCCGATCGAGGGGAAGGACAGCGTAGAAATAGGGTGCACCATCGGGGGCGATGGCAGTCAATGTGCGGATATTCGGGGATGCGATGGTTAGCCTGACTGCCTTGGCAAGTGAATCCGCAGCGATCGCCAGCGGTGAACGGTAGATGCCCCAGCCTCCCGGCGCGTCCGAGGGAGCGTCCCAGGTCAAGGTCACTTCGGCTCCCTTGACTGCGACGCGGAGCCTCGTGGGAAGCGGGACTGCGGTACGATCCTGTGCCGCAAGGCCCAAGCCGAGAAAAAGCGCGATCACTGCGGTAATTCTTCGCATATATGAATAGTATCGGCATTTCTCCATGCTTCCAAGTACTTCGCACACAGCCTATCCCGCCTGAGGATTTCCATCGGGACGCCGCTGCGCTATCATGCGCTTGTGCACGCATCACGACGGCCCGCAGGGGGAGCTACCGCATTCAGGGAGCGTTACAGCGGAATCTTCGGAGAACGCTGGGAGGGCCTCGAGAGGGCCCTTGGAAATCCTGTCGATGCAGTCTCCTTCGAGGCCAGCCCCGGTTTTCCGCCCTATAACCTCGATGCTGCCTCGGTTGAGGCTGCCGCCTTCCTTCCTCTGCCCGGGGGCGAGGTCCTCGACGCCTGCGCTGCGCCAGGGGGCAAGACCCTCGTGCTTGCCTCCCGCATGGGGTCGGTTGATCGTCTGATTGCCAACGAGCTTTCGCCTGACCGGCGCCGAAGGCTCTCCATTGTCCTGGATCGACATCTGGAATCCTCCCTCCGGATCCGCGTCCATGTCGCGGGCGAGGACGCCGCTGCCATGTGCCGTCGGAACGAGGGGCGCTTTTCGGCCATACTTCTCGATGCACCCTGCTCAAGCGAGCGTCATGTACTTGCTGACGCAGGAGCGCTCGAGTCATGGAGACCCTCTCGGGTAAAGTCACTCGCACTCAGGCAGTGGGCCCTTCTTTCCTCCGCTTTTATCATGCTTGCCGAGGGCGGCTGGCTCCTGTACGTGACCTGTAGTCTGGGCCCCGAAGAAAATGATGGGGTTGTGGGCCGGCTGAGGCAGAAATGGGGAGATGCCCTAGCGATCGATGCCCCCACAGGTGGGGCCTGGGAGGCTGGAGACTACGGAAGTTCCCTCCTTCCTGACAGGTCAGGGGGCCGGGGGCCGCTCTATGTCGCCCGGTTCCGGAAACTCCCGGGAAGGCAGCCGGAAATCGAAGACAAGCCGAAATCAAGGAGACGCTGATGCGCTGTCCACACTGCGGGAGCGATGACGACAAGGTCATTGATTCCCGGACCCTCGCCAAGGGTGAATCCATCAGGAGACGCCGCGAATGCCTGGCCTGCGGCTTCAGGTTTACCAGCTATGAGAGGATCGAGGAAAAGCCCCTCATGGTGGTGAAGCGGGATGGACGACGGGAGCCCTTCGAGAGAAGCAAGATCGAAAAAGGCATCAGGCGTGCCCTCGAAAAGCGGCCGGTATCACAGCTGTCAATCGAGAACCTCGTCAACGAGCTCGAGGACGCGGCTGCGATGCGGGGCAAGACTGCCAACGAGATCGGGACTGTCGAGCTCGGCGAGATGGTTCTCGAATACATCTTCACTATCGACAAGGTCGCGTATGTCCGTTTTGCCTCGGTCTACCGCAAGTTCGAGACCCTCGAGGAGTTCCTCGACGTCATCGAGGGTCTCGCCAAGGGCGGCCAGACGCCTGCCCGGCCGGTACAGACCCTGGCATCTGAGCCACCCCTGCCGAGTGCCAAGCCGCAGGCGCTGACGACAAAAAGCCAGGAGGCCGCCTTGGCCAGGTCCAGGGGACAGAGCCTGTTCTGAAGGCCATGACCGCTTCTGTCGCTGTGCTCGATACCTTCCACCCTCTTGTGAAGGAATGGTTCCTCCTCGAATTCCCCGGACCCACGCCTGTGCAGATCGGAGTCTGGGACTGTGTCGCGCGCGGCGAGCATGTCCTGGCTGGAGCGCCGACGGGAAACGGCAAGACCCTTGCGGCCTTCCTGTCTGCCCTGTCGGCGCTGGCGACCGGCGAGTATCCCGTCGACTCCTTGTCCGTCCTCTACGTCTCCCCCCTCAAGGCCCTCAACGAAGACATACGGCGCAACCTCCTGTACCCAATCGAGGGGATCAGCGCGATCGCCCGCGAAAGAGGCCAGCTCCTCCCTGAGATCCGTGTCGAGACGCGCTCAGGTGACACTCCCGATTCGGCCCGCCGACGCTTTCTCAGCCACCCTCCGGCCATCCTTTGCACGACACCCGAGAGCCTGGCCATACTCCTGGACTCTCCCCGCGCCAGGCCGCTTATATCAAAGGTCCGGCTTCTCATCGTTGACGAACTTCATGCGGTCGCTGGCAATAAACGCGGTGCCATGCTCGCCTGCTCGATAGGACGCCTGGCCCTCCTGGCCGGCGAATTCAGGCGCATCGCGCTCTCGGCTACGCTGCGTCCGCCAGAAGCCCTCGCCACCTGGTTTGGCGGCCTCAGGATGGAAGCCGGCAGGCAGGGCCTAACGCCAGAGCCCCGGCCTGTATCCGTGGTAACTCCCCAGACTGAAAAGTCCACGATTTTCTCGGTGGAGTGGCCCACTCCAGGGGATTCGGCTTCCCTTTCGACAGGACAGGACGGTGCCGGGACGGAGGCTGCGCGCTACGGTGCCCTGGTCCCCGCTTTGAGGCGGCGGATCGAGGGGAATCGCAGCACTATGATCTTCTGCGACGCCCGACGGAGGGCCGAGCGTCTGGCCCACCTCCTCAACGAGGGCCAGGAAGAAACGATCGCCTTCGCCCACCACGGCTCGATGTCGCATGAAGTCCGTGAGGGAGTCGAGAGCCGGCTCAAGGAAGGAAGGCTCAAGGCAGTGGTGGCCACCTCCTCCCTCGAACTCGGCATCGATGTCGGGAGCATCGACGAGGTCATCCTCGCGGGCTCGCCGCCATCCATCGCGCAGGCCCTGCAGCGGGCGGGGAGGGCTGGCCACTCCGTCGGCCTTGTGTCCCGCGTAACCCTCTTCCCCTTCCACGGCATGGACCTCCTGGCCGCGGGCGCCATCGTGCGGGAGGCACGCCGAGGTGTTATCGAGGAGACGCGACCCATCCTGAATCCCCTCGATATCCTGGCGCAGGTCCTCCTGTCCCTGGCCGCCGAGGGAGGACATAGCGTCGACGATCTCTTCCATATCGTGAAATGCCTTCCCCCCTTCGAGGAGCTGTCCCGCAGCCAGTTCGACGGGGTTCTTTCCCTCCTTTCCGGTCGCTGGTCCGATGATCCTGAGGGAGGGCCCGGGTTGGTGCGGGAACTCCAGCCTCGTATCAGGATCGAGGGGGAAGGTGGCCTCGTGCGCGCGGCCAAGGGAGCGCTCAGGCTCCTCCTCATGCAGGGTGGAACCATCCCCGACCGGGGGCTCTATGCGATGCGCCTCGAGGGGGATGGAAAGAAACTCGGAGAGCTCGACGAGGAGTTCGTCTTCGAGCGGAAGGTGGGAGACGCCTTTGCCTTCGGAACCCAGTCCTGGCGGATCACGGCCATAGGCAGCGAGGCAGTCACGGTACGCCTCCTTCCCCAGGGTGGCGACTCCATACCCTTCTGGAAGGGTAGCCCTAATTATGAGAGTCTGGAGCTTGCGGCCGGGATGCTCTCCCTCCTCGATGCCGTCTCTGCCCTGGGGCCATCCGCGCTCCGGGTGTTTTTCAGCTCTGAGTGCTGTTTTTCGGAGGATGCTGCTGCCGAGGGCTGCAGGCTCATCCTCTCCCAGCGCGAGGCCCAGGGGCAGGCAGCGCTTCCTGGAAGCAGGTCGGTGGCCCTGGAGTTCCGAGCTCCGGGTGATACGGGAAAGGCCGCCTCGGTGCTTCTCCATACGGCACGGGGAGGGCGCGTAAACGAGGCCCTCGCCCTCGTGCTTTCGGCTGCGGTGAGGGAGGCGGGTCTCCCCGAAATCATGACGATGGCCGACGACGGGGCTGTCCTCATCCTCCTTCCGGGAATGGAGGATGCCAGCGCTGTGATCACCCTCCTTTCCGCGATACTCCGGAGCCTGGGTGACAGGGACAGGATGGAAGGGCTCCTCCGTGAAAACCTCGAATCCTCCGGCCTCTTCGCCAGCAGCTTCCGTGAAAATGCGGGGCGATCCCTCCTCCTTCCGAAGGGTTTTCCGGGCAAGCGCATGCCCCTGTGGATCACCCGCCAGCGATCGTCGCGGCTCTTCGCAGCCGTGCGGGGCAGGGGGGATTTTCCCGTGACCCTCGAGACCTGGCGGAGCGTGCTGGTCGACCTCCTGGATATAGAGGGTCTGTCACAGCTCCTGTCGGGACTCGCTTCGGGGGTCATTTCGCTCGAGGCCTTTGTATCGGAGCGCTGGTCACCCTTCGCGGTCTCTGCCCGCTGGGCCGAGACTGGTGAATACATCTATCGCGCCGACGATCTAGGAAAGCTCCACTCAGGCATTTCCTCCGACGCGATTTCACAGGCGCTTGAGTCGGCTGCCCGGAGGCCGGCGATACTGACCGCCCTGGCTGAATCCTTCTCGCGGAAAAAACTGCGGCTCGTCCCAGGTTGGGCTCCCGAGGACCCCATCGAGCTTTCGGACTGGATCGGGGACCTCGTCGCCGTGACCCAGGCGGAGGCTGAGGAACTCGCCGTCCTGGGCGGCTTTCCCGACGCACTTCGTGCGGACCCCTCGGCCGGGAAAAGGCTCGCCAGGTTCAGGCTCGAAGGAGCCGATATAGACCTAATTGTGAATATAGACCGGGCCAAAGCCCTTTCTGCCGCCCCCCATTCCTTCGTCGGGGAGTGGCTCCGGCATCGGGGGCCGGTCCGGCGCGAGCGCCTCCAGTCGCTGTTCGGCGGCGGGGAGGCTCTGGACAGGGCCCTCGCCCGGCTCCGCGAGTCGGGAACCATCATCGACGACGCCGTCCTGGGAGATGGCACTGGAGCCTGGATCGTAGATCGTGACAATTGCGATATTCTCCTCCGGATGGGGCGGCGGGCCGCGAGGCCCTCGGTCAGTGCCAGGCCAGCGGGCGACCTTTTCCGTTTTATAGCCGCCGTGCAGGGCTTGCCCTACGCTCCGAAAGGAGAGATCCGGGGAAGCAGGACTGTTGTCGGGAGCCCCGGCGGTGGCCCCTCCAGTGGCCCTGCCAGCGATTCCGAGGCAGTGGCCATCCTGGCCTCGCTGGCCGGCTTTCCCGCGCCGGTTCGCGCAATGCTCCACTCGATACTTCCCGCGCGCCTGGGTTCCGGCGCCGTCCTCAGGGTCGGAGGGCTCTTCGAGGCCGGACAGTGGCTCTGGTTCGGCACGGGCCGGGAGGCCATGGCCTTCGCCACTCCGTATAATTATGAATTGTTCGCTCCGCCTCCCGGTGACAGGCAGTCCATCCTCGGGAGCGGGGGGCAGCCTCGGAACTTCCACGCCCTCCTGGAAGGGCTGGGAGCTTCAGATGCAGCAACAGTCGTGGCCGCATCATCGGCTTCAGCCACCACTTTTGCCGCAGCCTTGGAGGCCCGGCTCTGGGAGGAGGCCTGGGAGGGGCTCGTCAGCTCGGACAGCCTCGCAGCCCTGATTCGGGGACTGGAGTGTGGTTTCGGCGAGCGACCAGGGGCGACCCGGCCCCAGGCAGTTTCTACCCTGGGGCCTATCCTGGGACTCGGAGGAAGGAGAATGCCACGGGGCTTTGGCCAGCGCCTCCGAGGCCCGTCGCACATGCCAGGGAATTGGCTATCGCTGTCGCTCGAAGGAGAGGAGGGCGATGCCCTGGACCGCGACGAGCTCGACCGCGAACGGGTGAGGATCCTCATCGCGCGCTACGGCATTGTCATCAGGCCCCTCCTCGAGCGCGAACTCCCGGGCCTCTCATGGAAGCGCCTTTTTGGAGCGCTGCGCAGGATGGAACTGGCGGGTGAACTTGCTAGCGGCTTGTTTTTCGAGGGGGTAGCCACTCCCCAGTTCATAGGCCGGGAACGGCTCGGGCTCTTTGAGAGGCTCGGATCCGAGGGGAAATCGCAGCCCCTCTGGCTTTCCGCCCTCGATCCGGCGAGCCCCGCGGGCTTTCCCTTCGATGTACCCCAGGCCATCACGCCCGCGCGGAGGCTCGGGAACTTTATCTGCATCGAGGCGGGGCTGGTTGTTGGTACGGCCACAAGGGGAGGGAAGGAACTCCGGACACTGGAAAGCCTTCGAGACGAGTCGAGGGGCGAAATCCTCAGTGCCTGGGCAGAGAGGCCCGGAAAAGTCACGATTGAGACAATCAACGGAAGGCCAGCAGCGGAATCTCCCTGGGCTGGATTGTTCCTGGAAGCAGGTCTCGAACGCGACCGTGGAGTCCTCCGGCGCTGGTGATGCCCGGTCCGAGGATCGGAGGCCGGTGGCAGGGTGCACTACTGGCCCAAGCATCCCTAAATCCCTACACTGTGAGCATGCATCCAGCAACAACCTTCGAGGCCCTCGGCCTCTCTCCCAGCACCCTCGCCGCAGTCCTCAAGAAGGGCTTTGAGGAGCCGACACCCATCCAGGCCCTCGCCATTCCCCGCCTCCTCGTTCCCGGTCCTGACCTCATCGCCCGCGCGCGCACCGGCACGGGCAAGACTGCGGCATTCGGGCTTCCCCTCATCGACAAGCTCAGCGAGGGAACAGGCAATGAAATCCGTGCCATCGTCCTCGTGCCCACCCGCGAACTCGCCATCCAGGTCTCCGGAGAGATCAACTCCCTTCGGCCCGGCCCCCGCCCTCGTGTCGCTCCTATCTACGGAGGCTCCTCTTACGGAGAGCAGTTCCGCCGCCTGAAGGCTGGCGTCGAGATCGTGGTCGGCACTCCCGGCCGCGTGCTCGACCACATGGAGCGGGGCAGCATCGATCTATCCAAGATTGAGTTCCTCGTACTCGACGAGGCCGACGAGATGCTCGACATGGGCTTCATCGAGGACATCGAGACTGTAATGGCCAAGTCCCCGCCGGAAAAGCGGACCATCCTCTTTTCGGCGACCATGCCCGCTGTCATCCACAGCATCGCGCGGCGCCACCTGAAGAACCACGAAGTCATCGAGGACTTTACGGAGGCAGTGGCCACCGAACTCGCCGAGCAGGTCTGGGTGGAGGTGCGCGAGCAGGACCGCCTCGAGGCCCTCTGCCGCATCGTGGACGGCGAGGAGGAGTTCTTTGGCATTGTGTTCACCGCTACCAAGATCGAGGCCGACAGGGTCTGCCGCGACCTCGAGCAACGCGGCTACGACGCTGACGTCCTCCACGGTGACATTGCCCAGGACCGGCGCGAGAAGGTCCTGGCCCGCTTCAGGGAAAAGCGTCTCCAGCTCCTCGTGGCGACCGACGTCGCGGCCCGGGGCATCGACATCGAGCGACTCACCCATGTTATCAATTGGTCCCTTCCTCACGACTCGGAGTCCTACCTGCACCGTGTCGGCCGCACCGGACGGGCGGGCAACGCGGGCACGGCCATAACCTTCGTCACGCCCGAGGAATACCGGAAGATCTTCAGGATCAAGAAGGTCGGAGGTGCTTCCCTGCGGAAGGGCAAGGTTCCGGCGGTCGACGAGCTCATCGCCCGGAAGCGTGAGAGGCTGCTCGGCCGCCTTCTCGCCCGTGCCGAAAAGCTCGGAGAACCGGGAACTGGACAGGAAGCCGAGGTTCCAGCGGAGGGCAGCGAGGCTGCAGCCCACCCGCCGGTGAAGCCCGCCAAGCTCGCTGTCGCCGACGAGCACGGCCCCTGGATGGCTTTCGCCGACGAGCTCCTCTCACGCCTTCCAGGACGCGAAGCCCTTGCCGCAGCCCTCTTCGAAGCCTTCGGATCGGAACTCGACCCCAAACGCTACCGCGAGATCGTCGAAACCTCGGTGGATGCTGCCGCTACAGTCAGGCTCTTTATTGGAATGGGCAAGCGAGATGGAGCGAACCCCCGCGGTCTTGCAAGCCTCGTCAAGCGCCTTTCAGGCCTGCCCGATCGGCTGGTCGGTGGCATCGAGGTCTATGAGAACTTCAGCTTCCTGACTGTTCCCTTCGACGCGGCCGAAAAGGTTATCCGCGAGGCTCATAAAACGGGGGGGCTGCCTTCTGTGCGCCTGGCTACACAGCGGGGAGATGGCTCCGGCCCGGCTCCCTCTCACGGTCCCCGCGGGTCTCGCGGGCCGAGAACCGAGCGGCCCTATGCCCCACGCCCTGCCCATGGTGATGCCGCTCCCATCGCAGCGAAGCCCTCCTCGACTGATAAGCCCCTGCCCGGAGCGACCGAAAGCAAGCCTCCTTATGCGGCTAAGCCTCCGGCAAGCGAGGCCAAGCCTCCCTACAAAGCCAAGCCCGCGTATGGAGACAAGCCGGTATACGGAGACAAGCCGGCGTACAAGGGCAAACCCGCCTATGACGACAAGGCACCCCGCAAGGACAAGCTTGGCAGGACCATGCCAGGGAAGGATGGCTTTGCCGCGAGAAAGAAATATCCGGCCGATCCGGCAAAGCGGGTGTACAAGAAGAAGACTGAGGAATAAGGAACCAAGCCTCCATCAATCCTTGATGGAGCATTATTATTGAAGTATACTTCTAAAAATGCTACGAAGACCTGTCTATCTTGCTTCCTTGCTAGGCTACAAGGATATGCATCTCATCAAAGTCCTCACCGGCATCCGACGCTGCGGAAAGTCGATGTTGCTTGAGTCTTTCCAGGAAGAACTGCTGGAAAGCGGTGTTGAGAAAGAGCAGATCCTGGCCATAAATTTCGAAGACATGGATTTTGCGGCCCTATGCTCGGCAAAAGCCTTGCACGATCATGTCACCCAGAGGCTTCTCATTGATAGGATGAATTATGTCTTTCTCGACGAAGTCCAGAATGTCGTGGATTTCCAGAAAGCCATTGACAGCCTGTATATCCGAAAAAACGTGGATCTCTACATCACCGGATCGAATGCCGCCCTGCTTTCCGGCGAACTGGCGAGCCTCCTTTCCGGTCGCTATGTTGAGATCCCTGTCTTGCCCCTTTCCTTTGATGAATACCTGGATTTCACCAATCACAGGTCGGAGGCCACCTACCGCAGCGTGGACCGTGGGCGGAAATTCTCCGAGTACCTTCAGTTCAGCTCCCTTCCTTTTACCTGTGAATTGCATAACGACAGGGTCCGGATACGGGAATACCTGGGAGGTATTTTCAATACTGTCATATTGAAGGACGTCGTCGCACGCAGGAAAGTTGCGGACGTGCTCGTGCTGGAAGATGTCATCCGCTTCATGTTTGACAATATCGGGAACCTGTTCTCAACAAAGAAGATCAGCGATACACTGACCTCTGCCGGCCGGAAGATTTCGACCCATACGGTCGAGTCCTATCTGTCCGCCTTGACCGACAGTTTTATCCTGTACCGATGTCCCCGGTTCGATGTGAAGGGCAAACAATGCCTGAAGTCCGGCGGCAAGTATTACCTCGTGGATCTGGGCTTGCGCTGGTACCTTCTGGGTAACAAGGGATTTGACCGAGGCTATGCCCTGGAAAACATCGTGTACCTGGAATTGCTTCGCCGCGGATTTTCCGTGTATGTGGGAAAGGCCGGAGATGGAGAAATCGATTTTGCCGCGCTCAAGGGACAGGACTGCTGCTATTTCCAGGTTGCCTTGACCGTCCGGGACAGCGTCACTCTTGAGCGGGAGCTTTTGCCCCTGCGTCATCAAAGAGACCATTTTCCCAAATACCTCTTGACCCTGGACGAGGACCCTCCTGCCTCCTTCGACGGCATTCTGCAGGTCAACGTGATTGAGTGGTTGCTGAGCGCCATGCCCTGAGGGATTGCGTTGCCCGATAGCAATGTTCTATCATTGTTCCCACGGGGGTTGCATGCTAGCTACCATTCGAAAGATCGGCAATTCACGCGGGCTCATCATTCCTGCACCGCTTTTGGCAGCCTGCGGCATTGAGTCATCCGTCGAACTAACGGTTGAGGCGGGAAAACTCATCGTTAAAGCATCCAAGCCCGTCCGTGCCGGCTGGTTTGTCGCAGAGGATGCTACTGATCCGGCCTATGGTGATGCCGCCCTCTGGGACAGAGCTGAAGCGAGCGATGACGAAGGCGATTGGGAATGGTAAAGCGCGGCGAAGTCTATTGGGTCAAGCTCGATCCGACGGTAGGCACGGAAATTCAAAAGACCCGTCCAGCCTTGGTTGTCTCGCCTGATGACCTCAATGCAAGTCTCCCCCGTGTCATTGTCGCGCCGCTCTCGAGCAAGGGACAGGCTCTTGGATGCCGCCCTAGCCTGGTCTTTGAAGGCAGACAGGCTTTTATTCTGCTTGACCAACTCCGGAGCATTGACAAGCGGAGGATGTCGGGAAAAATCGGAGAAATACCGCTGGCACTGTGGCACCCGGTTTTACTGGAGCTGTTTGCATAAGAGGTCTGAGAAGAGGGTTCGGCAGGAATCTCTCCAGATTATTCCTGCTCCTTGAACCCACTCTTTCCCAGCGATTTTTCCCTCAAACGCAAGCAGGCGCCCACCGGGCGAGCGTTCTATCCGCATGGAGGTACCACCATGCGGATCGGCATTACGCCAACCAACGACCTCTTGCCGCTTGTCCACCGGCCCCAGGCTGCCACGGTCACTATCACCAATCCTTACAGGCTTGCTGAGTTTCGGAAGGAGAAGGGAATTTCAGTCGATGTCCGTGCCCAGGACGAAACCAAAAGAGACTTTCTTCTGGAAATGCAGGTTCGCCCCGACGGAGCCCCCTCGTCCCGTATGCACGACACCTGGTCCCGGATCTACACCGAGCAGATCAAGCGCGGTGAATCGTATTTGCTTCACAAACCGGTTGTCTCGGTATGGATCCTTCGTCATCCATGACGCCGCCGAGCACGCTCGGCGATCGCCGTAGGCGCGCGTCCATGCGCGCCAATCTACCCGGAGCCCCAGTGGCTTCACTGCATCCAGGC
>CAIJMU010000043.1 GCA_903821875.1 uncultured Spirochaetota bacterium
AAACAGCGGATGAATGACGCCGATCTGTCACGGGAACTGGTTCGCATGGAAAAGAAGATGGAAGAGATGAACCAGTGGCGGGACCCTGCGACCCGTAAAGCAAAGGATAGGATCGTAGAGGAAGAATGGGAACGGGAGCGCCGCAGGAATGAGTTTTATGGCCGGGTAGAGGAAGCTAATAAAGACCTGAAAGCGCAGAAGGAAAGGGAAGAAAGAAGGATCCGCGAGGAAGGCGAGCAATACAGGGCCCAGATGAGGGAGCATGCGGAGGCAAAGCGCAAAGCGCTCTCGGATTGCCTGCAAAATGCCCAGCACCATTACACGAACTCATGGAATGATTCATGCAAGTCCCTAAGCCAGGACACGCAGTGCAAACTGCCCTATTCCACTGCCCAAATATTGGAACAGCGCCACATACAGTCACGCAATGAATGTTTTCGCCTGTATCCGCAATAGAACCCTGCCCCGATCAATCCGTCCTCAATCCAGGGGTTGCGGATTCTTCTGTGAATAATGCCCGATGAGGTTCCTGACGGTAAGTGTAAGAGGAACGGCAAGGATCGTCCCGATCGGACCCAGGACCCAGCCCCAGAACAGCAATGAAAGAACGATGGCGAGGATCGAGATGTCGAGTCCTTTCTTCATAAATCGTGGTTTGATGATGTTGTCGCCAATAAAATTGACGACAACGTAGCCTATCACCACCGCCACAGCGACCTTCCATCCCGATTCAAGGTAGGCGATCAGCGCCGGGGGGATGAGCGCGATGAGAAAACCGAACGCGGGGATAAAATTACAGAAGAAAAAGAGTATCCCCCAGGTGATGGGAAAATCCACACCCAGGCAGGCGAGGAGGATTGTATTTGCCGCGGCCTGCATAAAACCCGTCGCGCCGGTGATGGCAACATAGGTCTTCACGTCTCTGCTGGCCTCGAGAAATCTATTCAGAATGACACCCTTCGACCCTTTCTCACCGGTATCACCGTCTCCCTTTCCTGCAAATTCAAAGAGAAGTATGGCGACAAGAAAAAGAATCAGGAGGACATTTCCCAAAAGCCCGCCCAATCCGCCAAGGAGCATGCGTGCATATTCGATCAGTTTCGCGGGACTTAACATATCGAGAGATTTAAGGGTCTCAATATCAACTCCCTTCATGAAAGAGAGGTTCTTGAAACTCCCGAAGATCTCCGTCAGTCGGGCCTGATAGACGGGCAGCTTGTCATCCAGTCCCGAGATGGATAGTCCAAAAAGGGAAGCCATCACAAGCCCTCCCACCACGACGACGAAGAGAGTGACGAGCACGGCGGCTGTTTGAGGACAGCGCCTGCGCATCAGCCACTTAGGGAAAGGGGTAATACTGTTTGCAAGAAGCCATGCAAGGAAGATATTATTAAGGAGAGGAGCAGCAATCTTAACGCCTCCCACGATAACCACCGCGCATGCGCCCCCCAGCAGGATAGTCAGCATAGGCCCCATTTGATCGTTCCTGTTCATTCCGTCTCCTTTATCGCCGTCTTATTCCCCGTTGCCGGGCTTCACATCGCCACCGGCTGCCCGGTAGAGGCAATAACGCTGCCCCAGAGCATACCCCGGGGATCCACCTTCTTCCGCTCACTGACTGCCAGAGATGTGGGAACGTGCGTAAACTGATGGTTCCAGAAGCTGACGATCATATTCGACCGTCCGCTCATGCCGGCATGGACGGCGCTCTGTCCTAAGAGAAGGCAGAAGGCGGAATCATGGGGATTCGCGGGAACACTCCGTATCATATAGCTCGGGTCTATGTACTTGAGGTTTATCTCCCTGCCCTCCTGCCGGA
>CAIJMU010000044.1 GCA_903821875.1 uncultured Spirochaetota bacterium
CCAGTGACCCTTTGTTCATCCGGAGGGTCGGAAATCTATGTAGTCGTTTTAGGGAGTCTTTGTGAAATCTCGTTTCCCGGCGATCCTTGCTTATCTCGCGGTCCTGGCCGCGGGTCTCGCGCTTTCCGCCTGCCAGCCGGTCACAGCTTGAACTACGTTTTCTTTGCCCAATGGCGTTACCCTGAGCGCCGCAGAGGTCGATCGCCTGCAAGCTCTTCAGCCCGAAGTTGACAGAATCACCTCGCGCGTCGCTGGCTCGCGTGCCTTAAGCGCACTGGGCGAGACCGATCACAAAGCCATCATCGCGGCAGAAATCGACCTTCTGAAGAAGGAATTCGGTGACGGCTGGAAGAAATTCTATCTGATCCGTCGCGAAAGCGCTTCCTATGATCCAAAGACCATGCAGATTATTGCTACGGAAGCTCCGAAGTGGATCGATCCGACCGAGAACAGCTCTGTCGCTTCCCGCTCCACCTTGGAAACCGTCATTGCAGCACCGTTGGTAATGAGGATGAGCAGGTGGTACCACTGGCTTCCTTGGCAGTGGTGGAATCAGGGCCAGACTGAAACCGGCAGTTATACTGGTCTTTTCTATGCTTGGGTTGGCATACCCGCTTCATCTATCATGGTTGGACCTATTGTCGACGCAAATGGTACCATAAACCAGGATAGCCAATCTAATTCAAGTCTTATTTCAAGAGATGGATGGATACGCTATGGGCTCTACGATGGTCGTCAGCTTCCCTGCAATATCACTTACCGCGCTCAGTTCACCGGAACGCCCGGTCTGGACACCGGCGATGTTGTTAAGTCCTGGAAATGACAAGCCATTTCCCCAGTGAAATGTAATTTATAGCCACAGATCCTTAAGTCCGTGGCCCCGACTTGAAAGGCATAATGAAGAGAACCCTTTCCCTGTTTTTTTTCATCCTCTGTTGCGGCGTGTTTGCTCAGGCTCACAATCACCCCCTCTTTCTTACCCAGGGCCAAGGCCTTGCAGGATACACTTTTTATACTTCGATGGGACAAGAGTCTTTTATGACTCTTGACGCAGAGAACGGCGTTGCAAGGAAGCTCTTAGTGACCGTAGGGAGCGGCGACGGCACAACGCCCTGGGCTGGGGATGCCCTTTCCTTCGAGTATGCCATTTTCGATGGAATCTCCCTTGGAGCGACAACCAGTGGTCCTCAAATGCTTGGACTATGGGGACTGCTAGGCGGGAATTGGGTTATCGAAGGCATTATCTCTTCTTCCTTCGATCTCAGCGCGCTTATCCTGTCGGAGCGCTCGAACCACCGACTCTTTGGCCTATTCTTGAATCTCGATGCGGCCCTCGATCCCGTCTACTCTAATCATGGTTGGGGCTTCGGATTGACGACTTTCCTTTCGACCCTGAGCCTCAACTGGAGGGGGATGGATACCAAGGCCTTAGCCGTAATCCCCTACCTCGACTTCAAGGCCAAATTCAACAAAGCCAATCCTTTTTATCCCAAGGATTGGCTAACCCCGGCGAACTATGCCGATATTCCGGACCAGCTCGGCTATGTCAAAGCCAGCGACTACTCATGCAGTATTTCCTATGCTTCCTACTACCTGGTGGCGGCCGGTGTCGATATCATCGCTTTCGAGCATTACCTTTTCTATGTGGGATTGAATTTCCCCATAGCTTCCGTCAGCTATGACACTTCGAACAATCCCATTTTTTGGTCTTTGGGGCCCAATCTGAATACCCTATTCGACATCAGGCACTGGGAGTTTGAGTTCAAGTACTTGCTCTGAACCTGCAAGATTCTCGCCTTGTTGCGGCTGTCGGGAAGAAGCCAACGCTGTGATAGGCTTATTCGTGCCGAGACTGGGTTGTTCATGCAAGCGAATGGAAAAGAGGAAGAAATTGGTTGGGAGAAGGACAGGTGGCAATGAGTCTCTAGCCGTTGCTACGATAGTGACCCTAGTTACCGGCATTTTGCTCTCGGCCTGCTCGCAGTCGATGGTGCCGGGAGGGGTGTTTCAGAGCTTCGGTTATGGCCGCCTCGTCGCATTCAATGGCAAGCCCGCCAAGGATAGCCTCAAGTATCCCCGCGGCTTGGCGCTGGACGTATCGGGACGAATCTTTGTCGCCGATGCGCGGAACAAGCGGATCGTCATGATGGAAGCGCTCTCAGCCAGCTCCTGGACCGTCTTTCCGACCGACGCTACGCCACAGGGGGATCGTTTTGTCGACCCCGAGGGAATCGCTATCGGCCCAGGGGGTGACCTCTGGGTCGCGGATGCAGGGCTTCAGCGCGTAGTGCGGCTAAAGATGGCCGACTGGCAGGGAGGGATGCCCACCTTCGATTACTTCAGCTCCGTTACCGTGGCAGGCACGAGCTATCCGCTTTCCTTCCCGACCGGACTTGCCATCAGCGGCACGACCCTCTACCTGACAGACCCTGGTACTGAATTCCCCAAGAATACACCAAGGATCTTCAAGATTGACATAAGCGTCGATCTTGCCAGCGCAATTCATGTCGCAACGGGCTTGGCCTTGCTAGGCTCGAAGGGCACTGGGAAGTTCCAATTCTCCTTTCCGCGCGGCATAGCAGTGGACGCCAGCGGCGAGCATGTCTACATCACTGACGAGGTCAACTACCGCGTCGTCCGCATGAAGTCCGATTTGGCTTCTTCGTGGACGACCCTTGGATCCCGGGGGAACGGCTCGAGGCAGTTCATCTCGCCCCAGGCCATTGCGACGGACTCAAGCGGAAGACTGTACATTGTCGATTCGGGCAATTATTGGATTGTCAGGATCGATGACATGATCGGTGCTGGCTGGACTCGCTATGGCTTCCAGAGTTCGAGCGCAGCAATCACCGACAATGTCTACCCTGCCTGGGTGGCAGTCGACCCCGTCTCGTCGGCAATCTATGTGACCGACGATCAGAATTATCAAGTCGCCGAGTTTGAATAAGCCATGAACCAGGCATCCACTTTCCTTGCAAGGTTTCTCTTTCTGCTACTGATTATCGGCATCGGAATATCGGACATCTTCGGCAACGAATCCGCCGAAGCCTATCCCGTTGTGGTTCTCGAGTCGAGCTTCGGACTCATGTTCGGCACTGCGACGCAAGAGGTCATCTTTCAGGATTACAAGCTGAGCGAGCTCGACTGGTCCTCGATCCCGCTTTTTTACTTTGGCTCTTCCCTCGAGCTTCGTTTTCCCACTGGCCTCATTTCCCGTTTCGGGGTCGCCTACGCCCTGAGCGGACACAGCGGAAGCATGACCGACTCTGATTGGAAAAATTATGACAATGTGTTGACCAATTTCAGCAGCTCCGAAAGCTGGACCGAAAAGGCTTACATTCTAAGCATCGAATTGACCTATGACTTTGCACTTTCGGAAACCCTCGTCATCGAGCCTCTGATCTCGGTTGGCTATCAGGAATTCGGCTGGACCTCCCGCGGCGGATCCTACTGGTATCCCGTGGAGGTCTTTCCCCCTCTTCCGGACGGCACAATTACCACGGGTCCCGTAACGCCGATCTCGAGCAACACCCCATTCGCGAATCTCCATACCACAGGGATCATCTATGAGCAGCGGAGCATCTACCTTGGCTTCGGGTTCTCCCTGATATGGCGACCGAGCGCCAGTCTCGAATTCGAGACCTCTCTATCCGCGACGCCCCTTGTGACTATGGAGAGCAAGGACGAACATACCTTCAGGAAGCTTGTTTTCGCTGGCACCCTTGGCGGAGGTCTCGTGCTAAGGCCCGAGTTCCGTTTCGAATATAGGGTTTCCGATTCTCTCGGGATCAACCTGGACCTCGAGTATCTGGGCCTTCAGGGTCTAGCTGGCGGCATAGGGGTGAGCGACGATCAAGGAAACTTCCTTGGTGCGGAAGACGCGAAAGATAGTTTCGCCGCCCTGAAATCGCAGGTCTCGCTCAGGGTTCGGCTGTAGTCCGATATGCAAGGGCAATCGCCTTCCCCCCTGCCGCACACTTTCCGAAAAGACGCCCGAGTTCGGCAAGGCCTTCGATCATTTCCTCATCCTTGAGCTCAAGTGGCGGGCATGGGCTTCGCTGCGGTGGTAGACCAACTTCCCGGCTTGCAGGACTCGATAGAACGTCGAAGCGGAACTGAGGTAAATGCCCTTCTCCCGATGGGACGCGGGAAGGCTCCTCCTTAACGGTCTTGTCGAGTCAACAGAAGTATGCATAATCACCAGACAGCAGATAAATGTTCGATAGCAATCTGAAATCCGGAGGATCGACATGACTACCAGAAGAGCGGTTAACGTGTTGTTCGCAAAGGCTTCAATACTAGGATTGCTGTTGACAACGAAGCTGGCATCATGCGCATACTTTCCGGGCGCCCAGGAAATCGCAGTCTCTGCGATTCCACCTAACTCCATAAGTATTCAAAACAATGCGGCACTATCAACATTGCGCGGTTTGACCATTGATATTGTACGAGACGGAAATGTCGTGCATACGATTGTGTATGAGGGCGCTATTCCAGCTGGCATGCATGATGGGTACATCCTGAGCGATTTCGTCATGCAGAGTGTAGATACGATACAGGCAAGGAATGCCGTTTTTTCGCATGATATGTAGATTCAAAGCAGCGAGATTGGTGATAGGACAAAGGCAGTTCTTGTTTTGGAACTCGCAAAGGCCGCCATGGGAGCGAGATCATCATATTTAAGCGAAACCCGCCAGGTACCCGGCTATTCCGTCTCCCAGCCCTCGATGTTGCGCGACTCTGCGTCGAAAACGATGCCTACCTGATGGAGCGGCCGACTATCGCTGCGGTATTTTTCCGCATAGCCCCGCTCCTGTAGCTGGGCAAGCGGGCGCTTGTCGCCACTTTTATCGAGGCTCTTCACCTTGAATTCGAAGATCCAGATTCCCTTTGCGGACTTTACCGTCAGATCGATCCTCCCCTTGTTTGTCACATCCTCGGGGATGACCTCGAAGCCCACCGACGCAAAGCAGGCATACACGACGCTCGCGTAATAGCCCTCAAAACCGGAGAGGCGATTCTTTCGGTACCAGTCGTGGGGAATCGATGCAAAAAAGGAGTGTATAACCTCCCGCAGGGTATCGGTGTCGCCAGAATCCATCGCGCGCCTCAACCTGTTGTCGACTGGAGGGCTTTCGCTTCCTCGCAAGTTGCCAAGGAGGCTGCGACTGAAGGCACTGCGGACTTCGCGGTTGGGAAAACCAAGCCGATAGCTGATTCCCTCGTCGGAGTTGCTGGACCATTCCTTGATGGTAAGGTACCCGGCCTGGAACAGGACTGTTTCCGGGCGGAGATTTTCGATGTCGAAGGAGCCCAGGAGTTCCTCATCGGTGACAAGTCCGTCCAATTCCGGCAGAGTTCGCGGTTTTTCAGCCAGGAGCTTGAGGAGAAAAGTGGGCGTACCCGTCTCGAACCACCAGGCTTTGTAGATACGCTCGTCGAGGAAGAGGAGGATATCGAAGGGGTTGTAAACGGTATCTCCCGTCCAGGAGTAGCCATTGTACCAGACTCTCATCGCATCCATGTCCAGGCCCTCAAGATAATCGCTGAACGCCGTCTCGAGATCGGCTTGGGTGTAGCCGCAGATCGCCGAATAGCGGGCATCCACGGTGAGGTCCTTGAGATTGTTGAGACCCGAAAAAATCCCGGTCTTGGCGAACTTACTCACTCCGGTGAGGAAGACAAAGCGGAGCCATGGGTCCAGGGACTTGAATGAACCGTAAAGATCCTTGAGCATATCGCGTAGCTCGATAGCAAGCTTGGGATTTTCAAGGTTGTCCAGGATGGGCTTATCGTACTCATCGATGAGAATCACCACCTTTTCGCCGCTCGCCTCGGAGACATGCCGCAGCAAGGCCTCAAAGCGGCCACCGATAGTTCCCGCAGGCAGGGTGAAGGACCAGGTTTTCGCCCATTGCGCGAAAAGCTCCTCGATGCGTGCAGTCAATGCCTCCACCGATCGCGATGGTGAAAGCGACCAATCAATTCGAAGCACCGGATGTTTGCGGGACCAATCCCAGCCCGATTCTGGGCTGTCCAGATAGAGGCCAGTGAACAATTCCCTTCTCCCGGAAAAGGCGCTGTCGAGGGTATCGACGAAGAGACTCTTGCCGAAACGCCTGGGTCGGGAGAGGAAGAAATACTTGCCTTCAGAAAGCATGGCTATGAAATGAGTCTTATCGACATAGGCATAGCCGCTGTTCCTGACCGCCGAAAAGGTCTGGATGCCGATGGGAAGCTTGGCCTTGCTCATTGTCGCAGTGTACGACTTTTCCTCTGGGCTGGAAATGGTGCGCCGGGCTTCGAGTTCGTTGTCCGACTTGACAAAATCCTTTCAGGGAAGCACTGTTCACGCAAACAGCGCTAATATTGTGATATATTTCACAATTTTAGCGATATTTGTGTGACGCGAGGTACTATGGAAAGGGCAACCCTACAAGAGCTCGTGGAGTGGAAAACCTCCCCGAACCGAAAGCCACTCATCCTAAAGGGAGTCCGGCAATCTGGAAAAACCTGGCTGCTTCAGCATTTCGGAGCGATGCACTACCGAGATGTCGCGTATTTCAGCTTCGATGAGCAACCCGACCTCAAGCAGTTTTTCGAACTCGACAAGGATCCCGAAAGGATCCTCCGCAATCTCTCGATAGTACGGGGTTCGCCGATCGAGGCTGGACAGACTCTCGTGATTTTCGACGAGATCCAGGAATGCAACGCTGCCCTCAACAGCTTGAAATACTTCTGCGAGAAGGCGCCGGCCTACCATATTGCCTGTGCCGGTTCCCTCCTCGGGGTCGCGCTCTCGAAGCCTGCCGGTTTCCCGGTCGGAAAGGTCGATTTTCTCCATGTTCACCCGCTGGGCTTTACAGAGTTCCTCCGCGGGACAGGCGAGACAGAGCTTGCTTGCTATGTCGAGTCCATCGAAACCATCGAGCCCCTGCCTGAGCTTTTCTTCAAGCGGCTTTCAGAATACCTTAAGTACTATTTCATTACGGGCGGCATGCCCGAGGTCGTCGAACGATGGCGAGAGACGGGCGACGTGGCGATCGTGCAGAAGACCCTTTCGAACCTGCTGGACGCCTACGAACGGGATTTTGCCAAGCACGCGGAACGAAGCGACTTTCCGAAGCTTTCCCTCATCTGGCATTCGATTCCCTCGCAGCTGGGGAGGGACAACAAGAAGTTCCTCTACCGTGCGATCAAGGAAGGGGCACGGGCGCGTGAATACGAGGATGCCCTGCAATGGCTCTGCGACGCGGGCCTCACCTACAAGCTTTCAAGGGTTGAGAAACCGGCTCTGCCGCTTCCTGCCTACGACGACATTTCGTCCTTCAAGCTCTATGCCTGCGACGTCGGACTGCTCCGACGGCTCGCGGGGCTCCCAGCCTCGGCCTTTGGCGAGGGGACACGCTTGTTTACGGAATTCAAGGGATCCTTGAGTGAGAATTTTGTTCTGCAAACTCTTGATCGCCAACTCGAAGTGATGCCGCGCTACTGGACTGACGGAAAAGGCCGGGCCGAGGTCGACTTCGTTGTCCAGGTTGAAAATGATATCATCCCTATCGAGGTCAAGGCAGGAACCAGCACCGAAAGCCGCAGTCTCGCTTCATGGGCCCAGCGTTTCCCGGAGAAGGCTGGACTCCGTGTCCGCTTTTCGATGCGAAATCTCAAACGTGATGGCACCCTGCTCAACATCCCCTTATTCCTGGCAGACCGGAGCATCGCGCTGATTTCCAAGGCGAATGCCTCTGGATAAGGGATTCACTCACGAAGAGGGGCTTCCCGGCAGCAACTGTGTGCAATTGGAAAACCTACCCCTGATAGTTCCGTATTGTCTTGGCCATCCTGAGGAGTTCGCGGCGCACGCGGCCGTTGAAGGATTCGGCGGGGAACTCCCCACGCTCGTTGAGGGTTCCGGCCTCGATGCCGGAGAGGACCTCGAGGCCCTCGTCGATGGTGGAGACCGCCCAGAGGTGGAACTGGCCCGCGCGGATGGCCTCCTGGATTTCCAGTGGCAGGACGAGGTTGACGATGTTGCGCCTCGGGAGCATGACCCCCTGCGTTCCGCTGAGGCCAGCCTGCTTGCAGACCCTGAAGAAGCCCTCGATCTTTTCGTTGATGCCGCCGACGGGCTGGACCTGGCCGATCTGGTTCATGGAACCGGAGACGGCAATGTCCTGGCGGAGGGGAATGCCGGAAATGGCCGACAGGAGGGCATAGACGGCCGTCGATGAGGCTGAATCGCCCTCGATGCCGGTGTAGGACTGCTCGAAGCAAATTGAAGCGGTGATGGCCAGGGGGAAGTCCCGGGCGTAACGGCTCCGGACAAAGCCTTCAACTATGAGGACTGCCTTGTCGTAGATCTCGCCGGAAAGGCCCGCCTCGCCCTCGATGTTGATGACACCTGACTCACCGGGGCTCACCTGGGCGGAGATGACTGCGGGAAGGCCGAAGGCGTAGTAGCCGCGGTCGTGGACGGCCAGGCCGTTGAGGCGCCCGACGGCTGAGTCGCGGACCTGGAGGATGATCTCGCCTGAGACAATCATCTCCTCGATTTTTTCTTCTGCGAGATTGGCGAGCCGGGCCCGGGCGGCGACAGCCTGACGGATGGCATGGGCATCGATGCTCGGGCGAGCGGTACTGCGTGCCATATAATCTGCCTCGCGGAGGAGGTCGGCAATGCTGCCGAAGCGGGTGGAAAGTCGGCGACGGTACTCTGAGAGGCGCACGCCCTCCTCGACAAGGGCGCCGAGCCCCTCGGTAGTGACGGGAAGGAGACCCTCCTCTCCGGAGACCTTGAGGGCAAAGGCCTCGTAGTCGCGGAGGCCCGCTCCCGTGCGCGGCATGGTCGAGTCGAACTCGGCGTGGATCTTGAACAGCTTCTGGAAGTCGGGGTCGGCCTGGTACAGCGCGTCGTAGGTACCTTCTCCACCGACGAAGATGACCTTCACGTCGGCGGGCACAGCCTCGGGCTTGAGCCAGGCGGCGGCTCCGTAGGGTCCCTCTCGCGGCTGGATCTCGACCTTGCCATCCTGGAGGGCGTGCTTGAGCCGCGTCCAGACCTCCTCGTCTGCAAGGATGTCCTCGGCACGGAGCACGAGATAACCACCGGCAGCCGACAGGAAGGTTCCAGCCCTTATGCGGAGATAGGCGCTACGGCTGTCGCCGTCATCGTCGGGCTTGGGCTCCACGAAACCGAAGAGGTTGGAAAGGCTCGGGTGGTTTTCGACAACGACTGGCGCCCTGGTGACGCCGGAACGGTCGACGACGAGGTTCATGCCGTAGCGGGCAAGGGCGGGCGAGCGGCGCTTGCCCGGACGGCGTTCATTGCTGGAATCGCGGAACAGGAAGAGGTGGGAGAGGACGTCCTTTTCGAGGGCTTCCAGCCAGGCCTGCACCGGGGGCTCGGGCCATTCGAGGGAAAGCAGCCGCGTTTCATGGGTGACAAGGGGGGCGATGGCTGTTTCGCGGAGGTTCTTGATCTTTTCAGCCAGCTCGAGTCGGGAGCGCTTGAGCTCGGCGAAAATAACCTTCATTCGATCCATGTGCCCGTACCAGGAGGTACGGAGGGCGTTGTAGTCATCCTCGCTCATCGCTCCTGTGGCGACGAGATCCTGGAGCTTCTCGAAGCTGGTCTCCTCGAAGACAGCGTCGCCCTCGCCATCCCCTTCGATGCCGCTGAACTCAGGATCGACCTCGAGGCCCGGTCCCGGAGCGGGAACAGTGGCGCGGCGCAGCAGGGGAGCGATGTCCATGGCGCTGCCGCCACCCTCCCCTGCCACCTGGACTGCACGGAAACCGTCAGCTGCAAGTACCGCCTCAAAGGCTGAAAGCCTGGCATTTTCTGCCTTCTCGCAGGCCCCCTCGAGCTCGGCCTCCGCTTTTTTCTGCGACTCGCTCTCGGTCTGGAGGCGGACAGTCTCCTTGAGGGACTCCACCAGGCGGTGGAGGGCCTTCTTGAAATCGCGGCCCCTGCCAGCAGGAAAAAAGAGCATTCGAGGTGCGAGGGGTGCCTCGAAATCAAAGACAAAACCTATGTCGTGGAGGCGGGCAAGACCATCAGGCTCCTCGGCGAGGACGCCAAGGACACCGGTGCGGCGGCCGGTCCCGGGGGCGCCCGATACCCAGACATTGTAGCCCTTGGCACGGATGCGGATGCCCATGCGGAGGGCCTCGAGGGCACGCGGTTGCCCGATGAGCTTGGCGCCCCAGGCCTCTGGAACCCCACTTCCCTCGCCTTCGCCAGCAGCAGCCCGCGCCTGGACGGACTCCTGTGCGAAGCTGACAGAAAAGTCAGTATCTCCGGGGCCCAGCTCGAAGCGACTCGCCATGGCGATTTCTCCTTCTTCTTCCATCCTCATTCCGCGTGCTCGATCAAGGATGAAACGGGGACGATCGAATAGCCTGCCCCGCGAAGGTTGTCAATGAGAAGGGCGAGGTCGTTGAACAGATAGTCGTCACGGCCACCCTCCGGGGCCCCGAGCCTGATCGGGATGATCGAGCCCGGCAGTACCTTCGCCATGATGTCCTCGATGATGCGGTGGGAGGAGCGGTAGGAACCCGGAATCCGGACAGCCTCGACCCGTCCGATCCAGTCCAGGGGATCGATGTCGCGCCCGATAAAGGTATAATTCATGGAGGCTCCGGCCGCGACGATCTCTCCGCCGTTGGCGTACCAGGGGGTATGCCAGAGGAGGGACAGTTCACGGTTGGAAGCCTGGAACCAGTCATCCTCTGCCCGCGCGAGGCCGCGGCGGAGGTACTCGCGGTCGGCTGCGAGGCGGGCGTCGGTCGGGTCGACGATGGCAAAGAACATCGAACCGACTTCGTGGCCGGAATCAGCCAGGAGTCGCGAGGCCCCCGGCTCCCTCCGCATGAACTCCCCATTCACAAAGAAAGTCGACTTGATGCCACCATCAGCCAGGACGGCGAGGGTCGAGACGAGTCCCTCGGTGCCGTCCATAAGGTCGAAGGTGAGGGCCACCTCGCGGCGCCTGATGCGGGAACCGTGGTCGAATACAGGGCTGTCCAGGCTCTGGTTGCGGTCAGGGAAGGGTGCCCAGGTTGCCTTGGGCACCGGGAAGAGGGGCCGGGTACCAAGATTCCTGATTGCCCGGATCATCACATTGTTGCGGTAGGGTCCCGAGGAAAGGGCGTCGAGGTAGACCCTCCACTCGGTGGAGGTGGGAGTGACCTCAAGGTGGCCTGGCGTGGCAACCATCTCCCAGGCGGTAGGGGATGGTGCGACAGCGCCAGGAAGTATTTTCGAAGCTGCAGCTGCCCTGCCGAGGGCTGGTGCCTGCCTCCGGTAGCCTGCGGTACCGACGGAAGCGACCATGGTCCCATCCTCGGTCCAGCCAAAGTCTTCGGCACGGGAGAGGGCGACTGGAGTGCGCTTGCCTGTAACCGTATCCCAGACCTCGATGAGATCCCGGCCAGCGACGACGAGGCGGCTATCGTCCCGCCAGAGAGCGTGCAGCGAATCGGGAGCATCGAGGATGGCCAGCTGCTTCCAGGTACTATAGGCCCTCACCGTGACCGTCGACGCCCCGACAACCACGACCTTGCTCTCGTCGGGACTCAGCCTGATTTCGATGGCATTGCCTGCGTCCAGCTCGGTGACCGGAGGGGCCAGATTCAGGACAGTCGGATCAGCCGGGGCCGGGAAGCGATAGGCTCCTGCGATGCTCGACTTGCCCCGAATCGTGTACGTGAACACTGTGACGTCCCCGCCTGTCGGCCACAGCACCGAACGGACACGGGTCCCCCCCTGGAGGAAGAGGTGGGGAATGGCATTGACCTGGGCCTTCATTCCGAAATCATCGGGGTCGAGGTAGACGAGGAAGAGGCTCCTCCCTCCCTTCGAGAAGATGATGCGCTTTCCATCCCTGGCAACCCAGTAGTCATCGAAATTGGGATCGAAGGGAAAGGGGATCTTCCCTGCGAGGGTTCCCATGCCGGCTATGCCCTGGTAGAGGGCCTGGGTGAAAAACTCAGCCTGGAGGATGCGGTAGAGAGCGGTGCCCCGGAGGTACCACAGGCTTCCGTCCGCCGCCCAGCGCAGCGACTCGATCCTGCCCAGGCCAATGCGGCGGAAAGACTCATCGAGGATTCGGCCCGAGATGAGCTGCTCAAGCGAGTAATAGTACAGGGAGCCGCTCTTTGAGTAGACGAAATAGCGCGAGTCGGGAGACCAGCGGGCAGGCAGGCGATCGACCGAGTATTCGACAGACTCTATGGCAGTGGTCCGCGCACCCGAGCGGGAGTCGAAGAGCACGAGGCGGGCGTAGGCTGCGGAGACCGCCTCGGTCTCGAGGACCCAGATGCCGTCGGGGCTCGTCTCGGAGGGAGGGAGCTCTCCGAGGACGATCGGCGAACCACGCTCGAAGGCGGGAAAGCCGGGCACCACTGTCGGATTGCGGAGCTCTGCATCGGTGCGGAACAGGCCAAAGCGGTTTCGGATCTCGAGGCGCTGCCCAGAGTCCACGAGGCTCACGGTCTCAGGATAGAAGGTGAGACTGCGGATGTCACCGCTTCCTGGATCAGAGGCGAAAAGGGCGTCATACGAGCCGCCTCCCGGCAATCCAGTACGCGCGGCGAAGAGGAGGACCCCCGATTTCGAGAAGTCGGGTCCGCGGAACTCGACGTCGGCAAAGAGGGGAGCGACCAGGGCACCCGCGATGATAAAGCCCAGCATTCGTGCATTCATGTCATACCTACCCGGTTCATTATCGGCATATTGGCCTGAATTTCCTCATTTGAGGGGGACCTCGGCGCTCAACTCGGAAGCGACGAAGCCGTCCACGAGTAAGAGGAGCCTGACGCGCCCCCTCGCTTCGCCTTTTCCATAAGAGATCGCCACGCGGGAAAGGAGGCCCCCCGCGTTCGTCTCGATGGCCGTCCTCTGGGTGTAGGATAAGGGCAGAGGCAGACCCGTGTCCGCTTCCACAAGGAGGAGGCTGTACACGTGGCTGTCCTTCGCCAGGCCCGAGCCCGACAGCTCCACGGCGGCCTCATCGGAAGCAATTGCGACTTTCAAGGCACCGATGTCGGCGCTGGTGAAGGATGGGGCCTCCTGATGTGCGTCAAGCTCAAGGCCCCCGAACACGGCCATCTTCCCCGAGTCGAACTCCGACATGCCCATCAGCTTGAGAAAGGGCCCATAGAAGGAGATGCGGTCGCAGAGGGCGACGGCGGCGAGCTGGGCCTGGACAAAGGGCCCGCCGGCCCTGGGCAACGAACCCGCCGAGAGGCGATAGCTGCCGAAGGGCATGTCCCATGAACCCACGAAGTTGATGCTGAAGCCCTTGTGGTCATGGAGGGTGAGGACCCCGCCATCATTTTCGACTATCAGGGGGAAGCGCAGGGCCTGGGAAGGATCGGGCACGACGCGGCTATCCTTGCCGCCTCCGCTGGCATCGGGGATTTTCTTTCCTGCAATGACCCAGGCCAAGGCCCGCGAGCCCGGAGCCTCGCCCTCCCCCGTCGGCAGCGGGCCGATGACATAGGCGAGATAGTGGAGGCTGTCGAAACCTATCTGGTTCCAGGAGGGCAGCATCGAGGGGTTGGGGGCCGCCAGGCGCTCGAGCCCGAAAACAGTCGTCGCCTCCCCGGGCATCACAGGCATGCCCGAAGGCCCGGCAGGCAGGGTCCAGGCTACGGGCCCGGCGCTTCGCCTCTCCACATCGAAGGTAAAATCCCCCCGGAAGACCCCGCCCTGGCGCCCCCCGAAGAACTTGAGGCCAAAGCGGGAAAGGTCCCGCTTCCAGCTGCCTTCGATGCTGAAAACGAGCCTGCCGCCCGGAGGCGGTGCCCACTCCGTAGTGGGCACAATTGTGAGGAAACGGCGGTTGGCACCGACCTGCAGGGCAAAGGCCGGCTTTCCGGCGATGGTCACCTTCACGCTGCCTGGGTCGATGGCCGACAGAAGGGTATCTCCACCCTCCCGGGCGAGAAGCGTGAAGGCGAGGGCCTGGTTTGCGGCGATCGATGCGGGTGGGCGCGGCGACAGCTCTCCGAAGGCACCGGTCCACAGGAGGTAGGTTCCCTCGTCGGGAATGCCCTCGCCCCCAGCTTCGCCTATGGCGCTGTCGGCGCCAAGGGATGCAGCGCTCGCGGAGGACAGAGCGGTCGCGCCTGCCGCGGCCCTCCCCGCTTCAAGAAGGGGCCAGTCCCAGGGGACGAAGAAGATGCCCCCCGACTCGCCTGCGACCACAATGCCATCCGGTCCGAGGGCAGGTGATGCGTTGAGGTCATTGCGTGGACCATCGATGCAGCGGTAGCTCCAGCGCAGCCTCCCGTCGCTCTCGAGGCAGATGAGGCGACCGTCGCCGGTACCCACGTAGATGCGATCGTCTCCGTCCACTGCGGGCGAGGAGCGTATCGGCTCGAGCGTGTCGAAGGCCCACTCCTGCCTGCCCGTGCGGGGGTCTATCGCGTAGACTGTCCCGTCGGCCGAGCTCTGGATCAGGGTGCCGTCGGAGAGCTGGGCAGGCGAGGCGTAGATGTGGTCGCGCGTGCCGAAGCTCCACAGCTCTTTCCCCGAATCCTGGGCGAAGGCACGCAGGTAGCCGTCAAAGCCTCCGAGAACGAGGGCGCCGCGGGCGCTCGAGCTGGTCAGGAGGGGCGTCGCCGCGACCGTCCCGAGGCCGCCAGCCGTCCAGAGCGGCTTGCCGCCCTTGATATCGAAGGCGAATACATTATTAATTGCGATGAAATCGCTGCCGAAGAAGAGCCGCCCCGTCCCTGCGTTGATGGCCGGCAGGGACCAGACCATCTCGTTCCCGAGGTATTGGCCCTTTCTTTTCCCGCTGTCCCGGTCGAGGACGTAGACAAGGTGGTTGTCGTTGGGCGCCAGTATCGAGCCGTCGGGCAGAATGCCGGCATTTCCCTCGAACCAGGACACGTTGTGGAGCTCGACTCCGAATTCCTTCTTCATCTCGGCCGGGCCCTGGGCCTCAAAGGTCCACTTCACCCTTCCCGTCGCACGGTCGGCGCAGTAGAACAATCCGTCCCCCGCGCCGAAATACACCTTCCCGGCATCGTCGAGGAGGGCCGATGAATCGATGATGCCACCCGTAGTGATCTTCCATTTCAGCCCGCCATCCCTCCCAAGCGCATAGAAATTCCCGTCGGCCGAGCCAATATAGACCGTTCCTTCGGCGTCGATGACCGGCGAGCTGAATATCCCCTTGCCCGTGGCAAAGGTCCAGGGGCGGGCTTCGGGACTGCCGTCTGAGGGGTGGGCCCCCGAGGGTCTGACACCGCTTCTGCCGCTCTGGAGGGCATCCGCACGGAACTTGGGCCAGGGGCTCGTGGGGTCGAGGGGAAGGACCGGGGCTGGAGAAGCAGTGGCCGGGTCGGGAAGGAAGTCATAGCTGCCGAAGGGAAAGCCAGCGACAACGAACAGCGCAAGCCCGACGATGAGAAAAAAACCGAGGATTGCGAAGAAATTCCTGAAAAGACCGCGGCCCCTTCGGGGCTTGCCTGGGCTAGGTTGCATGTCCCGAACTGTAGGGCCGACAGCCCTGGAGGACAAGGTCTATCGTGGTTGGAGTTCCTCGATCAGGGCAGGGGCCCTCGCTACATGACACATTCTCTGATTTTGTCCTTATTGAACAATGCGGGGAAAAATTATAAACTTCCCCCGCCCACCACTGGGCATCGCCCGCAATCGGGCGCCATCCCCAACTTTCCTTCCGCAAGGATATATAGCTATGTCCGACTCGACCAAGAAAATGGTGATGATCGACGGTAACACCGCCGCTGCCCACGTCGCCCACGCCGTGAGCGAGGTCATCGCCATCTACCCGATCACGCCCTCCTCCAACATGGGCGAACTTTCCGACGAATACTCGGCAGCGGGACGGAAGAACATCTGGGGAACCGTGCCCCAGGTCGTGGAAATGCAGTCCGAAGCCGGCGCCGCCGGTGCGGTCCACGGGGCCCTCACCACGGGAGCCCTCTCCACAACCTTCACCGCATCCCAGGGTCTCCTCCTCATGATCCCGAACATGTACAAGATCGCGGGAGAGGCGACTCCCACCGTCTTCCACATTGCCGCCCGCGCCATCGCATCCCAGGGCCTCTCGATCTTCGGCGACCACCAGGACGTCATGGCCGCCCGCCAGACCGGCTGGGCCATGCTCGCTTCCAACAATGTCCAGGAGGTCATGGACACGGCCCTCATCGCCCACGCGGCGACCCTGGAAACCAAGGTCCCCTTCCTCCACTTCTTCGATGGCTTCCGCACCTCCCACGAGGTGCAGAAGGTCGAGGAGTCGAGCTACGAGCTCATGCGCCAGATGATCTCCGACGAGGCTGTCCGCACCCACCGCGCACGCGGCCTCAACCCCGAAAGCCCGATGATCCGCGGCACGGCCCAGAACCCCGATGTCTACTTCGCCAGCCGCGAGGCAGCCAGCAAGTTCATCGCAAAGGTCCCCGAGATCGTGCAGGCCCAGTTCGACAAGTTCGCGAAGCTCACCGGCCGCCAGTACCGCCTCTTCGACTACGTGGGCGCCCCCGACGCCGATCGCGTCATCATCGTGATGGGGTCTGGAAGCGATGTCGTCGAGGAGACTGTCAGCCACTTTGTCGCCACGGGCGAGAAAGTCGGAGTACTGAAGGTCCGGCTCTTCAGGCCCTTCAGCATCGAGCATTTCATCAAGGCTCTCCCCGCGACCACGAAATCCATCGCAGTGCTCGACCGAACCAAGGAGCCCGGAGCCCTCGGCGAGCCCATGTACGAGGACATCCGTACGGCGATCGGCGAGGCCATGGAAGGCAAGACAGCCGCGTTCAAAACCTGGCCCACCGTCATCGGCGGCCGCTACGGACTCGGTTCCTTCGAGTTCACCCCCGCGATGGTCAAGGCGGTCTTCGACGAGCTCAGGAAGCCCGCACCGAAGAACCATTTCACAGTCGGCATCAACGACGACGTGATGCACACGAGTCTTTCCTTCGACGATACCTTCCTTATCCCGAGCCCCGGCGCCACCGAGTGCATCTTCTACGGCCTCGGCGCCGACGGCACTGTCGGCGCAAACAAGAACTCCATCAAGATCATCGGAGACGACACCGACTTCAACGCCCAGGGCTACTTCGTCTATGACTCCAAGAAGTCCGGATCCTACACGGTGTCGCACCTCCGCTTCGGGCCCGGCAAGATGACCAAGCCCTACCTCGTGGCCGCTGCCGATTTCATCGCCTGCCACAAGTTCAATTTCCTCGAGAAGTTCGACATGCTCGCCAACGCCAAGACCGGCGGCGTCTTCCTCCTCAACAGCCCCTTCGCCGCCGACAAGGTGTGGGACCAGATCCCCGTGGAGGTGCAGAAGCGCATAATTGACAAGAAGCTCCGTTTCTACGTGATCGACGGCACCGACCTCGCCGACAAGGCGGGGATGAGCGGCCGCATCAACACCATCATGCAGACCGCCTTCTTCAAGATCTCCGGCGTCCTGCCCGAGGTCGAAGCACTCAAGCTCATCAAGAAGTACACCGAGAAGACCTATGCCAGAAAGGGCGCCGACGTCGTGGCCAGGAACATCGAGGCCATCGACATGGCCGGATCCAACATCCACGAGGTGAAGATCGGATCCGCCGACAGCAAGAAGACGATGATCGCTCCCGTCACCGACAACGCACCCACCTTCGTCAAGGAAGTCATTGGTGAGATCATCGCCACCCGCGGCGACAAGATCCCCGTAAGCGCCCTTCCCGATGACGGGACCTTCCCCTCCGGCACCACCCGCTACGAGAAGCGCAACATCGCAGAGAAGATCCCCGTGTGGGAACCCGACCTCTGCATCCAGTGCGCCCAGTGCAACCTGGTCTGCCCCCACGCTGTCATCCGCATCAAGGTCTACCAGCCCGAGCTCCTCGCCAAGGCTCCTGCGACCTTCAAGAGCGCCGACCCCAAGCCCTTCTTCAAGGAATTCCCCGGCCAGAAGGTCACCATCCAGGTCAGCCCCGAGGACTGCACCGGATGCGGCCTGTGCATCGCTTCCTGTCCGGCCAAGGACAAGGCCAACCCCAGCCGCAAGGCCATCAACTTCGGTGTACAGAGCGAGCTCCGCGTTGCCGAAGCAGCCAATTGGGACTTCTTCATGTCCCTCCCCAACCCCGATGTCACCAAGGTCAATCCCGCCTCCATCGTCGGCACCCAGATCCGCCAGCCACTCTTCGAGTTCTCAGGTGCCTGCGCGGGCTGCGGCGAGACGCCCTACATCAAGCTCATGAGCCAGCTCTTCGGCGACCACGCCGTCATCGCCAATGCGACCGGCTGCTCCTCGATCTACGGAGGCAACCTCCCGACCACTCCCTGGTCCCGCCGCGACGACGGGAAAGGACCCAGTTGGGCCAATTCCCTCTTCGAGGACGCGGCCGAGTTCGGCTACGGCATGAGCCTGACCGTCGAGAAGACATCCGCCTTCGCCCGCGAGATGCTCGGCGAATACAAGGGCAAGGGCGTTCCATCGGCCCTGGCCGACAGGATCATGGGCAACCCCCAGTCGAGCGATGCCCTCATCGAGGAGCAGCGCGCCAATGTCACCGAGCTCAAGAAGGAGCTCGCCAAGGTCAAGGAGGGCTGGGCAGCCAACCTCGCATCCGTAGCGGATGAAGGCTTCGTGAAGAAGTCGGTCTGGATCATCGGCGGGGATGGCTGGGCCTACGACATCGGTTTCGGCGGCCTCGACCACGTCATCGCCTCCGGTCGCAACGTCAACATCCTGGTCCTGGACACCGAGCTTTACTCCAACACAGGCGGGCAGGCCTCCAAGGCGACACCATTCGGTTCAATTGCCAAGTTCGCGACGAGCGGCAAGGACATCGGCAAGAAGGACCTCGGCATGATCGCCATGTCCTACGGCTACGTCTACGTCGCCCAGGTCGCCCTCGGTGCCAACTACCTCCAGGTCATCAAGGCCTTCCGCGAAGCCGAAGCCTACGACGGCCCCTCGATCATCATCGCCTACTCCCACTGCATCAACCACGGCATCGACATGCAGAAGGGCCTGTCCCAGCAGAAGACCATGGTGGAATCCGGCACCTGGCCCCTCTTCCGCTACGATCCCCGCCTCGTGGCCGAGGGGAAAAACCCCTTCCAGCTCGACTCCAAGGAACCCCAGAGCGAGAAGATCCCTGAGTACATGTACAACGAGGTCCGCTTCAAGAGCCTCCGCGACTCCAACCCCGAACGCGCCGCCATGCTGATCGAGAAGCAGAAGACCATGGTCGCCCGCAGGTGGAGGGAGTACAAGTACTTAGCTGACAGGACGTTCTGAGTTTTCCGCGCACTCGATATATCTGAATAGTGAGAGGGCCTCCCGGCTTGGGAGGCCCTCTTTTTCGTGGCAGGGATGCTGCCCGTGGCCCTCCGCGTGGCCTGGATCATGAAAACACAAACCAGCAGATATCGTTACGCGATGCCTGGTCATCAAGGACGAGTTGCCTGATCCGCTCCGGGAGCTGGACACGTTGCCACGCGCATTCAATCCGGCCGGCTTCTTCCCTGGCGGCATGCCCCCCTGAGGCCTGCGCCGCCCTGATCCCATAGGCCGCTGCGCCGAGCTCATGGGCCGCAACGTGGGCGACAGCGGCTGCCTGGCCGGCTGAAAGGGCGGCTTCCTTCGCCGCGCCAGTCAATCCCCGTGCCGCCGCGTTGGAATGGTAGGCGGCAATCTTGGCCTCGTTCACCCTGATCTCCCGGCGCGCCCATGCCTTCGCCGCGTCGATCGCCTCGCGCGGTCGTGGGTCGGCAGGACAGGCCTCTTCGAAATGAAGGAGGACGTGCAAGGCGCAGAGGGCCGCCCAGGAAGCCAGGAGGCGATGATCCTCATCCAGCAAGGTTCCCCCACGGCGGTCGAGGATGAATCGTGGATCGCGGATCCTGGGCAGTATCATGCTTCCTCCTCCTATGAAATCCATGGCTGATTGCCTCAGGAAGGAAACAGCGGTTTCGAAAGCCTGGGGCAAGGCATCCCACCTGAATTTTTTCGACAAGTCGCAGCATAGCCTGTACAGAGATTTCTCCAGAGAGCCCTTCGACCTCCTCGACCCCGCCCTCGGCCCCTCAGTACATCCTCAGTTCCGGAATCGCTTTTGCCATATTGGTAAAATCCCTGTCGTTGTGGAGAAGGAGGAGATCATTCTCGATGGCTGTCTGGGCGATGAGAAGGTCGATGGTACTGCGGATGGTGATGCCAGCCTTACGGCAGACGAAGTTGAGGTAGGCGGCTTTTTCGAAGGAACGCTTGCCTTCCTTCAGTTGATATTGCGGGATGGTTTCGAAGTACTCCCTGAGTTTGTCGAATTCCGCCACCGTGGCAGCGCCTTGCAACACTTCCTGATAGATGAATTCATTGATGCCGTAGGGCAGGCGCCGCTCCAGGATTTCCGAAAAGGCAGACACGCGATCGTTGGAGTTGCCTTTCAAGAAATCGATGAGCACCGAGGTATCGACCAGAATCATTCAGTGGTCCGCATCACCTTGTAGTCATAGGCATTGTCAAAAGAAATCCGACCCTGGATTTCGCGAAGGTCCTTGACCTTGCGGGAGGTGACGAATTCCCGGAGCGCCACTTCGATCAATTCCCGTTTGGTATGAATGCTTTCGGCTAGTTCGAAGGCTTCGGCGACAAGGTTGTCATCCAGAACGATGTTGGTTCGCACCATACACCTCCTGATGTGTATGGTAGTACACCAATGGTACCAGGTCAAGTTCCGGCTTTTCCCCTAGTACACCGCAACTGCTCCCTCTGCGACTCCTCCACAGACAGCCGTTCCCCGGCAGCATCAATAAAAAGGCCGTCCAGGGGCATTCCCGGACGGCCCGGCGCCAATTGCGCCTAACTTTGCCACTACTCGTCCCCATCCCCTACCCGGGACAGGGACGGGATTCTCAGACCTTGCGGGCCTTGTACTTCGTGTGCAGGAGTCCGTGCGAGAGATGTCCGAGGGGCTTGCCGAGGAAATCTGCGTAGAGGGCGCCGATGGCCGGGTTCTCGTGGGATTTCCGAATCGGCAGCCTGAGATCCTCGACATACATGGCCTTGTTGCGGCGGAGGCGTTTCGCCGCGTCGATGTTGACGGGCTGACCGCCACCGCCTATGCAGCCGCCGGGACAGGTCATGACTTCTATGAAGGCGTAGGGACTCTTCCCCGCAGCGATCTCATCGAGGATGATGCGGGCCTTGCCGAGGGTGTGGACCACAGCTACACGGACCTTCGTGCCGTCGAGGTCGACCTCCGCCTCCTTTACTCCTTCGAGGCCGCGCACGGCCGTGAAGTCGAGGGAGGGAAGGCTACGCTTGGTGACGAGTTCGTAGACTGTCCTGAGCGCGGCTTCCATGACACCGCCTGTGGTGCCGAAAATGGTGGCCGCCCCGGTCGAGCGTCCGAGGGGATCGTCAAAGTCTTCCTCGGGGAGCGTAGCGAGATCGATGCCTGCTCCCCGTATCATCCGGGCGAGTTCCCGGGTCGTCAGCGCCCAGTCGACATCGGCGAAGGGCTTCTCGGGGACCGTACCCTTTTCCTTCCACCACTGCCAGGCTCCCACCATCTCGGGCCTTCCAGCCTCGCGCTTCTTGGCGGTGCAGGGCATGATGGACACAACTCCGACATTCGCCGGATCCAGGCCGGCCTTTTCCGCCCAGAAGGTCTTGGCGATGGCTCCGAACATCTGCTGGGGGCTCTTGCAGGTCGACAGGTGGGGCAGGAGCGCGGGATAGAAGGTCTCGATGAAGCCGATCCAGCCCGGGGAGCAGCTGGTGATCATCGGGAGGGTGCCGCCACCGGAAATGCGGGCGAGGAGTTCGCTGCCCTCCTCCATGATGGTGAGGTCAGCGGCGAACTGGGTATCGAAAACCTTGTCGAAGCCCAGCCGGCGCAGGGCTGCGACCATTTTTCCAGTGACAAGGGTGCCCGCTTCCAGCCCCAGGGCCTCGCCCAGGGATGCGCGGATGGCCGGAGCCGTCTGTACTACGATGGTCTTTTTCGGGTCGGCCAGGGCACGCCAGACTGCGGCAGTCTCGTCGCGCTCTATGATGGCCCCAGTCGGGCAGACGACCGAGCACTGGCCGCACTGGACGCAGGGGCTCCCCGCCAGGCCGCGGTCCATGAAGGCCGCGATGCGCGTCCGCGAGCCGCGGCCGGCAAAGTCGATGGCCGACACGGTCTGGACATCCTTACACACGGCCACGCAGCGCCCGCAGAGTATGCACTTGTCATTGTCACGCACCAGGCCCGCGACACTCCGGTCAATTGGTAGCTTCTTTTTGGTGCGGGGGAAGCGGATCTCCCGGATGCCCAGGCGCTCCGAAAGGCTCTGGAGCTCGCAGGTCCCGTTCCTCGCGCAGGTCAGGCAGTCCTGGGGGTGGTTGGCAAGGATGAGCTCGACCGCCGTCTTCCTGGCCCGAAGGACCCGGGGTCCGGTGGTGTTGACCTTCATGCCCTGTGCGGCCTTCTGCACGCAGGAACGCAAGAGCGAACGCGCTCCCTCGACCTCCACGAGGCAGACCCCGCAGGACGCATTTGAGCACACGCCCTCGAGGTAGCAGAGGGTCGGCACGAAGGCCCCCGCGGAGGCGCAGGCCTCAAGGAGGCTCGTGCCGGCCGGCACGGCGGTCTCCTGTCCATTGATTGTCAGTGTTATGATGGTATCTTTCCTGTCGTTCATGTCATCCCCCCTCATTCCTCGATCGCGGCCACGCTGCGGTGGGCCTCGGCCTCGGGCACAGGCGCCGAGAGCGGACGCCTCGAGCGCTTGCGGACGTCGCAGCGGAGGCAGCGATCGGCCTCGATGCGAGCCTGCTCGCCCGTATAGCCCCGCGATATCTCCACAAAGCTCCTCACCCGTTCGTGGGAAGAGAGCTGCGCGGGCCGACCTGCCTTGGCCGAAGCGGTCTCCAGGGGAATCTCCATGCGGTACTCGAAGTGCCTGAACAGGCTCGCCCAGCGGCTGTCCGATGGGGTCCTTCCTGTCTCGGTCATCATTCCGCCGGTGAGCTTGATGTCGATGAATTTCGCGGCTCGTTTAGCCAGTCCCATGGCCTCCGAAGCAGTGGCGGGACCGGTGACGACATCACCCGCAGCCCAGACAGACGGCGCAGCCTCGAGGGTGAAGGGATCGACGATGATCCTTCCGTCCTTGGTCTTCTTGATGCCGAGGTCCTCCACCCCGGGGACTTCCACGCGCTCGCCCACGGCCACGATGACGGCCGTGCAGGGAAGCTCGAAGCACTCGCCAGAGGGCTCCGGTATGGGCCTGCCGCTCCAGTCGATCGCGCCGGGCTTCATCTTCTCTGCCTTCAGCGCACGGACGCGGCCGTTCTCGCCGATGAGGATCTCGACGGGCCGTGTCATCGCGAGTATCTCGATTCCCTCCTCGAGGGCGCCCTCGAGTTCGTCGATGTCCGCAGGCATGTCGCCGCGTGCACGGCGGTAGATCACGGTGACCCTGGCGCCTTCGCGCACTGCCGAACGGGCGGCGTCGATGGCGGAGTTTCCTCCACCGACTATGATGACTTCGTAGCCGATCGGCGGCTTGCTGTCCGAGGCGATCGCTGCGAGGAAGTCGCAGCCGGCCATGACACCGGGAATATCCTCGCCGGGAATGCCGAGGGGGATGGAACTATGGGCTCCTACCGAAATGAGGACAGCATCGTTGCCTTCGCGGAGTCTCTTCCAGGAGAGGTCCTTTCCTATCCTTGTGCCCATCACGAACTCGACCCCGAGTTTTTTAATGAGGCCGGTTTCCTTGGCCAGGACGGCACGCGGCAGCCGGTAGGCGGGGATGCCCCACCGCGGAATGCCGCCTATCTCGTCGGATGCGTCATAAACGCGGACCCTGTGGCCAAGGCGGACAAGCCAGAAGGCTGCCGCGAGGCCGGCGGGACCGGCTCCGACGATGGCTATGTTCTTTCCCGTCGGCGGCAGCTTCTCCTTGAGAAGGCGGGCGTAGACGGCCTTTTCCCGTCCCAATTGGTACATCGTGTCGGCAAGGTAGCGGTGGATCTCGCCCTGGCCCACCGGCTCGTCGAGGGCATCGCGCCTGCAGCGCATCCTGCAGTGGAAGCGGCAGATTCGACCGATGGTGCCGGGGAAGGGGTTCTCGCGGAGGGTGAGCTCGAAGGCGTCCTCGATGCGGTTTTCCTTGAGGAGCTGGAGGTAGCCGGGGATGTTCATGTGGAGGGGGCAGGAGTTCTCGCAGAGGGCGTGGTAGAGGTCCTCGCAGACCCCCGCTTCGCAGCGTTTCTCGGTGATATGACGTTCGTATTCCTCGCGGAAGTACTGGAGCGTCGTGAGGACCGGGTTCGCGGCCGTCTGCCCAAGGCCACAGAGGGCCGAGTCGCGGATGGTCTCCGCGAGGTCCTGGAGGAGGTCGAGGTCCTCGAGCTTCGCCTCGCCCGCGGAGATGGTCTGGAGTATGCGGTGCATCTGCGCGAGGCCCTCGCGGCAGGCTGTGCACTTGCCACAGGACTCGCCAGCGGTGAAGCCCGTAAAGTAGCGTGCGACGTCTACCATGCAGTTATCCTGGTCCATGGCGACCATGCCGCCCGAACCCATGATGGCCCCGATCTTCGCGAGTTCCTCGTAGTCGATGGGAGTGCCGAAACCGGTCGCCGGGATGCAGCCGCCCGAGGGGCCGCCCGACTGGATGGCCTTGATGCGCTTGCGCGGACCCGCGCCTCCGCCCATGCTGTAGATCATTGATTCGAGCTTTGTGCCGAGGGGCAGCTCGACGAGGCCGGTATTCTTGACCTTGCCAACGAGGCTGAAGACCTTGGTACCCGTGCTCGTCTTCGTGCCGTGGCCCGCGAACCAATCGCCTCCCTTGGCTACGATGAGCGGAATATTGCACCAGGTCTCGACATTGTTGATGTTGGTAGGTGCTCCCTCAAGGCCGCGCTCCGCCGGGTAGGGGGGGCGGGGCAGGGGTCTTCCAGCCTTGCCCTCCGCGCTGGCGATGAGGGCTGTCTCCTCGCCGCAGACAAAGGCACCCGCGCCGGAGACGATCTCGATGTCAAATCCGAATTTTGAACCAAGTATGTCCTTCCCCAGGAGGCCGGCGGCGCGTGCCGCAAGCACTGCCCCTCGGAGGCGCTCCACTGCCAGCGGATACTCGGCCCGGGCGTAGACAATGCCCTCGGACGCGCCGGTGGCGTAGGCACCGAGTATCATGCCCTCGACCAGCGAATGCGGGTCTGACTCGATCTCGTTGCGGTTCATGTAGGCACCGGGGTCGCCCTCGTCGGCATTGCAGATGATGACCTTGCGTGTGCCGGGAGAGCCGGCTTTCGCCAGCATGTCCCACTTCTTCCAGGTCGGATATCCCGCTCCGCCACGGCCACGGAGGAGGGCTTTTTTCACTTCTTCTATCACGCCAGCGCCATCCATCGAACCGAGGGCCTTCTCGAGCGCCGAGTATCCGCCCACGGCCAGGTACTCCTCGATGCTTTCGGGGTCTATGAGGCCGGCGTCGCGGAGCACGAGCTTGAGCTGGCCCTTGAAAAAGGACAGTTCATTCCAGTTGGGAAGAAAGGCGTAATCGACGCCGAAGTCGGTCTTCGAGGTGTAGAAGTCCCAGGACTCGATCTTGGCTACTGCCTTGTGGGCCAGGCGGTCAAAGGATGCATCATCAGCCACGGCCTCGACGAGGCGTTTCGCCCTGGCAGCCTTGACCTCGGTGAAGAGGAGGAGGGGTTTGCCAGGCCGGTAGGCCATAACCAGGGGCTCCTCGGCGCAAAAACCGAAGCAACCAACCCTTCGGAGCATGACCTCCGACTTCATCCCTTTTATTTCCTTCGCAAGGGCCGCGAAAAGTTCCTTTGCCCCATTGCCAATGCCACAGGTCCCGAGGCCGACAGAGAGGGCCGGAGTCGCGGGCAGGATCCTCGCAAGGCCAGCCTTGCGCAGGGCCTCCAGTTTCTTTGTGGAAGTGCTCATTTCGGGCCTCCCTTGCGGAGCTTGGCGAGGGCAGAAACGAGACGACCCACCGTCATCCGGGACATCATCTCACCGTCGATCTCCACGACCGGCGCAAGGGCACATTGCCCGAAACAGGCGACGGTGCGCACCGTGGCAAAGCCGTCGAGGGTTGTGGCGGAATTCTCCTCCTCCTCGCGGAAGTCCTCGATGCCGAGGCGGTCCACGGCTTCCACGAGAAGTTCGAGGGAGCCTCGCGTGTGGCAGGCCGTGCCCCGGCATACTACGACCGAGTGGAGTCCCTGGGGTTTCAGGTTGAAGTAGGAGTAAAACGTGGCGACGGAGTAGACCTGGGATAGCGGGAGGTCGAGGCCCTCGGCGATCTGCCTCAGGCTGATCTCCGAAAGGTAGCGGTGCTCTTCGAGCCCCTGAGCCTCTTCGAGTATCCCTAGAAGGGCCCCGGGCCGCCCCTGCTTTTTCTTGATGATCGCATCGAGACTGTTGCGCTCGACGTTTTTTACCTGGGCCTGACTCGCCGCGGACATGATGCCTCCCTTAAGAAGATGATTGGGATCGGAACGTCGTGAGTGTTCAGGATAACATTAAGATAAATATATATCAATATATAATTACTCAGAAAATCGCACTGTTAAGGCATTTTTTGCGCTATACTTGGTATGGATCGTGCTACTAGATAAATGCTCGGGCTGAGGGGACGCGCCTGAAAATAGCTCGTTTTCCCGCTTATGAGACCTGGAGTGATTCCTGCCAGAGGAACCAGGGCCGATTGACGGCCGAAAGCGCAGGGAGTAGCCTCATTGTAGGTGTATATTTTAGTTTACTGATTGGCAGCAACAGGAAACGGCGTGGGATCATGGCGCACCGTGGAAACCTTGTTTCACCATGAGGGCCTTTTCTACAAATAGGAGGAAGTCCATGAACCGATTCAGCATCGCCTCACTTGCGCTCTCTGGCCTCATCCTTGTCGGTTGTGCTACTGGAACCGACGCCTTCAAGAAGCAGATCTCCGAGCAGGAGGGCACCATAGCCAACCTGAAAAGCCAGCTTGAGGAGCAGAACCGCGTCGCGATGACCGATCTCAAGAACCAGGTTGCGGCGCGTGACGGAAGCATCCAGGATCTGGAGGCCAAGCTCGCCATCTCGCAGAAAAGCCTTGACGACCTTGCCCAGAAGGTTGCTGCGCTCCAGGCTGATCTCGATGCCTACATGCCCTTACAAGCCAAGGTTGCGGACCTCCAGGCAGAGCTGGCAGCCAAGGATTCGACGATCGCGCAATATGCAGCAGGCGATTCCAAGCTCCAGGACCTCCTTAAGCGCTTCGACCAGGTCCAGAAGCAGCTCGGCGAACTTCAGACACAGCTTTCAGCACGGGAGGCTACGCTCAAGGACCTCCGGCAGCAGGCCGCGATCAAGGATGCGATGATCAAGGATCTCCAGGACCAGAAGCTCGCCAGCGAGTCACAGATAGCCAGGCTCACAAATGACGCCGACCAGGCGGTTCTCCGTATCAATGCCTTCGAAAAGCAGGGCAAGGACCTCGCATCGCGGCAGTCAGAGCTCGATGCCCTCAAGGCGAAGCTCACCGAACTCCAGAAGACGAACGCAGGCCTCCTTTCCGACCTGGAGGCCTTCAAGACGGGCAATACCCGTAACCAGGCCTCCTACCTCTCGCAGATCGACTCCCTCAACAAGGACAAGAGCGCGCTTCAGGACCAGGTCGACACGCTGAGCAGGAAATACAACGATGCCATCGAACAACCTGCCCGCGACCTCGACTCACGGGTCTCGGAGATCAAGAAGATCATGGCCGATCCTATTGGCAAAGGCAACGTCGAGATCAGGCGCTACAGGGATGTGCTGGTCATCTCGGTCAAGGACTCCGTCCTCTTCCCTCCCGACAGCGCCCGGCTCCAGAGCGAGAGCATCGCAATCCTCAAGGCCCTGTCGCAGGTCTTCAAGCTCATGCCTGACCGCATGGTACGGGTCGAGGGCAACACGGCAGTGGCGATCTCGAGCGCTGAAGCCCTGCGCGCCTATCCGACTTCCTGGCATCTCGGCTCATCCCGGGCTGCCAACGTGGTCCGATACCTGCAAGAGGAATGCTCGGTCGATCCTCGCAAGCTGGTAGCCGTATCCCGCGGCGAGTACAACCCCAAGTCGGACAATGCCAGCGAGGCGGGCAAGATGATCAACAGGCGTGTCGAGTTTGTCATGGTCGCCAAGGCAATGTATGAGATCAACCAGCTCGTACCGATAGCGACCGGCGACTGAAGCCGGTCGGGCCCCAGCGCAGCAGCCCGCTAGCGCAGCTGCCCGCTGTGCCGCAGCTACCCGCTGCGCCGCAGCTGCCCGCTGCGCAGGCTCCCGACGAGCCTGAGGAGGCCGTCGAGGATCGTGAGCGGGTGCGGCGGGCAACCCGGGATCCAGAGGTCGACGGGGAGCATCGAGCCTGCGCCGTCAAGGGTCTCGGGGCGGTCGCGGTAAAGGCCGCCTGAGATTGCGCAGGCTCCCACCGCGATCGCGACCTTGGGTTCGGGGATGGCGTCCCAGGTCTTCCTCAGCGCCAGTTCCATGTTTTTCGTTACCGGCCCTGTCACCAGGACGCCGTCGGCGTGGCGGGGAGAGGCGACAAACTGGATGCCAAAGCGCCCAAGGTCCCAGCCGACAGTATTGAGTACATTGGTATCGGCCTCGCAGGCGTTGCAGCCGCCTGCCGAAACCTGGCGCAGCTTGAGCGAGCGGCCCAGGAGCCTCTTGAGTTCCTTGCCCATCGCATGAGCGAGTTCAAGATCATTTCCTCCCGCCCCGAGAACGAGGTCCCCACGCCGCGAGGTCGAAAGCCTGTGGTCCTTGCCGAAGGCGATCGAGCCCTCCGGACAGGCCCCCTCGCAATCGCCGCAGAAGAGGCAGCGGCCAAGGTCCAGGCTGAGGGCCGGTGACAGGCAGAGCGCCTCCGTGGGACAGGCAGCCAGGCAGGCAGACTCCGCACATCCATCACAATTGCTTCCATCCAGGGCTGGCAGGCCCCTGAAGCGCTCGGGCAGGGGCGGCGGCGAACCCTTGGGATACCGCATCGTCCTGTGGCCCTGCTGAAGGCGGGCCATCATGGCCTTGATCATCGGATGCTCCTTCGCTTCGCCGGCCTACAGGTCATGGCCGCAATAGGAGAGGTTGAAGCTCTTGTTGCAGAGCGGAAAGTCCGAGATCTCCTGGCCACGCAGCGCGCGGGCGAGTCCCGACCAATTGTGAAAGGATGGATCCACCACCTTGTAGCGGAGGAAGGACCCCTCGTCCCCGGTCAGCGCGACATGGCAGACCTCGCCGCGCCAGCCCTCGACGAGGGTCACCACGAGCCTCGAGGCCGCGGGCGCGCCCACGGGGTTTCGTGCCTTCCCTCCGGGCATGCCCTCGAGGCGCTCGCGGATGAAGGCGATGGAACGCTGGATCTCGAGCCAGCGTACATGCGCCCGCGCCAGGACATCCCCGCTCTCGGCTGTCGCGACAGGTACGTGGGCAAAGCGCCAGATGCCCGAGGGGTTGTCGGCGCGCGCGTCGCGGGCCAGGCCGGAGGCTCGTGCGGCAACACCGACGAGGCCGAGTTCCACTGCCACCTCGCGCGTGAGGCGCCCGGTATCCTCGAGCCTCGCCATCACCGAGGAGCTGTCCCAGAGCAGCGACACCGCAACCGTGACATCCTTTTCCGCAGCAGCCAGGCGGGAAAGGAGGGCCCCCCGCTCTGCCTCGTCCAGATCATGGTCAACACCGCCCGAAGCCACATAGCCTCGCCCGAAGCGGTTGCCGCAGAGGATCGCCGTCAAGTTCAGGAAGTCGCCACGAATTCGGCCGCAATAGCTCGAAGTCGGAAGATAGCCGATGTCCCCCGCAATGGCACCGAGGTCGCCCGTGTGATTGGCCAGGCGCTCGAGCTCGAGGGCGATGGCCCGGAGGGTGTCGGCCCGGGGGGAGCTCCTGGCTCCGGCGAGGGCCTCGTGGACCTGCGCGTGCGCCGTCGCATGTGCGATGCTCGTGTCCCCGGCGATGGTTTCGGCCAGGCGCATCGAGCGGTTCCCGGGCAAGCCCGCAGGCTTCCCTGCCAGCGATGCCTCGAGGCCCCGGTGCTGGTAGCCCAGGGCGATCTCGAGGTGGAAGACCGTCTCTCCATGGCACTGAAAGCGGAAGTGCCCCGGTTCGATGATCCCGGCGTGCACTGGTCCGACGGCGACCTCGTGGACCTCGTCTCCCTCGACGCGATAGAAATCCCCCACGGCCGGCGGAATGGGCGCGTGGCGGTCGCGGCCCCAGGCGTCGGATTCTGTCCAACTATGATGATACCGCACAGGCTTCAACCAGGGGTGCCCCTCGGGAACGAGGCCGTACTGTTCGGCGATTTCACGTTCGAAGAGCTGGACCTGGGGGAAGGCGGTGGCGATGGAGGGGAAGCCCCCCTCCACGGGAAGGGTCCTGGCCGCGACGAGCCCGTTGGCCGCGTCGTCCGCGAGCACGGCGACGAGGCCGATGCCGCGTCCGCCCGCTATCCCCTCATAGTTGGTACCGAAATATGCAATGACCCGCTTGCCCTTCCCTATGCCCTCCCCTATGCCGGAGGCGAGGGCCTCCGCCGCAAGCAGCGGCAGGGAAGAGAGGTCCACGGCCTTTCCGTTGACCAGGGGCGCGAAGGAATCGATATGCGTGCTCATGCCTGGCCACCCACGAGGGCTGCCGCCTCGCGGAGGAGGGCTGCAAGGGGCTCCGGCACCGCGATGCCGAGGAAGAGCGTGATGGCCATGAGGGCCACCAGCGGTGCTGCGGTCAGGAACCCGTCGCGGTAGGCTGTGGTCAACGCGTCCTCGGGGGGCCTTCCCTGGGTCACCTTGAGCACGGTCCGACCCATCCCGATGAACACAACGAAGAGGAAGACCAGGAAGGCGGCGGCCACGAGGGGATGACCGCTGGCGAAGGCGCCGTTCAGGATGGAAAACTCGCTGACGAAGGGGCCGAAGGGAGGGGAACCCGTAATCGCCAGGAAGGCCGCGAGGAAGAGCCCACCCGACAGGGGGAGCCTCCGCAAAGCGCCCCGCACCTGGGCGATGTTCTTGCTCGCGTAGGCCCTGTGGATATTGCCCGCCGAAAGGAAAAGCACTCCCTTGGTGACACCGTTGGTCAGCACGTGCAGCATCGTCCCGAAAAGCGCCGGCGCGCCGAGCCCGAGGCCGATCATCAGTATTCCCATGTGTTCCACGCTCGAATAGGCGAGCATGCGCTTGAAGTCGCGTTGGCCGATCATGAAGAGTCCCGCGACCGCCATGGAGAAGAGGCCCATTCCCAACAGGAGGCGCGAGGCGAAGGCCGCCTCCCCCGCCCTTGATACCACGATGTAGAAGCGCAGGAAGGCGAGGAAGGCGATGCTGGTCACCCCTCCGGCGAACACGGCTCCGACGACGCCGGGTGCCTCGCCGTAGGCATCGGGCTTCCATGTATGCATGGGCGCGAGGCCCATCTTCGTCCCGTAGCCCACGAGTGCGAGCACGAAGGCCACACGCAGCCAGGGCTTCGAGACCGGCGCACCGATGACGCACAGGGCGTCGAAGGAGAGGCTGGCCTGCCCCCCTCCGACGAGCGTGGCGTAGGCCACGAAAAAGGTTCCAAGAAGGGCCAGGGCTATGCCGACCGAACCGACAAGGAGGAATTTCCAGGTTGCCTCGATGCTGCGCTTGGAATTGTTGAAGTAGATGAGGGGGGCGGTCGCCAGGGTTGTTGCCTCGATCGCGACCCAGGTCAGGCCCATGTTCCTCGACCAGGACACGACCGTCGCTCCAGCCAAAAAGCCCAATAGTCCGGCGATGAAGACGCGGTTCGGGCGCTCCTGGCGATAGCGGAGGTAGCCCACTGCGTAGATGGAGCAGGCTGCGAACACGAGGCTCACGACCAGGAGTATCACCTTTCCGATCGCGTCAAGGCCGAGGAGGGGATACTCTCCGGGAAGCGCGGACAGGGAATCGGCGCCGGGCGCCAGGAGGGCGAAAGCAGTGAGGGCGAGATGGCCGAGGCCGGCTACCGGCAGCACCAGGGGTCGTAGCCTGTTGGACGGGATGAGGGCCCCGACGGCGGCGAGGAGGAGCGGAAGCAGGATCATCGCAAGTGCCACCGGTTCACTCCTTCAGGGTAACGAGGTCGCGGGTATCCATCGACGAGAAGGCCTCGTTGATGTGGTTCGTGATGATCGAGATCACGAAGACGCCGACGAAGAGGTCGAGCAAGGCGCCCATCTCGACGACGAAGGGGATGGCCTCGACCAGGAGCATCCCGAAGAGGTAGATGCCGTTCTCGAGCACGAGGTAGCCAATCACCTGCGAGATGGCCTTCCATCTCGTCGTAAGTATTATGAATCCGACCAGGACAGTCGCCATCGAGGCCGGCACGATGAGGGTACCGGGCTGGCTGGCCGCCATGCCCATCCTGCCCGAGAACACGAGGGCCAGGGCCGTCCCCGCAGCACCGAGCAGCACCGAGGGAAGGAAGCCCACCAGCGGCTCCACCTCGCGCTTTATGGCCGCAGAGCGCAGGGAGCGGCGCATGATCGCGGGTATGGCCAGCCCCTTGAGCGCGATGGCTGCCCCCGCGGCAAGGAGAACCGCCGCCGAGGGGGCCCCGCCGCCGCCCCAGTGGAGGAGGAGTGGCACCACGCCCAGGAGGGCACCCTGCACCGCGACGATCCTGATGACCGAGGCGATGCGGCTCGTCCCCAGCGCGAAGAGGTTCAGGATCATCACAATTACGATTATCGCGTTCAGGAAATCGGTCACCGCGTCACCTCACCAGCAATACGAAAGCCGAGCCCGCGCACAGGAGGGCTCCGGTCAGGAACCAGGGAACCCTGCCCATGCGGAAACGCGCCATGACCGATTCGATCACGCCGATGACGATCGAGATGCCCGCGAGGCCCGCGGCAAAAAGGATCCAGTCGAGCGCAGCCACGCCGATGCGGAAGGGCATCACGACATGGAGGAGGACCGATGAAAGCACGAAGAGACGCAGGGCCGCCGAGTAGAGGACTGCGCCCAGGAGGGGCCCTGAGTGGTCGAGGACCATGACTTCGTGGATCATCGTGAGCTCCAGGTGCGTGTTCGGGTCATCCACGGGGATGCGCGAGGTCTCGGCCAGGAGGACTATGCCCAGGGCCAGTCCCACGAGGACCAGGGGAGCGGCTGTCGCGGTCGAGAAGCCGCCCTCTGGCCCGAGGAGGAGACCGTTGAGGTCGAGGGCACCGGAAAGCCTCGCGAGGGCCAGCAGGGACAAAAAGAAGGCGGGCTCGGAGAGGATGGCAAAGGTCACTTCGCGCGAGGCACCCATGCCTTCGAAGGCAGAACCCGTATCGAGGGCCGCCGAGGTGGTGAAGAAGCGCGCAAGTCCGAAGAGGTAGGCAAAGAGCACCAGGTCCCCTGCAAAGCCGAAGGGCGAGCGGAAGGGGCCGTAGGGAACAAGACTACCCGCAACGAGGATGGCGGCGAGCGTCACCGCTGGCCCGGCGATGAAGACCCAACTGGTCGTCGAGCTCAGCACTATGCCCTTCCCGGCCAGCTTGACGATGTCCCTCCAGCTCTGGAGGAGGGGCGGTCCCTTCCTGCCCGCAAATACCGATTTCACGCGATTGATGAGCCCGAGCATCAGGGGAGGTACCAGGAGGAGGAAGGCGAAACGGATAATTGTGTCTATCATGGGATTCCTGCCCCCCAGACCAGGAGTACTACGGTGACTGCGAGCACATAGGCGAGATACATCTGCGTCTGTCCTTGCTGGAGGATCTTCGCGCGGCCGAGCTGCCGGCTCGCGAAGGCGAACAGGGGCCTGAGTGCGAGGTCGAGGACCGGGTCCGGAGCCTCGCGGGAAAAGGAGGACGGCCCGGGCAGGGCTCCCTTGGGCAGCCTTGCCTCGCGGCGGAAATGCAGCAGCACCGACAGGCTCCTCGCCGGGAATTCGGCGAAGGACGAGGCTGTGTACTGCATGCGCGCGGTCGGAGCCGCATAGCCGCAGTCCCAGGTGGGAACCGCTGCAGCAGGCCCGCCCGGGACTGAGGCGCCGCGGCGTCCTGCGCTGCGGCGTGCTTCGCCGCGGCGCCCTGCGCTGCGGCGTGCTTCGCCGAGGCGCGCTCTGCCAACGCGGCGCCAGAGGAGAAGGCCGATGGCGAGGGCAAGGGCAAGAAGGACGACAGCGGCAAGAGTGAGGGGCAGGGTCGGGGCGAGGGCGGAGAGGGAGCCGGCTTCGGATGGCATGGCGGCCCATGCAGCGGCCGCAGCCCCTGCCAAGCCCACAAAGGGCGCGGGAAGGAGGCCGATGGCGAGGCAGGCTGCTGCAAGCGCAATCATGGGCAGGAGCATTGTCGCACAGGGATCCTTCCTGTCGATTCCTTCCACTGGTTCAGTCCGCGCCGTCCCGAGGAAGACAGTTCCGAAGACGCGGACAAAGCCTGCGAGGGCGATCGCTCCGACGATGGCCAGGACGGCTGCGCCTGCGCCGACTGCAGGCAGGGCCACGACGCCGCCCTGCACGCTCCTCCAGAATCCGAGGTACATGAGCCACTCCCCCACGAAGCCATTCAGCGGCGGGAGGGCGGAAATCGCCACGCAGCCCAGGCCGAAGAGGAGGGCAGAGACCGGCATGGTGCGTGCGAGAGCCCCCATACGGTCGATATTCCGTGTCCCGCTCGCATGGATGACCGCGCCCGCGTCGAGGAAGAGGAGGGACTTGAACAGGCCATGGTTCCAGACGTGGAGGAGGGCTCCCCCCATGCCCAGGAGGGTGAGGTCAACCCGCCCCGAGGCCCGACCCAGGAGCGCAAGCCCGCCACCCATCGCAATTATGCCCATGTTTTCCACGCTCGAGTAGGCCAGCACGCGCTTCAGGTCCCGCCCGGCGATGGACCAGGAGATGCCCGCGAGGGCGGAAAGGGCACCGAAACCCAGGAGGGTCCAGCCGTACCAGAGTTCGGGCCTGGGGAGAAGGGACGACATGCGGAAAATCCCATAGATCCCGAGCTTTATCATCACGCCGGACATCAGGGCCGAAACGTGGCTCGGCGCGTTGGCGTGCGCCCCGGGAAGCCAGAAGTGGAGGGGCACGAGGCCCGCCTTCATGCCGAAGCCGACAAGGGAGAGGGCGAAGAGGGTTCCCGCCGCTGCCGCCCCGAGGCCCGGTGCCGCCTCGAGCGTGAAGGAACCGGTGGCGCTGCGCCAAAACGCGAACATCGCGAAGAGGAAGAGTGTCCCGACGTGGGTTGCCACGAGGTAGACCCAGCCGGCACGCCTGACCTCCGGATTGTCCGACTCCACCGTGGCCGCGAGCCAGGAGGCGAGGGCCATGAGTTCCCAGGCCACGAGGAAGAGCACGGCGTCACGCGCTACCAGCACGAGGGCCATGGCCGCGACCAGGATTCCCCAGGACAGGCCGAGCCTCCGCCAGTTGCCCGGATGCGCGGATGCCTTCCAGTAACCCAGGCCGTAGACCGAGCCGAGCGCCCCGATGGCGAACACAGGGGCGAGGAAGGCGGCCGACAGACCATCGAGATCCGCAAGGAAGGCACCCGAGGGGAGGAACCAGGGGAGGCTCACATATGTATTGGTTGTTTCGCCCAACGAGAAGGCAATCCCGGCAAGCCCGAGGAGGCTGCCGGCGGACAGGAGGACAGTTGTCGAGACCTGCCGGGCCCGCTCCGGCAATGGCAGGAGCCAGGGAAGGAGCCCGCTCAGTGCCGAGAGGGCTATCGCGAAGAGTATGAGGGTCATCCCCGACATTCCGCCATCCTGGAAGCTCTCCTCATCTGCCGGCGACCAGGTCGGCGAGCATGTCACCGAAGGGGACCAGCGTGCACAGGAGGGCCAGCAGCGTCACCAATACATAGAGTACGTACATCTGGGTCTGTCCCTGCTGGAAGCGCCGGAACCACTGGATCCGCGACTCTGCCTTCCGCATGAAGGGAATGACCATGCGGTCGAGGGATGCGTCATCCACATGGCTATGCATCCCTGTGGCACCGGGGAAGGAACCTTCGATGCGGGGAATGTGGAACCGTGGCCTCAAAGCCCAGGAAAAGAGGCCTACAATCGACGCTGCGAAGGAGGAAGCGCCGTATTGCATGCGGGGTCCCGGCTTCGCGTAGCCGCAATCCCAGGTCCCCTGCCCCCTCCTTACGCGCCTGCCCACGAGGAAGGAAAGGCCGAGAAAGGCCAGCGTCACGACTGCCGCGAACACAAGGCTTCCAAAGGCCAGTGCCGACACCGGTGCCAGCGACATGAGTCCGGAGCGGTCCACTCCCGTTCCGAGCGGAAGGCTGCGGATTACCCTGTCGAGGAGGGGGGCCCAGATTCCCGGCAGGACACCGATGGCGATGCACAGCATAGCCAGGATACCCATCGGAACAAGCATCGAGGGGGGCGACTCGCGGAGACCGGGCCGCTGGGTGGTCCTCGGTGCCCCGAGGAAGATCGCGCCGTAGACTTTCACGAAGCAGGCCAGCGCCAGGGCACCAGTGGTCGCGAGGGCCGCAGCCACCAGGAGGGGTCCGGAATCCACAGCGCCGGGGTAGCGCGAGCCGACAAAGGCTGCGAGGTACAGGAGAAACTCGCTCATGAAGCCGTTGAGGGGTGGCAGCCCCGCGATTGCGATCGAGCCGACCAGGAAGAAGCCGGCGGTCCAGGGCATCGCAGCCGCAAGCCCGCCGAGCCTGTCGGGGGACCTCGTGCCCGTGCGCGACACCACCGAGCCCGCCCCGAGGAAGAGGAGGGACTTGAAAATCGCGTGGTTCCACACGTGAAGGAGGGCCGCTCCCATTCCGAGCACCGCTACCAGGCCGCGCCCGCTGGAAACCCCGATCAGCCCGAGCCCGAACCCCATCAGTATTATGCCTATATTTTCCACGCTGTGGTAGGCGAGGAGGCGCTTGAGGTCGTGCTGTCCCATGGCGAAGGCGACGCCGAGCACGGAGCTCGCGGCACCGACGGCGAGCACGGCCCAGCCCCAGGACGGTGCCGGTTCACCGAGCATGAAGGTAAAACGCATGAGACCGTAGATGCCCATCTTGAGGACCACGCCCGACAGGAGGGCCGAGACATGGCTCGGGGCCGCTGCATGGGCGCCAGGCAGCCAGAAGTGGAGCGGCATCGCTCCTGCCTTGAGGGAGAACACCAGGAGTGCGAGGAGGAAGAGGGCGCCTCGCGTAGCCGGGCCGAGGGCGGCTCCTGCGGCAGCGTCGAAGGCGAAGGAACCCGTCACCGTCCGCCAGAGCGCGAAGAGGGCGAAGAGCACGAGGGTACCTGCATGGGTCGCCAGAAGGTAGACAAGACCTGCACTCCGGGCCTCGGCACTCTCGTCGTCGATGCCTATCAGGAAAAAGGCAGAGAGGGCCATCGCCTCCCAGCCCAGGATGAAGGAGAAGGCATCCGACGAGACCACGAGGACGGCCATCCCGGCCACGAGCGTTCCGAGGAAGACCGACATCCTCCTGGCGGTCCTTGGGTTGCGGACAGCGGGTCGATAGGAGCTTCCATACAGTGCGCTCATCCCGCCCACGAGGAATACAGGCACGAGGAAGAAGGCTGACAGCGGGTCGATCCTCATACCTGGTAGATTCCCTGCGGGCCAGGGCAGGGCAGGAAGCGCGCGGATGGATCCGGGCTGCAAGAGGGCGAGGAGGGCCCCTGCAATGCCAAGGACAGCCGCCAGGAGCATCCCAGATGTCGCGACCACTTGTCCCTTCCGGGAGCCCCGTCGCATGGCAAGCGAGGGCAATCCGCTCGCGGCCGCGAAGGCGATCGCGAGCAGTGTCAGGGATGAGGCCGGATCAGGCATCGCGGGTGGCAGCGAGTCCGGCTTCGAGGGATGCGAGGATGCCGAGCAGCTCTTCGCTCCCCGCGCCCGCCTGCAGGGTCTTCCTGAAGGACTCATCGCGGAGGGCGTAGCCGAGCCGGGACAGGATGTGGAGATGGTCACGCACGGTCGGGCTTACGATGGCGAAGATAGTGTCGACGGGCTTGCCGTCGATGGCCTTGAAGTCCACGGGGCGCTCGAGGAAGCAGAGGGTGACCGTCGGATGGGGCACCTGGAAGACGAGGGGATCCCGGACGTGCGGGATCGCGATGCCATCCCCGATTCCCGTCGAGCCGAGGTTCTCCCGGGCAAGCATGATCTCGTAGAGGTAGTCACGGTCGACATCCTCGGGCAGGGGGAGGCAGTCAACAACAGAACGGAGCACGCTCGCCTGGTCATCGCCGCCGAGACCGCGCACGATGCCTCCCGAGCCCAGGGCGCCGAGGAGGGTCGGGAGTTCTCCCTGTCCCCTGGAACCACCTTCGAAGAGGGCGGGGTCGACCTTCATGCCGCGTCCCGTTGCCCATTCAAGGAGCTCGGCGCGATCCACACGCCATTCTTCACCGACCCCGACCGCAGGCATCTCGCCCTGCTTGATCCATCGGTAGATCTGATCCTCATCGACGCCGAGGACCTCGGCAGCCTTTTTCACTGATACCTGCATAGGTAGAATGATTTTGGCAAGAGCGGGCATGAGTGTCAACGATTGCAGGCCGAATAGGCGATGGAAAGCCCCTATATCATGACTTGACTGCGCTCTGGCTGCCTGCCTGCAGGGCCGGCAACACCATTACGCGGCAGAATTCGAGGCCTTCGCCTATGAGGTCAAAGCCTGCATCGGAGATGGCCCAGTCGAGGAAAACCGAACGAAACGCCCTGTTGTAAAAGAGAGCAAGGCGTTCTGCCTCGATGTCAGGACGTATCGAACCCTCCGACTGCCCGTCCAGGATGATGCCGAGCACAAGCTCGTGGAGGTAGCGGGAAGGATCGACGAGGACCTTCCTGGTGGAGGCGTCCATGATGGTGTTGGCGTACAGCAGCTTGAGGGTCCGGACTCCGACCTTGTCACGCACATAACGTGTCTGAGCCCGCGTAAAGGCCAGGAGGCGCGCAGGGGCCCCGACATAGCGGCGCAGGTTGCGCGCATAGCGGCGATAGAAATCGTCGATGGCCGAGAACTCAGCGGCAAGGATATCGCCCTTGGATGCGAAGTGGTTGTAGAAGTTGCCCTTTGCGGTTCCGGCTTCCCCTGCGATCTCGCCGATGGTCACGGCCTCGAAGCCCTTTTCCCTGAAGAGCCTGATGGCTGCATCAAAGAGGGCCTGCTTCGTGGCCTGTGCCTGGAGCGTCCGCCGGTTCGGGCTTTCCTCGCTTTTCCCCATCCGGAAAGCTTGCATGGCAATCCGGATTCCGTCAACGGGAAAAGACGAATGGTTCGCATAACTAACGAAGAACATTTTTTTGCTGATCCCTCTGTATGGCCGAAACTCAGGATACCCTTTGACAGCAGAGAAATCCCGCGCTAAGCTGATTCAAGCATTCAATCACGGTCACTGACCACAGTCATCGAAATGCGGGTCTTTCCGTGGGGACCCGCCCGCCGGGAACACCGGCCGCGCGGCATGCGGAGGAGGCATCATGGAACTCAGGGGAGCAGTTGCGGTAATCACGGGAGGAGCGAGCGGCATCGGGGAGGCTATCGCCCTCCGGCTCGCGAAGGACGGGGTTTCCATCGTCATCGGCGACATGAACCAGGTGGGCATCGACCGGGTCGTCGCAGATATCAAGAAAGCCGGAGGCAAGGCTGTCGGCACGGTCACGAACGTCACCGATGATGCTGCGGTCGGAGCCCTCATGGACTGCGCAGTCAGGGAATTCGGACAGATCAATTTCGTCGTTCCCTGCGCCGGCATCATCAAGGACGGCCTCATGCTCTCCACCGACAAGGAGACCGGCAAGGTCAAGAAGTTCCTTTCCACCGCTGATTTCCGCGCTGTCGTCGAGGTCAACCTCATCGGCTCCTTCATCACGCTGCGCGAGGCCGCACAACGCATGGTGGACAACAAATGGAAGGGCTGCCTCTTCACGATCTCCTCCATCCAGAAGGAGGGCGGGATAGGTCAGATCAACTACTCATCGACCAAGGCTGCCGTAGCACTCTGGCCCAAGATCCTCGTGGGCGAGTTCCACATGAAGGGCATCACTGGCATCCGTGTGGTTTCCATCGCCCCTGGATACGTCGGTACGCCGATGGTAAAGGGCATGGACCAGGGTGCCCTGGCCAAGATCGTACAGGGCGTGAATCTCGGACGGCTCATTGAGCCTGGGGAAATCGCGGACGCTGTGGCCTTCGCCTCGGCGAACGATGCAGTCAATGCCACCTGCATTGAAGTCGCCGGTGGCATGATTACGGGGCTGCTGGCGAAGTAGGGGGAACCCCTCACTCCCCGCCAAGCCCGGCGGTAACCACTTCCCACTCGGCATTGAGCGTTTCTGCTTCTTTCTCGAGCTCGTCGAGGCTGGCCTGGAGCCGGCGCATCTTCCCTCCATCCGAGTAATTGGCTGGAAGTCCCATCTCGGTCTCGCAGGAGGCCTTCTGCCTGCCGATGACCTCAAGGCGGGCGAGGATCTCCTCCTCGCGTTTCTGGAGCTTGCGCTGGCGTGCCTTGCGTGCCTTGTCCTCCTCCCAGTTACGGGTGGGGTCGGTGGAGAGGGGAGCTGCAGCTGCCTTGCCGGACTGGGGCAGGTTTCCCTGGCGGCCCTGCGACACAGGCGAAGCGCTCCCCGGGTTTCCGCCCAAGGAAGCCTCCTCGGCGATGCGAGCCTTTTTTTCCATATAGTACCTATAATCGCCGACATACCAGCGGGGGGGCTCGCCGGTCTCGAGTTCAAGGACGCGGTCGGCGAGTTCCTCGATGAAGTCACGGTCGTGCGACACGAAGAGGACAGTACCCTGGAAGGCTTTGAGCGCTTCGAGGAGGACGTCCTTCGAAGTGAGGTCGAGGTGGTTGGTGGGCTCGTCGAGGATGAGGAGATTCATGGGCCGCAGCAGCATCGACAGGAGGGCGAGGCGCGAGCGCTCGCCGCCCGACAGGACCCTGAGGGGCTTGTTTACATCATCGCCCCGGAACAGGAAGGCTCCGAGGAGATTGCGGATCTTGGGCAGGAGCTCTGTAGGACAGGTGGTCTCTGCGCTCTCCTCGACGGTCATCTCCGCGTTGCCCTCCCCTCCCATGGTGTCGGCAGTGTCCTGCGCGAAGTAGGCGGGCGCGACTCCCGAGCCGAAGTTCAGTGTTCCCTCGAATTCGGCATCGACCCCCGCGATGATGCGCATGAGCGTCGATTTGCCTGCGCCATTGGGTCCGACAAAGGCGACCTTCATGCCGCGCTCGATCTCGAGGTCGAGGTTTGCCAGGACGCGGTTGTTCCCGTAGGCCTTGCCGAGGCCCGAGGCGCGCAGGGTCGCCCGTCCGGAATGCGGCGCGGCGGGAAAGGAGAAATGGATGCGCTTCATTCCCTCCGGTATCTCGATCGGCACGATCTTCTCGAGCATCTTGATGCGGCTCTGCACGAGGGAAGCCTTGGAAGCCTTGTAGCGGAAGCGGCGGATGAACTCCTCGTGGTGGGCGATCTCTTCCTGCTGGCGCTCCCAGGCGGTGAAGACGGCCTCGAGCTCGGCGGCGCGGCGCTTCTCGTAGGCGGTGTAGATGCCTGGGTAACGGGTGAGGTGGCCGTTCCAGACCTCGTAGACCTCCTTCACCGTGGAGTCGAGGAACCAGCGGTCGTGGGAGACTACCAGGAGGCCTCCGGGATACTTGTCGAGCCAGAGCCCCAGCCACTCGCGGGCTTCGAGATCAAGGTAATTGGTTGGTTCATCGAGGAGCATGATGTCGGGATTCTCGAGGAGGACCTTGGCCAGGGCGACGCGCATCCTCCAGCCTCCCGAGAACTCGGAGACCGGGCGTTCGAGGTCGCTGTCCCGGAAACCCAGGCCGGCGAGGACCGAGGATATCGTCTCGCGGCGATTGTACCAGCCCGAACCCTCGACGGCTTCGTGGATGTCGTGGTTCTCCTCGAGAAGGCGGGCAGTGGCACCGTCGTCTGCGGTCGAAGCCTGGAGGATGTGGCCGATCTCGTCCTGGCGAGCCAGCATGGGACCGACAAAGTCGTAGGCGCGCTCTGATTCCTCGAAGACTGTTGGTCCCCGCGCGCCGTATCCCCCGGCCACTTCGTCGAAACTGAGCATCTGCGGCAGGTAGGAGAGCCGCGCGCCCTTGGTGACCGCGCGCTCACCTGAATCCGGGGGAATCAGCCCGGCTATGATCTTGAGGAGTGTGGACTTGCCTGCGCCATTCGCGCCGGAAAGGGCCGCCCTCGTGCCTGCCGAGAGCCAGAGCGAGGCATCACGAAGGATGTCGCGGGCGCCAAAGGCAAGGCACACGCCGGTGAACTGGACGAAGGCCATTGCTCAGCGCTTCGCTTTGAAGGCCAGGGGCTGTACAGCGGAGGCGGCACCCACAGTGAGGTCGCGGATGGATCCCGGCGAGGGGGGAATCAGCTCGAGCTTTCCGGCCTCGTGGCGATAGAGGAAGTTTTCCCAGACTCCCGTGCCGTCGTAGCGAAAGGATACCACTCCCTCCCAGGAGGTCTGGAGGGCAGGAGCCAGCACGAGGCGTACCGTAGCCTCGCCAGAGGCGGTACCCTTGTCGACGGCGCCAAGGTCATCGGGGAGGTAGGAGGGCGGCACAAGCATGATGTCAGTCCAGGTGAATCGGCCCGAACGCGAGAGCACGAGCTCGGAGGTCGGGAGAGCCTGGGCCTCCGTGCCGGCTCCGGACGGGGTCGCGCCTTCGGCCAGAACCACTGCAGGATCGACCGGAAGGGCCTCGGGGATCATGGTCCATGATTCCCCCGAGGAAAGGAAGGCTGAAAGGCCATTGAGCCTCCGCGTCTCCTCGACACGGATCGCGTCCCGCAAATCGGTACCAAGTACGACGAATATGGCCTGGGTGGCGGTTGCGGAGGGAGGCGCGGAGGCCGGATCGGAACCGGAGTCCACGGGGGACTCGGCGGCTGTCGCGACGACGGGCGCGGAGGGAGCAGCAGCCGTGCTCCCCTCGGCTGAGTTTCCACCCGAGGCCGAGCCAGGGGGAGGAGTGCCAGGTTCGGGAGCGCCACTGGGCCTGGATGAGGCAGGCTGTCTGGAAGGCTGGGTCGGCTGCGTCTGCTGAGGCCGCTGGGGAGCCGTCAAGACGAAGGGATTGGCCCCCAGGTCCATTGCCACCGTATCCGCCCGGGTCTCGCCGCCGGACCAGTCGGCGATCATCCGCCGGTCACCCTCGAAACGGATGCGGAGCGGCGTGCCCTCGAAGACAAAGTCTCCCCCCGATTGGGCGATGGAGCTGTAATTGAACACTTCCGAAACGGCGGGCAATTCAATACGGATCTGGCGTCGCACAGAATCCGCGAAAAATCCATAGCGGGGGGACACGACATCGAGGTCGACCCGACCCTCGTCGATCATGGCCTGGAAGTACTCGGCCCTCCAGTTGCGGGAGAACACGAGATCGACATTCTTTGCCGAATCGCCCGGGGAGGTGGAAGCGGTGCTGGGCGGGGACTCGGTGAGCTCGTCATACATGCGCATGGTGTTTGAAAAGACAAAGCCCTTCGTACCATCCTCAGTCACGATCCTGTACCACTGTCCCTCCAGGACTTCGTCGCCCGAACTGACTAGCTCTCCGACAGCCGGGGAGAGGACCTTGACCGACTGTCCTTCGCGCAGGCGGTAGACCCGTTTGCTGGCATTGGTGGCCTTGTCACGCACCGGGAGGCCGTCGCGGTTGGCGAAAAGATAGCTCGTGAGCAAGTTGCCAAAGTCCTTCAGGGCCTTCTCCGCCTGCCCCCTGGAACGGTACAGGTCGATCTGCCAGAGGGGGACTTCGATCTTCTTCGTGCTGCCGGGAACACCGACAACGTAGAGCTTCTCGATGTTCGACTTGATGTAGATGGGCACGACTGCGCCTGCGTGGAGCCCGGATCCGGGATTGGACCACAGGAGGACTCCCCAGCCGAGATAGCGGGAACAGGAACTCGGCGCAAGCGCAAGCAAGGCAGCGGCGAGGAGGATGGTTTTCGGGAATCGGGACCTGCGCATCTCGGGAAAGTCTATACTTTCGACGCGGGATTGGACAAGGATATGCCCGGGAGTCGTGCCTGCCCCTTCATCCGGGGTCGGTTTTCACGGACAGGGGCTTTCGGCTATAGTCGCGTGCATATCCCCGCCAGAACTACTCCGAAGGCCCGACGCGCGCGGGCCGCGCCCAAGAAAGGCCCAACGTGGACGAACTCGAAACGCAGCTCCGAAGGCGACTCACCTTCGCAATCATCTCCCACCCCGACTCGGGCAAGACGACAATCACCGAGAAACTCCTCCTCTTCGGTGGAGCCATAAACATAGCCGGCGCAGTAAAGGGCTCGAAGCAGAGCCGTTCTTCGGTATCCGATTTCATGGCGATCGAGAAGGAGCGAGGCATCTCGATCAGCACCTCGGTGATGGGCTTCGAATACAGGGGCCGCAAGGTCAACCTCCTCGATACGCCCGGCCACGCCGACTTTTCCGAGGACACCTACCGCGGCCTCTCCGCCGTCGACTCCGCCCTCCTGGTCATCGACTCGGTGAAGGGCGTCGAGGAGCGCACACGCCGCCTCTGCGAAGTCTGCCGCATGCGTCATACCCCCATCGCTACCTTCATGAACAAGCTCGACCGCGAGGGCAAGGACCCGATGGAGCTCATGGACGAAACCGAGCGTGAGCTCCGCATCGGCGTCCGGCCCGTGACCTGGCCCATCGGACAGGGCCGCAACTTCAAGGGCGTGTACAACCTCGTCGAGAGGAAGCTCCATCTCTTCTTCCCCGGCGAGATCCAGAGGCCGATAGACATAGTTACGATCAACGACCTGGCCGATCCGCTGCTCGACGAGAAGGTCGGTCCTTCCCTGGCCCACAGGCTCCGCGAGGAAGTGGCCCTGCTTTCCGGCGTATACCCTGCCTTCACCGTAGAGGAATACCTGGCCGGTACCGCGACGCCGGTGTTCTTCGGCTCCGCGCTCAACAACTTCGGCGTCCGCGAGCTCCTCGATACCCTCACCGACATTGCGCCCCACCCGACGCCAAAGAAGGGCGAGGAGAGGATGGTCGATCCAGGCGAGGAGCGCTTCTCGGGCTTCATCTTCAAGATCCACGCCAACATGAACCCGAGGCACCGTGACCGCGTAGCCTTTCTCCGCGTCTGCTCGGGCTCCTTCGAACGCAACAAGACCTACTTCCACGTACGGAGCGGCAAACCCTTCAGGACGGGCAACCCGACGGCCTTCATGGCCCAGGACAGCGAGATCATCAGCGAGGCATGGCCCGGCGACATCGTCGGCATCCATGACACGGGCACTTTCAAGATAGGCGACACCATCACCGAGGGCGAGACCTTGAACTTCAAGGGAATACCCAGCTTCTCGCCCCAGATCTTCAGGTCGATCCTGAACGCCGACCCGCTCAAGGAGAAGCAGTACCACAAGGGATTGAACCAATTGGCAGAAGAAGGTGTAGTACAGATATTCTCGAAACCCCACCATCCCAACCTGCGTGTCCTGGGCGTCGTCGGGCAGCTCCAGCTCGAGGTGCTCCAGTACCGCATGGAGCACGAATACACTGCAAAATGCGTCTACAAGCCCATCGATTTCACGATTGCCCACTGGATCACCTCGGAGGACCAGAAGGCGCTCCGCGATTTCCTGGACGACAATTCGAAGAGGATCCTCGTCGACATCAGGGGCACGCACATCTTCATGTCCGACTCGGACTGGTTCTTCGAGCGTGTAAAGGGGAACAACCCGAAGATCCGCTTCTACGGCACCTCGGAAATGGTGGAGGACAGGGACTCGGCTTTCATGGCCTGAGGTCGGCGCAGCCCGGGCGGGGTCGCCGGCGGGTCGGCCAAGGCTCAGCGGAGCCCGCGGACTCAGCGGAGGCCGGTGATCGCCCTGAGGAAATTGACTCCTCTCCGGACAAGCCGCTCGCTCTGGCCCACCCTCGCCTGCGAGAGCAGCTTTGCACCCGGTTCATGCGCATCGAGATCGACGCTCGTGCGCAGGGCTCCATCGGGGAGACCGTCCATCCTGACCCTGCAGGTTGACAGGAATCCTGCATTGTTCCAGATCGGCAGGAGCTCCGACCAGACCGCCAGCTGGCTCAGGTCGAGGCTCGCTTTTCCGGAGTTGCGGAGAAGGATCTCGCAGCGCACCAGGATGCCCCCGGCCCGCGGCCCTGAGGCGGAGGTGCGCAGTTCCTCGATGCTCATCGGATCGAGGGCCATGGGCATGGCCAGGCAGAGTGAGCCGTCCATGCGGTCTCCGAACCAGGTGTTCGACAGGAGGACCGGGCGCCATTCTCCAGCGAATTCCCCTGTAGCAAGCTCGAAACGGAGGGAGGCAGGGAGGTCGACGAGGAAGCGGGTCTCAAGGCCTCCCATCAGGCTGACGTCATTGCGCGCTGATATGAGGAAGGGCTGGGTCGGCATCACGGGCCTGAGCGCGATCGATCGCGACCTGGCAACCGTCACGAGGAGGGGAAAATCGGGCTCGCCCCCGGCCGGATATGGACCCTTTGCCAGAGGACACACCTCCGAAAGGCGGATGGGCTTCACGCCCAGGCGCCATTCATCGCCAGTCCGGGACAGCCAGACCTCTGCCCCGTTGATGTCCCAGCGATACCAGATGCCCTCTATCGGCTCGAAGTAATCCCACATTGGTACATTGTCCGACAGGTGAAGCCAGGATGGCAAGCAGGAGCGAAAAATCCCGTGTTGGATATTGGAAGCCGGTTCGGCTACAATGCAGCTTGCAGGAATCAGGCGGATCGCGCTTCGTGGGCTGGTCCGGGAACGCCGAAAAGTGGAACCGTGGAGGCATAATGGCCAATGCATCGACTCAGGGGCAGCGCCAGGGCATCAGCTCGATCGTATCTATCGCGGTACTGCTTATTTCCATCGCTGCAGCGATGTTCCTTCCGGGCCTGGTCATTCCCCTCGGAGCCCTTGCCCTCGTGGCGAGCCTGGTCATCTCCTGGCTCCTCCTTGTTGCTCCTCGTCGCGCGGCCCTGGCCGCAGCCGAAGAGGCAGGGCATGCCCTGACGATGGCGAGCGCCTGCAATGACGAGGTCCTCGATATCCTGAAAAAGAGCAGGGACCACCAGGAGGAACTGGCCGGCCATGTCCTCGACACTATCAAGCTGGCGGCAATCGCGAGCGACAAGAACATCGAGATGCAGGGCTCGGTCGAAGCCTTCCAGGATGACTTCCTCCTCGGCCGCAAGGCTGTCGGCTCCATCAATGAACTGGTGCAGCGCTTCGATGGGCAGGTAGCCCAGCTCGCCCTCGCGTCGCAGCAGTCCGCGGCTGCCTCCGAGGAGATGGCGGCCTCCATCGAGCGGATGAGTTCCGAATCAGGAGCCCGCTATGAGGAAATCAAGGACCTCGCCAGCCTCTCACGCGACGGGCAGGCGGAGATGCGATCGAGCATCGACATCATCAAGCGCGTGGTCTCCTCCATCGACACCCTCAACTCGTTCATCTCCACCATCAACGATATCGCCGGGCGAACCTCCCTCCTTGCGATGAATGCAGCCATCCAGGCTGCCCACGCGGGAGAGGCGGGCCGCGGCTTCGCAGTCGTCGCCGGTGAGGTCCGGAAGCTCGCAGCCTCCTCCTCGGACAGCGCGCAGGCCATCTCGGGGCGCCTCGCGGACCTCATCGCCTCCATCAAGAAGGCGGAAGCCACCTCGCAGGCAAGCGCGGAAATCTTCGCCACCGTCGAAGACCGTGTGCAACGCGCCACGGACTCCTTCCTGGAGATCAAGAATGGCACGAGCGAGCTGGCCCTGGCTGGCCGCGAGATCCGCGATGCCATCTCCTCGCTCAACGAGGTCAGTTCGGAGATCAAGGGAGCCAGCGGCGAGGCCAGCGGCGAAGTAAGATCCCTCGACTCGCGCTTTTCGCACCTGGAGTCTGCGACGCGTTCCATCGCCGAAACCATGGAAATAGTTACCAGCAATTTCAACGATGTCAACTTCAATGCTCTCACCATCGCCCAGAGCGATGTCGAGCAGCTCAGGCTCTCCGGCGCCGCGCTGGTAGCCAGCGGAGTCCCCCCTCTCGAAGCAAGTTCGCTGTCCACCATCCTCAAGCTCCAGCACCGTGCCTGGGTTGCCAGGGTCAACGCGGCCATCCATGGCAAGGTGAAGGTCGACGCCTCCAAGGCAGGAGACCACGCGTCATGCGAACTCGGCGTCTGGCTGGCCGGCCCCGCGAAGAAGGAGGTCGGCGACCTGCCCGAACTCGCTGAACTCGCCACGAAGCACAGGGCAATGCACGAACGCGCAGCCCGTATCATCACCGATTTCAACGCCGGGAAGTCTGGCAACATCGATTCCGAGAACCGCAAGCTCGGCGAAGACACCGACCTGGTCATCGACCTGATCGGCAAGGTCTTCAGGCAGCGCCGGGGCGGCTTCATGTCCTGGCGAAGGGAGTACGAGGTCGGCAACGGAACAATAGACGCACAACACCAGCGCCTGGTTGCCCTCATCAACAAGCTGGCAGAAGCCATGGACTCGGGACTCGGCCGGGATGCCCTCGGCGGGATCCTCGCAGAACTGATCAATTACACGGCCACCCACTTCAAGGACGAGGAGGCCATCTTCTCCGCTACCGGCTATCCCGACACCAGGGCGCACCGTGGACAGCACGAAGACCTCGTGAAACAGGTCCTTAAGCTGCGCGACGACTTCCAGAGCGGCGCCTCGGTCCTGTCGGCCGGAACGCTCGCCTTCCTCAAGGACTGGCTGAACGGCCACATCCTGGGCACCGACCAAGGTTATGTGAAATATCTGAAGTAGGATAATGCTGGCGGCTCAGCCCCTGCCCCTCATTCCGACCAGCCAGCATTGTCTCGTCTGCAGGTCTGCCATTACCCCTCATGCCGCCCTGCCAACATGGTTTCAAGTTCAACCTCCATGTCGGCGAGGCGGGATTCGAGGTCGTGGATGCGTTCGTCGACGACGGCGCGTTCGGCCTTTTTTTCGAGCTTGGAGAAGGGGTCGGCGAGGAGGGCGGCGAGATCGGCCGGTCGGCCGAGGTCGGTGCCGCAATAGGGACAGTAGCTGAAGTCCGCAAGCACCAGCCGCCGGCAGTTCACGCAGAAGTCCACCTTCATGGCGCCGTCCTTACAGGAGGCTCGCCGCGAGTTCGGCGAGCTCCGAGCGCTCGGAGCGCTGCAGTGTCACATGGCCGTAGAGCCGCTGGCCCTTGAAGGCCTCGACAAGGTATGAGAGCCCGTTCGAGTTCGCATCCAGATACATGTTGTCGATCTGCTCCGGATCGCCCGCGAGCACGACCTTGGTGTTTTCCCCGGCCCGCGAGACGAGGGTCTTGACCTCGTGTGGCGTGAGGTTCTGCGCCTCGTCGATGATGATGTAGAGGTTGGGCAGGCTGCGTCCGCGGATGAAGGAGAGGGCTTCGATCTCGAGGACCTTTTCCTTGACGAGCTGGTCGATGCTCTTGCAATTAGGACGATGATACACGCCGAGGATCTGCTCGAGGTTGTCGAAGATGGGCTGCATCCAGGCGGACATCTTGGCGGATTTTTCTCCGGGAAGGTAACCGATGTCCTTGCCGACGGGCACCACGGGTCGCGTAACGAGCATCCTCGAGTACTTATGTTCTTCGATGGTCTTCCTGAGGCCCGCCGCGATCGCGAGGAGGGTCTTGCCTGTGCCGGCCTTGCCCACCAGCGTGACGAGTTTTACCGAGTCGTCCAGGAGAAGTTCTATGGCGACACGCTGCCGGTCATTCAGAGGCGAAATGCCGCATACATTGCCCTCCCAGGCGGAGATGGGCGAGAGCCGGAGCCCCTCACGATCCTGTCGCACAAGCCGTCCCCGCCCCGAGTTACGCTCTCGAAGATAGGCGAACTCATTGGGCTGGAATCGCTCTTTCCAGGCCAGCTCGCCCGCAGCTTCGAGCTTGGCCAATGAATCAACACTGACATCGATCTCCCGGATGCCCTGGTAGAGGGTGGCGATGTCGACCTTCTGCTTTTCGTAGTCGACTGTCCTGAGTCCGAGCGCCGTCGCCTTGACCCGGGCGTTGATATCCTTCGAGACGAAAAAGACGCGCCTGCCCTCCAGTTGGAGGGCCCAGGCGCAGAGGATGATCTTGTTGTCCATCCTGTCCATGGCAATGCCCTCGGGAAGATCCTTGGGCAATTTATAGGAGACCTTGAGGATAGACCCGTTCTCGAGCCTTACCCCATCCTGTAGATTGCCCTTGCGCAGCGTCGAGGCGATGAAACGGATCGCGTCACGCGCCGACTTTCCCCGCTGGTCGGGGAAGGACTTGAGTTTGTCGAGTTCTTCAAGCACCTCGAGGGGTATGATGATTTCGTTGTCCCGGAAGGACATGATCGCTTCCGGATAGTGGATGAGCACATTGGTGTCGAGAACAAAGGTTTTGATCCTCTTGTTTTCTTCCCTAACATTGACTTGTTCATCGGACATCATCTTCAGCCCCTCACTCTGCTCCAATCATCGCGCATGGTGCGCTGTTTGGCAAAGGCATTGTTGCAGCTGCTGGGAGGCCTTCTGGATTGCAGGGTGGGGATTGTCGGGCTTGGCGGCAAGGAATCAGAACAGGACACTAGGCAGGTGAATGATGCCAGTTCCTGTTTAGGATGAAGGAAGCGTAGATTAATGAAATGAGTTGAGGAATAGCAGAACACAGAACGAGAGGAAGGCGGGTTTCGCCTATGGAGCGTTAGGCGAAATCCTAAAAGCTCAAGAGTGGAGAAAGAGCGCCCGGACCTCCGGCCGACGGGCGCAAGAGAAGAATATTCCTTTCAAGTTTGCATTGCTATTAGCTCAAAGCTGTTCTCAGTATCAATAATGCTTATTATGTTATAGAAATATCTATTCTCAAAAGCCTATTGCTTTTCCAGACGGAGTACAATATATTGTACTAGAGAAATGGAGGAAGCAATGGACGCAGTATCATATTCCGATTTGAGGCAGAACCTTAAATCCTATATGGATAAGGTATACATAGATCATGACCCATTGATCATTACCAGGAAGAACAATGAAAACCTTGTCCTATTGTCTATTGAGGAATACAACAGCCTTATAGAAACAAGCTACCTTCTGGGCAATGAAGCAAATGCAGAGCACCTAAGAAAATCAATCCAACAATATGAAAAGGGAAAGGCCAAAAAGAGAGAGCTTCTGAAAGATGAATAAGCTATTTACTGATGAAGCCTGGAAAGATTATGTATTTTGGTTCGAGAATGATAAGAAGCTCTTGAAAAAAATCAACAACTTGGTAAAGGAAATAGATAGGACTCCATTTGAAGGCATAGGAAAGCCAGAACCATTGAAATACGATATGAAAGGCTACTGGTCCAGACGCATTGACCATGAGCATAGACTAGTATATGCAGTAGAAAAAGACGCAATTATTTATATTGCTTTCAGATTCCATTACTCGAAATAGGGAATAGGGAATTATAAAGAAATTAAAATGCTACATAATGTCAAGTATCCGCGCCGGGCTTCCGGCCGACGGCGCGCATGCTATAAATTTCCTTCCAGGACTATCGCCTAACACCCAGTCCAGGCTCGTCGGTCGCTGCGCTCACCCACATTGCCAAACGAGCTCGAGAACGGTGAATATCCTAAAAAAGCAAACCATAGTTACGCTTCCCATAAATAGACCTATGGATTTGAACTTCCGCATCGATAACGGTATAAAATAGCAAGTAATTATCTATTGGAATCATTCTATACCCTAAGCTACTTAAGAACGGATCCTTTACCAAAGGATATATGAATGGATTATCTGATAGGATATCAATGCATTTCAGGATCTTATCCAGAAGCTGATTCGGAGAAACCTTCAAATGATTTTCTATATAGTCAATTGTATCAGCTATATCAGATTCGGCATTAGAATATAAAAGAACGATGTACCTAGCGCTTTTCATGATTTCATCATTGCCTTTATTGCCCTTTTTGCATCCTTTCCTTTTTCTCCAGCAGCTATTGCTTTTCTTGCTTCTTCAAGTTTTTGATAAAGCTCTAGCTGAGCTAGCTGCCTTTCATAATGGTCAAGCGACATTACAACCATATCTCCTATTCCATTCTTGGTAAGAAACACAGGCTCGTCATCAGAATGAACGGCTTCTGATATCTGTGTAAAATTGTTCCGTAGGTCCGAAATTGGTCGAATGACAGGCATATAAGCTCCTTATCATGATAATGATACTATAATGATAGCCAATATGGCAAGCATAAGTAAAGTGTTACTGATAAAAGAAACAATAGGGATCACCCTTGCCATCCATGGCAAGGGCGATATTAAAAAAGCCCGGAAATATCCAGCACCTAACACCGTGCCCACGCTCGTCGGTCGCTGCGCTCCCTCCTCGGGGATTCGCTCGACGCGGCAGGCGCAGTCGCGGTCACCTACATTTGCCTGGCCAGGCTACGGACGAGCTTGAGTCGCATAGACAAAGGGCCTGCCATCGCCGATGATGCACCGCCGGAGGAATGCCGCCATGTTGCCCAGTTTCCTGACCAAGCCCTCGCCGAAGCTGCTGAACGGAATCATCATTGGCCTTGCCCTCCTCCTCGTGGGAATGGGCGGGCTCGGCTTTATCGGGATCAAGCTCCCTGCTACGGTGGCTTCCACGGTATCGGATGTCGCCTTCGTCACGGCCATCCTGGTCTACTTATACAGCAGGAGGCTTCGAACAGAGGCAGCGAAGGCAGCCAAGGCCAAGGAAGCTGAGGCCATCACTGCGGCCAACCCGGAGGGCCAGGCTGATCCGGCAAGCTCAGAGGGTCGGTCGAACTCATCGTCAAGCTGAGTCCGCCCAGGGCCAGCCGTGAAAGGACAGAGCCGTTCTCGGGAGTCAATGCCGGAGCTACAGGACCTGGCCAGAGTAAAGCACAAGGCATAGTGAAGCGTGGCTGACTTTGCTACACTCTGCCCTTTGGAAACGGAGGCGGACAAAGAATGAGCTGTGAAGAGTTGACCATGAGGGACGAGATAGACCTCATCCGACAGGCCTTTTCCTATGCTCAGCGCTTCAAGGGTTCGGTCTTCGTGTTCAGGATCGGCTCGCGCCTCATTGACGGGCCCTCCTTCCCCAGCCTCCTCCGCGACCTCACCCTCCTCCATGAAAACGGGATCAGGATTGTCCTTGTGCCCTCGGGGGGGACACGGATCGACGAGCTCCTTGCCGCCAACGGCATCGAGACCCGCCGCGTCAACGGCCTGCGCGTCTCGCCTCCCGAGGCCATGCCCCTCATCCAGATGGCTGCCTTCGATACGGCGACACGGCTCATGAACCAACTCGCACGGAACGGCGTCGAGGCCGTGATCAGCAACTGGGTGCGCGCCAGGGCCTGCGGCGTTATTGGCGGCGTCGACTTCCAGAGGACGGGCCTCGTAGACAAGGTCTACGTCGACCTCCTCGTCCGCTCGATGGACGACGACTTTGTCCCCATCCTCCCCTGCATAGGCTGGAGCTCCATCGGGGAAACCTACAATATCTCGTCAGTGGACCTCGCGACCCGGCTTGCCGTCGGGCTCAAGGCACGGAAGCTCTTCTTCCTCACCGAGGGCGAGCCTTTGTCCCTCATGCTCATAGACCCCTCACGCGAGGGCATAGGCGTCCACGACGGCTGCGTGAGCAGGATGACGCCCCAGGCAGCGGCTTCGATCGCCGAAGACCCTTCTGTCGCCATGGCTCCCTCGGACCGCGACATACTCGTCCACAGCGTCGCCGCCTGCAAGGAAGGAGTCGAGCGCATCCATATAATTGACGGAGACATGGACGGCAGCGTCCTCAAGGAGATCTTCTCGTCCTGGGGCTATGGCATCATGGTGCATAGCGACCCCTTCGAGAACATCAGGCCGATGCGTTCCGACGACATCGCCTTAGTCCTCCGCATCATGGAGGGTCCCGTCGAGCAGGGCATCCTCGTCAGGCGCACCGAGACCGACCTCCAGCGCCGCCTCGCCGACTACGCCGTCTTCGAGAGCGATGGTACCGTGCGGGGCTGCGGTGCCCTCTATCGCTTCCCTCCCGACAGGGGCGAGCTTGCCGCCATCGCCGTCGACCCGGGCTACGGACGCCAGGGCATCGGAGAGAGGATCGTGAAGTACCTCCTCGGTGAGGCGAGGAAGGCTGGCCTCGCTGGGGTCTTCCTCCTTACAACGAAGACGGCCGACTGGTTCCTCCGCCTCGGATTCGCCCCAGGGACTGTCGAGGATCTCCCTCCGGAGCGGCGCTCCACCTACGACATTACACGCAACAGCCGGATTTATACCCAGGGCCTTGGGAGGGGAAACTCCCAGGTCGGGGTGGGGGATGAGGCCTGACATAAGCGGGATCGGTGGCTGTTCTGCGCGAAGCGTGCGCGATAGCGAACGCAAGAAATCCCGATCCGTAAACCGGCCATTGGAAGGGCGAGGTCCGCCACTTCGACAGTGCAACGCTGCGCTTGCAGGAAAGGGGCGGGGGCCGCCCCGGTAGCAGAAGGAAAAGTTCAGCTACACATCCCGCCGCCGATATATGCGGCCCTGGTTCATCTATCAAGCCTATCCGGTGCGGTTGACGGCTAGGACTCATCTTGTCAGGCGATACGAAGTGTTCTCATCGCGGGGTCAGGGGCCTCGCCGAGCTCAGCCTAGCGAACGAAGTGAGTGTTCGCGCTGGTACGGGGGCCTTGACAGAATGTAACGCTAGCGCTACATTCTGTCAATGAAGGTCAGCGAGATCATCCGGGAGATCACGGACGACGGCTGGGAGCATGTTCGGACCAAAGGAAGCCACCGCCAGTACCGGCATCCTTCGAAGCCAGGCCTCGTGACCGTCGCAGGCCATCCAGGCGATGACATCGACCGGGGGACGCTCAACAGCATCCGCAAGCAGGCTGGCCTGAAGGAGTAACCATGGACTATCTCATCATCATCGAGAAGACCGGCACCGGGTACTCCGCGTACGCTCCTGACCTGCCCGGCTGTATCGCCACGGCTTCGACCGTCGTCGAGGCCCGCAGGCTCATGCGCGAGGGCATCGAGTTCCATATCGAAGGGCTCCGAATCGAGGGCTACTCCGTTCCGCTTCCCTCCTCCGAGGCCCTCTTCTTCACGGTCGCCGATACCGGTGAGGTCTGCCGGGAGACCGTCGTGGAGACGCTCTACGACATCAAGACCTTCGCTGCCCGCATGGGCGTCTCTCCCTCGACAGTCAGGGTCTACGCCCATCGCTATCACATCGGCCACAAGATGGGCCGCGGCTGGGTCTTCACCGAGCGGGACATTGCGCGCGTCCCCTCATGGGCCTGACGTGATCACCCCCGAATGGGACCTCCAAAGGGTCATACTGCCGAGTCTTGAAGAAAGGCTGCGCGAGAGCGCATTTCGCTTCGCCAATACAGGGCGAAATGCGTTTTCGTGTCGCCAATGCACCGGACTCGGTAGTAAGGTCAGGCTTCTGGATTCAAATCGCCCGGATATGCATAGCCATGTCCGGAAATATTATAATACCAAATGTTATAGAGTCCGATCACCCGTGACCCTGCAACAAGCAGGAATTGATGCTGAACAAAAATGAATTACAGGGCTTTGAATCAATTACCTTCTTTTCATCTTTGAATTTCATGGAGAAAGATGTTGGCATCGCAGGAAATCATGGGGCAGCCTCGCCGTCATGTGCGAGTTCCCGCCAGCGGTCTTCTGAAGCGAGAAAGGCGCCAAGGTTCACAGGATCCGGTGGAATCCACAAACGAGATTCTTCATCTGCGGCTTGCTTCTTGAGCCGCTCATAGAGCCGATCAGGAAGCTGGATTTGGCTGCGCTTCATGCCATCAGTTCTACAGCTACACCAAATTGGCGTCAACTCAGCAAGATTCACAGAGTCACCACTGGTCACCATCACGTGGCGATCGCTCAACCCGCTGGCGCTAGCCGCGATCCCCAAGAATCGAGAGAAGGTGTTCCTTGGTGAGCAACATGAGATCCTCGCGCCGTTCGAGGAAGGGCTGGATGTCCGCGCGGATGGCGGAAAGGTCGAGGACTTCGAGGCGTGACCGGAGAGTGGCAGACCAGGATGTCGGAATCTCGCCACCTGTTAGCTGGAGCGCTGCTTCAAGGAAAGACTGCTTCGGCTCCACAGGAGGCCGACGGGAGCAGTACCAGAGGAGGTCGTACCAGTCGCGCCCCTTGTCGCGACCTCGGGTCAGGATGGCGTGTACCTTCCCCGCCATCATCGAGGGCAGGTCGTGGTGGCGGAGTCCGAACATGAAGTGGCGGGAAATCACCCGGGTTTCGGTTCCTGCGCCACGTGGTGGCGTGCTGTCGATTTCGAGCTTGATCGAGAGCTTCTCGGCCTTGTGACCGCTTAAGCCAGCCTCGAAGAGGATGCCGTGGACCCTGATCCATGCAGTATGGACAGCCTTCCTCTCGTTCCAGGTAATGTCGGCTTCAAAGCCCGAAAAAGCGAGGTCGCGCTTGAGTTTTGAAAGCCAGTCCCGGGGGGAGTAGCCAGCGGCTGATTCCATGGAGAAATCAAGGTCCTCTGACCAGCGGGGAAGGTCGTAGACAAAGCGGAGGGCGGTACCGCCCACGAAGGAAAGGCACTCAAAGGCCCGCGATTCGTGCAGGCTACGGAGGGCGAAGGCCTGAATGTACTCCCTGAGGATGTTGAGCCTGCGAAGGGGATCGCCTTCGCGTTGTGCGAGTTCGAGGGCTTCGTCCTTCATAGCTGCTCGTCCCCTTCCATCGATGAGGAGGCGAGTCTGGCAAGGGCTGAAGCAGCCCTCAGTAGCCGGGGCGAGCCGCTGCGACGTGCATGGGCTGCGACCTGGGCTACATCGAGGGCGCGGGTTTCGATGCGCATGGACTCAAGGCGCTCTTCATCCCACTCGCCGTGTTCGAGATGCCAGAGGTCGATAAGGGCCTTTTCGGGGGTCGCGATGCGTACATCCGCACCCACGATACTCTCCTTTTTGTAACCCCAGAATAGCGCCTGCTTGATGCTTCGATATCGATAGGAGCCGAAGGCGTTGTCGTAGGTGGCAGGAGGCTTCGGGCTCACGCTTGTCATTATTACTGCCTTCTCCGGGATGATGCCATGCCAGGAGAGGGCCCAGAGTTCTGAGAGATAAGAGGGGGCGTGGAGGATGCCAGCGAGGGCGGGAGCTGGCAGACTGCTGGGCCGGTAGCGTTCAGCAAAGGCATAGAAGCCGCGACGGAGTTCGATGACGCGCCCGCCTCGCCTATGCCGATACAGGGAGGTCCGCACCGACTCCTCCCCCTCCGGAAAGAGGAGGAGGACGGTCTGGTAGTCGAACCAGGGGAGGGTTCCGCACTGGCTTAGGAGCTCGTCAAATCGCATTGATTGAGATAATAGGCTTTTTTGCTCATTATTTCAATCAGAAAGACAGTTAGCCTCTGATGAGCTCCGGCGAGGCCAGGTCCAGGAACCTGCCACCAGAGGATCGCGGCGATCCTCTGATGACTGCCCTGGTGGGGGCTCCAATGCAAGCTCCTGTCAGTAGTTCGAAGTACTCTTCTGGCCGCTGATGATGAGGACACCAGAGCTGGTGCCAAGCCTCGTGGCTCCAGCGGCGATCATCAGCGCCGCATCCTCGAAGCTCCGGACGCCGCCCGAAGCCTTGACGCCCATCTTCGGCCCCACGGTCTGCCGCATGAGGACGATGTCCGCCACGGTGGCGCCACTTTTATTGAAGCCCGTCGAGGTCTTCACGAAATCGGCGCCTGTTTCCTTGGCCATCTGGCAGACAAGGACCTTTTCCTCGTCGGAAAGCAGGCATGTTTCAATTATGACCTTCAGCACTATGCCTTTCTTGCAGGCATTCCGCACCGAAAGCATGTCATCCCGGACGCTCGTGTAGTCCTTGCCCTTCAGGGCGCCGACATTGATGACCATGTCTATCTCGGCTGCGCCGTTCTCGATGGCCGTGCGCGCCTCGAAGGCCTTGGCCTTGGAGTCCATGGCACCGAGGGGAAAGCCGACGACGGAGCAGACATGTACTCCGCTGCCAGCGAGCCTTCTGGCGCAGTGCCCGACCCAGCTCGAGTTGACGCAGACCGAGTAGAAGTGGTGCTGCGCTGCCTCATCGCAGAGCGTGTCCACCTGGTCCGCTGTAGCCTCGGGCTTCAGAAGCGTGTGATCGATGTACTTGGGAAGATCGGAGGACTGAAGGGAGGGTCTCCCAGTCGGGCCGGCGGCCTCTACGCTGCCCAGACCCGCGGGGGCTTCCCCGATGTCCTTCTGTGTTTTCTGGTTCTGATCCATCTGTTTTACGAGCCTCCCAGCTCATAGCGAGGCTAGGTTCCTTTCAGGATATTGTAAAGCAAAATAACCGGGACTGGGCGGTCGGCAAGAAACTATGCAAAGCCCCTGAAATACGTCCGCCCATCCAGGATGATCGAGCAGATCGAATCGAGGGCTCCGATCTCGTAGAGGTAGTCGAGGACCGTATACCGGGTGCGGATCATCTGCGCATGGTGGATCCCGCGCCTGAACTCATCCCGGGTCAGGTCGATGTCACTGGCCTCGATCGGTGCCCCTACGGTCTTGAACATGGACCTGAGGAGCTCGAAGGGAAGGATCTGCCGCTCGACGACCGCGCGCACGCGGTCCCAGCCGTCCAGGATGGAGGCGCGTCTTTCAGCCAGTGCAGGGCCCTCCAGATGCTTCAGCCTGCATATCTCCAGGCTCTCCTGTAGTCCCGGACTTCCGCCGAAAAAGGAGCTGAGCTGGGCCTTCCTCCCCTCCCAGGCCAGCCGGGGCGCTCCCTCAAAGAACCCTCTCAGGTCCCTGACCTCCAGTTTGAGCATCTCAGTCATGATGGCGGTGCTGACCAGGCTGCCTACAGCCACCATGAAGCCATGGGAGGCATGCGGCCGGTGGGTAGCGAGCTTTCCCATTTCCCAGGCGTGGCTGAAGAGGTGGTCCGCGCCGCTGGCAGGACGAGAATCCTGGAGCTGTTGCATGGCCAGGCCCGTGGCAATGAGGCCAGAAAAAATCCCTTCCACAGCCACCGCGTCCCGGGAGGCGACCTTGGCCGGAGTCGCAAGTTCTTCCCTGAGATTGTCCTGGACCATGGACCAGACTTCCCTATCGATGGCCTGCACGCCGAGAGCGTCAGCGATGAGCCAATCAGCTCCAGCGGTGACTTTGGCTGCCAGGTCACCGTAGCCAGAGGCGATCATCGGATAGGGTGCCTCACGGAGGATGATGCTGTCCGCCACCACGGCGAGTGGCGCAGGACAGGGAAGGGTGCGCTTAAAGCCGCCCACCGTGATCGATGCCCCGAAGGAGGTATAACCGTCTACCGAAGGCGCCGTGGGAATTGAGAGATAGCGCTTTCCGCATTCGAAGGAAGCCCGCTTTACGATATCGTTGATGGTACCCGAGCCAAGGGAAATGCCTATCTGGTCATTGCCCTCAAGGAGGGCCCGGACCCGCGCTACGGAAAGGTCGTCGGCGTAGACCTCCGACTCCCCCCGGGCTGTCAGCTGTCCCGGAATCAGGAAGCCTTCAACCGGGTGCAGCCCCTCGGCTTCAAGCCCTGCCTGGAGTGCAGGCCCGGCTATAGCCCAGGTATTCCGGTCGGCGATGACGAGGGGACGATAGCCCTCCGGCCAAAGGCTCCGGAAGACTCCCGGCACGAGGTCCAAGGCTCCGTCCTTAATAATGAGTATTTCCGTATCTTTGGCCTTGGCCATGGGCGGGCTCCTTTGGTCTGGGGGCGGGAGCCACCCTGGCGCGGATAGCTGCCACCCTGGGCGAACGCTCAGCATTTGTCGCATGGATCGCAGCCCACCGTCAGCCTTCGATGCCCCGCGCGCCCCCCCGATCCCGGGCGCGTGGACGACAGAGGGAGGCCACTTAGGGTAGGCTTTTACCCATCAAGGAAGGGACATGTCCGAAACGACCAAGACCGGCGCAAAGCAGGTAACTCCTGCCATGGTACTTCTGATAGCCACACTGGGCGCCTTCATGGGCAGCTTCGCCAATTCCTCGGTCAATGTCGCCCTGCCACCACTCGGCAAGGCCCTGGGGCTCGGGGGACTCGAACTCAACTGGGTGACCACTGCCTTTGTGCTGGGCTCGGCAGCATTTCTGCTGCCCATGGGTCGCCTCGGGGACATCTTCGGGCGGAAGAGGCTCTACGCCCTGGGCATGGCGATCAACGCAATTGGTGCCATCCTGTCGAGCATCGCCCCCGGTGGGGCCTTCCTCATCGCGATGCGCGCCTTTTCCGGCCTCGGTGCCTCGATGATCGCCCCGACAGCCTCGACCCTCGTCGTCGCTGTCTATCCGCCCGAACAGCGGGGCCGCGTCCTGGGCATCATCGTCTCGGCGACCTACCTGGGTTTGTCGGCCGGGCCCTTCCTGGGCGGCTTCCTCACTGCCTATCTGGGCTGGCGTGGACTCTTCCTGATCCACGGAGTCCTCGCCGTCCTTGTCCTCGTCCTCGTCGGCATCTTTCTCAAGGGTGAATGGCAGATTGCCAAGGGAGAGCCCATCGACTGGCAGGGCACGGTCATCTACGCCCTCGGCCTCTCGGCCCTCCTCATCGGTTTTTCTGCCCTGCCCGGAGTCCGTGGGATAGTCCTTCTCATTGCCGGCATCGCCGCCTTGGTGGCCTTTGTGTACTGGGAACGGGCGCATCGACACCCTCTTCTCGATCTGGGAATCTTCAAGGGCAACCGGGTCTTTGCCCTCTCCAACCTCGCCGCCTTGTTCAGCTATGGGGCCACCTTTTCGGTCGGCTTTTTCCTCAGCCTCTACCTTGAGGTAGTGCGCGGCATGCCGCCACAGAACGCGGGCCTCGTGATGATGGTACAGCCCGTACTCATGGCTGTCTTCTCCCCCCTCACCGGAAGGCTCTCGGACCGTGTGGAGCCGCGCTTCCTGGCCTCAGCCGGCATGCTGCTGACCGCGCTGGGGCTGGCTGTGCTGGCCTCTATCGGCGTCGATTCACCGCTGCCGCTGATCATTGCCGCCCTCGTAAGCCTCGGCCTCGGTTTTGCCCTCTTCTCCTCGCCCAACACGAACGCGGTGATGGGAGCAGTCGAGCATCGGCACCTCAGCGTCGCCAGCGCGACCCTCTCCACGATGAGGGTTGTCGGAATGTCGGCTTCCATGGGCATAGCCTTGGTACTGTTTTCCCTCTTCCTGGGAAACAAGGCCATAGGAACCGAGACGATCCTTCCCTTCATGTCGGCCTTCCACCTGGCCTTTGTGATTTCAGCCGTCCTCTGCGTCTTCGGAGTCTTTTCTTCGCTCGCGAGGGGCAGGGTGACGAGGGCTTAAGGCATGGCCTCCTCCATGGCTGCGAAGGGCCAGCCTGCGCGGCTCACTCCGGCTCGATCGGCGGATAGGAGTCGAACAATTCCTTGAAGGCTGCGAGCTTGAAGAGCTTGGCGTAGGTCCGGGCAGACATGCCAAGCTTGTCGGCCCGGTCAGGGTCGGCACCGTGCTCAAGGAGAAGGCGGCAGCTCTCGAGATCCTGGCGACCCACGGCGATGACAAGGGCAGTTTGCCCGTCCTTGCTCTCGATGTTGGGATCTGATCCCTTGGCAAGAAAGAAGGCTACCTGTGCAGCTGGTCCAGACTTGGCTGCCTCCATGAGAGCGGTGTAGCCGCGGTCCTCGCTGCGCTCATTGATTGTCGCACCCCGCTCGAGGAGGAGCTTGACCACGCCCAGGCGACGGTGGCGCGTAGCGAGGCAGATCAGGGGCACACCGTGCTTGTCGCGCGAGTTGGAGTTGAAACCCGATTCGAGGAAAAGTTCAACCGCGTGGATGTCACCGTCGGCAACGCTGCTGGAAAGGGCGTCGGCATGGTAGGAGATGCCGAGTTCGAGAAGGGCAGCGCGGGAGGCGAGCCTGGCATCTTCCATCCCCCATTCCTCGTGCTTCACCGTGAAGAAGGCGCGCAGTTCATCGAGATCCTCGAAAACCGGGAAGCCGCGAAGGTAGGGGGGAGGTTCCCATGAAGGATCGACCCTGAAGAGGGAGCAACCGTGGATCAGGGCGGCCGCGCTGCCGACCGCAAAGCCGAACCAGGTAGAGGACAGGCTATGGGCATCCGAGACAATGATGTAATGATCTGCCGCCTCGACATAGCCCTGGATCTTCTTCCGCTCGAGCCTGATCCAGTCTTCGGTGAAGGATAGCGCATAGGCGGGAATGCCCAGGTCCTTGAGGACCCTGAGGATGGGAACGAGCTGTTTCGTGTCTTCTCGCGAGCCAATGGCAGCTATCTTCACGGTGACCTTCCCGGGTCAGCGGCCGACCTGCGGGCAGATCGGTCTTCCCTACCCTCGATGATCGGCACATCAGGCTGAAGTCTGAAGGGGTGCCGCCTCGGCGCGCCTATGGGAGCGCCGCGTTCCTCTGGAGAAGCTGGAGGATGTCGGCCCAATTGTCATGGGTTACGACAAGTCGGGGAAGGGCGAAGGTATCGTTGAGGCCGGGGTTTGCATACACAAAGCCAGGCTTGACGGCGAAGGCTGCAGCGAAGCCCGCTTTTTCGACCTCATCCTCCGTGCGGGGAGAATAGGAGCCGTAGGGATAGGCATAGACCAGGACAAAGCGCCCCGAAAGGCCCTCCGCCCGTGCCTTGGACTTGTAGATCTCCTTCATGAACACCTCAGGCTGGGACCTGAAAAGCGCCTCGTTCACGTAGAGATGGTGATAGCCGTGCGCCCCTACGGGGATCCCCGTAGCCACCAGCTGTGCCAGGACTGTATCGGACATCGAGAAGTCAGTGGTTCCGAGGACGGCGGGATAGACAAAGAGGGTCGGGACGATTCCCCTCGGGACGAGCACACGCTCGATAGCCCTCGGAACGGTCCGGTGGCCGTCGTCGATGGTCACTGCTATGTTCATCCGTCCGCTGATGTCGCCGGCCAATACCCTGTCGATCGTGATAAAGCGGTAGCCCAGGGCCTTGATGGTATCGAGTTGAGCGCCGAATTTGGCGAGGGAAAGGTCGGTGTTGATGTCAGGGGCACCGAGAAAGGTGTGCCAGCAGAGCACGAGAACCCTGTCCGAAAGGTCCGAAGGCGCAAAGCCCTGCCGCCCGGAGGGGGCAATCCCATTGATTCCGACACTTTCAACGAAGGATAGGGGCCGTTCGAGGCTGGGACCCTGGTTCATCAAGGTCTCAGGGACACCTACCCTGACCGGCAGCCTAGCCGGTGGCAGGGCCCCCAGGGAGGCCGCAGAGGCGAGCCAGAGGAGACAGGCAGAGGCTGTAACCAGCCCATGCCCTGGTCGGTGTGCCATCGGTATCTAGAATATCGGCTGCGAAGCGACCTGTCCACTCCGGTATCTGCCAGGCTTTCGACAGCGCTCCCGGCTCCGGCGGGTCCTATGAGAGGCTGACGAGGAGATCCCCCGTGTTCACCGAGGCTCCCTCGGCCACCCCAAGCGAGGCAACCGTCCCATCCTGGGGGCTGACGATCTCGTTTTCCATTTTCATGGCCTCGAGGATGAGGAGGACCTCTCCCTTCCTGACAGCCTGGCCTACGGCTACCCGAAAGGCCATGACCGTGCCAGGCATGGGCGCCTTGACCTGGGCCGAGCCAGCGCTGGCAAGCGGGGCAGTCGCGGCGGGCGCATTCGGAGAAGAGGAAGGGGCGGCCTGGGGGGCAGCCGCCTGGGATGCAGCGGCATGCGGCGCAGAGGCGGCAGCCGCGCCCCCGACCTCCTCTACCTGAACATCATAACTCTGACCATTCACGCTGATGCGGTATCGTTTCATGCAGTTGTCTCCTTCGTTATTTCTGGTAGGCGCGGGCGAGGCGGTCGGCCCAGGACCATACAGGGGTATTGAATCCACCGAGGCCCTGGGCCGCGGCGATGTTGGTAATGCGGAACTTGTCGGGCGCAAGCCCGCTCGCCGCGGACACAGCCGCTGCGATGATTGCCACAAGAAGAGCGTCATCCGGGGAGGATTGGGAGGCCACTGCTTTGCCGCCGGAGGTTGCGGGGGTCGCTGAGCCAGTGGGCTCTCCCTCCCCAGTTCCCATCCCGAGGACCTCTGCCTTCGCGCGGTCGGACTTCTTCCGGAGCTGCCACGCGGCGCCGAGCATGGCGACAGCTATGAGCCAATAGTACCAAGGCCAGCTTTCCATCATGCGCTCCTCGCTGCCAGGGCTTTCATACGGGCATGTTGCCGTGCTTGCGCGGGCTCTGGGCCTCGCGCTTGCCTGCGAGCATGCGGAGGGCAGCGGCAAGGCGCGGCCTCGTCTCGGCGGGGTCGATCACGTCGTCGACGTAGCCTCTCCGCGCGGCCTTGTAGGGATTGGCGAAGGCTTCCTTGTATTCCTCGATCTTGGCAGCGCGGGCTGCAGCGGGGTCTGCAGCCTCCTCGATCTCCTTCTTGAAGATGATGTTGGCCGCGCCCTCCGGTCCCATCACGGCGATTTCGGCGGTGGGCCAGGCGTAGACCATGTCGGCGCCGAGGTGGCGCGAACACATGGCGATATAGGCTCCTCCATAGGCCTTCCTGGTTATGACGGTCAGCTTCGGGACAGTTGCCTCGGAGTAGGCGTAGAGGAGCTTCGCGCCGTGGCGGATGACGCCGCCGTGTTCCTGGCCGACGCCCGGGAGGTAGCCCGAGGTATCGGTGAGGGTCACGATCGGAATGTTGAAGGAGTCGCAGAAGCGGATGAAGTGGGCGGCCTTGTCCGAGGCGTTGATGTCCAGGACGCCGGCCATGACCTTGGGCTGGTTGGCGATGATGCCGACCGACCTGCCCTCGAGCCGCGCAAAGCCCACAACTATGTTCATTGCGTACATCGACTGCACTTCCATGAAATCACCGGCTTCTCCGGGGGCTCCGTCGAAGATCTTGGTGATGACATCCCGCACGTCATAGGGCTTGTTGGGCTTGTCGGGCATCAGGGTCACGAGGCCCTGGTCGCTGCGCGAGGGGCTGTCCCCGACATCGCGGAGAGGCGCATCCTCGATGTTGTTCTGGGGCAGGAAGGACAGGAGCCTCCGGATGCCAGCCAGGGTCGAAGCCTCGTCGGGATACATGAAGGAGGACACGCCGCTCGTTGCCGAGTGGACGGTGGCGCCACCGAGGGCCTCGCCCGTGACATCCTCGCCGGTGACGGCCTTGATGACCTGGGGACCGGTGATGAACATGTTGGCGATCTTGTCGGTCATGAAGGTGAAGTCGGTGAGGGCCGGGGAGTAGACTGCCCCGCCTGCGCAGGGCCCCATGATGACAGAGATCTGGGGGATTACGCCCGAGGCCTTCACATTGCGGAAGAAAATGTCCCCGTAGCCGCGCAGGGCATCGATGCCCTCCTGGATGCGCGCGCCGCCCGAGTCGTTGATGCCGATCAGGGGGACACCCATCCGTATGGCGTTGTCCATGGCCTTGGTGATCTTGGCTGCGTGCATCTCGCCGAGGGAGCCACCGATCACCGTGAAATCCTGCGCGAAGACGCAGACGGTGCGCCCCTCCACCGTGCCAAAGCCGGTGACGACACCCTCGCCCGGAGCCTCGACCTCGTCCATTCCGAGTTCGACCGAGCGGTGCTCGACGAAGACGTCGGTCTCCTGGAAGGAGTGTGGATCGAGGAGGGCATCGATGCGTTCGCGGGCAGTGCCCTTGCCCCGCTCGTGCTGGGCTGCAACACGCTTCGGTCCGCCTCCTGCAAGCATCCTGGCGCGATGTGCCTCAAGCTTCTTCAGTTTCTCGTCCATGGCTCCCCCTGCCTTATTGACACAATAGCGTCAAATATCATCATGCCCTATCCCTTTGACCTGCTTCAAGACGCGTAAAGACACTTCAAGGCCGCTCACACAATTCGACAAGCACACCGGCCGTCGCCTTGGGATGGATAAAGGCTATCCTGGCGCCACCCGCGCCCTTCCTCGGGACCTCGTCGATGAGGCGCACGCCCTTGGCCTTGAGCTCCGCGAGGGCTCCGTCGAGGTCCTCGACCCGGAAGGCGATGTGCTGGAAACCCTGACCCTTCGCAGCTATGAATTTACCAATTGGTCCTTCAGGATCGGTGGTTTCGAGGAGTTCCAGCTCGGAGTCGCCGACAGGAAGGAAGGTGGTCCTGACCTTCTGCTCCGCGACCGTCTCGGTGCCCGCACAATCCAGGCCCAGAAGGCCCTCGAAGACAGCGAGGCTCCCCTCCATGCTCTCGGCCGCGATCCCGACGTGGTCGATCTTCAGTATCCTCATGAAAAGCCTCCCTTGGACAAGCCTTTGAAAAGGAGATCGGCCGCTTCCCAGGCATCCCGGGAGCGGGCGGCGACCTCTGCGGCCAGCTGGCCCTCGAGGGCGGCACCTGGACCGCTGGCGAGGCTCTCCGCGATGCGGAGATGCACCAGGTCACGCAGCTCGGCCCTGGCTGCCGCGAGCCTGCGCTCTTCGATGCGGCCGCTGTCCTCGAGGCCATCGTGATGCGCGAGCATCGCATCGACGAGGGCCTCGCAGCCCTCCCCCGTCTCGGCCACCGTCTTGAGCACCGGCGGCAGGACCGGGTGCCCGGTTCCGTCGAGTGCGGAGCCCGGCGCAGCAGCGAAGCCTGCCGACGCAGTGAAGCCCGCCGACGCAGTGAAGGCACCCAGGGCAGCAGCGCCGTGGTGGGATGCCAGGGTGTCGGGAACCCGCGTCCGCGCGCCGGAGGCGATAGCCCAGGCTGTCTCCAGCATGGAACGGATCTCGCGGACCACCCGGTCGGCGCCGTCGCGGTCGGCCTTGTTGACCACGAAGATGTCGCCGATCTCCATGATGCCGGCCTTGATCATCTGGATGTCGTCCCCGAGGCCCGGCACGGAGACGAGGACGACGGTGTCCGCAGCCCCCACGATGTCGACTTCCGACTGCCCCACGCCGACTGTCTCAATTATGATGAAATCGTAGCCCGCTGCCTCGAGCACGCGGGTGGCGGCCCTGGTGGCCCGCGACAGGCCCCCGAGCTGCCCCCGCGAGGCAAGGCTCCGCATGAAGACACCCTCGTCGGTCGAGTGCTCCTGCATGCGCAGCCGGTCGCCGAGGATGGCCCCGCCCGAGAAGGGACTCGAGGGATCGACGGCGATGACGCCTACCCTGAAACCGCGATTCCGGAGTATGCGGATCAACTGGTCGGCGAGGGTGCTCTTGCCCGATCCGGGCGGACCGGTGAGGCCGACCGTCCGGGCGCGGCCTACGCGGCCCACGAGGGCTCGCATCACTTCGACAGCGGTGGGGTCCCTGTTTTCAAGCCGGGATATAAGGCGGGCGATGCTTCGTGCGTCCCCCCCGGCTACGCGTGCAGCCTCGTCCCTGGCAGCAGCGCTGCCGCGGGCAGCAGCGCCGGGATCGGACGCCACCTGCGACGGGGGCCCGACTGGAATGGGACCTGCACTGCCCGCTGGAACATCCGGAGGCTTCACATCGATACGCCGACTCAGCGCTTGAGGTTGGAGCGGATGAAATCGATGGTTGTCCTCGTCGTGGTGCCCGGCCCGAAAATGGCTGCGACGCCCTTGGACTTGAGGAAGTCGATGTCCTCCTCGGGAATCACACCGCCCCCGATGACCAGGACATCGCCTGAGCCCTTGGCGGCGAGCAACTCCGTCACCCTCGGAAAGAGGTGGTTATGCGCACCCGAAAGTATGGAGAGTGCAACTACGTCGGCATCCTCCTGGATAGCTGCAGAAACAATCTGCTCGGGGGTCTGGCGGAGCCCGGTGTAGATGACCTCCATGCCGTCATCCCGCAGGGCGCGTGCGATGACCTTCGCCCCGCGGTCATGGCCATCGAGGCCGGGTTTGGCGACAAGAACGCGTATCTTCCGATCCATGATTACTCCCATCAGAACATCGCCGACTGTCGGTATTCGCCGAAAACGAGCCGCAGCACATCGGAGATCTCGCCCAAGGTGGCATAGGAGCGCACGGCTTCGAGGATGAGGGGCATGAGGTTGTCTGTTCCCTTCGCGGCGGTTTCGAGGGCGGCGAGGGCCCTTTGAACGCGCGCGCCATCCCGGCTTTCCTTGACCGCCGCGATCTTGGCCACCTGCCGGCGGCCGACCTCTGGATCGACGCGGAGTAGGCCCTTGGGCGGCCCCTCCTTGACCTGGAATTTGTTGAGGCCGACAATGACCCGCTCGTCCTTCTCTATCTCCAGTTGGTACGAATAGGCGGCGTCCTGGATCTCTTTCTGGATGTAGCCCTGCTCGATGGCCTTGACTGCCCCGCCGAGCGCGTCGATACGGCCGAGGTAGGCGAAGACTTCCTTCTCGATCGTGTCGGTGAGGCTCTCCACGTAATAGGAGCCAGCCAGGGGATCGACGGTTTCGGCGACGCCAGATTCGTGGGCGATGATCTGCTGGGTTCGGAGGGCGATACGGACCGAGTCCTCGGTCGGCAGGGCGAGGGCCTCGTCCCTGGAATTGGTATGAAGTGACTGCGTGCCACCGAGCACGGCTGCGAGGGCCTGGAGGGTCACGCGGACGACATTGTTCTCGGGCTGCTGGGCCGTGAGTGTGGAGCCCCCTGTCTGGGTGTGGAAGCGGAGCATCAGCGATTTGGGGTTCTTCGCTCCGAAGCGCTCCTTCATGACCTTGGCCCAGACGCGCCGCGCAGCGCGGTACTTGGCCACTTCCTCGAAGAGCTCATTGTGGGCGTTGAAAAAGAAGGACAGGCGGGGCCCGAAGTCGTCGATGTCGAGGCCGGCCTTCATCGCGGCTTCAACATAGGCAATGCCGTCGGCGAGCGTAAAAGCCACCTCCTGCACGGCTGTCGATCCCGCCTCGCGGATGTGGTAACCGGAGATGGAAATCGTGTTCCAATTAGGAACTTCCGTGGCACACCAGGCGAAGATGTCGGTGATCAGGCGCATCGAGGGAGCAGGCGGATATATATAGGTGCCTCGTGCCACATACTCTTTCAGGATGTCGTTCTGGATGGTGCCGTTGAGGGCCGTCGCTGCGACGCCCTGCTTCTCCGCCACTGCGACGTACATCGCCAGGAGTACGGCTGCCGGCGCGTTGATGGTCATCGAGGTCGAGACCTTGTCGAGGGGAATCCCGTCGAAGAGGATTTCCATGTCGGCGAGCGAGTCGACAGCGACACCGACCTTCCCGACCTCCCCAGCCGCCAGGGCGTGGTCCGAGTCGTAGCCGATCTGGGTCGGCAGGTCGAAGGCGATGGAAAGTCCCGTCTGGCCCTGGGCCAAAAGGAATTTGTATCTCGCGTTCGATTCTTCGGCGGTGCCGAAACCGGCGTACTGTCGCATGGTCCAGAAGCGGCTGCGGTACATCGTATTCTGCACACCGCGCGTGTATGGATATTCGCCGGGAAATCCGAGCGTGCCTACATAGTCCCGCTTCGTATCGAGGGGAGTGTAGAGACGCTTCACCGGAACCTTGGAACCAGTGACGAATCTCTCAGAGCGCTCGGGGAATTTCGCAAGGCTTTTAGCCAGGCTGGATTCCCAGGTTTCGTTCGCCTTCTTCAGGCCTTCTGTGTCGTCCATATTTTATTGATATTACTTGGACGAGGCAGCAAGTGCAAGCCCCGCCTCCAGAGCCTTTACATTGAGTTCCTCGGTTCCCTTGGGCACGCGTTCGCGCACGGCATCCGCCAGCGTGGCTGCGCTCGCTACGCCCGAAAGCCCGCCCAGGACGCCGAGCGCCACGATGTTGGCCACGACCTTCTTGCCGACCTTCGTAGCCGCCGTCTCGAGGATGGGCAGACAGACAGTGCGCGCCCTGATATCCGGATCAGTCTCCACGGAAGAATCAATTATGATGAGTCCCTTCCCCATGAGGGGCCCGTAGGTACTGTAGGCTTCCTGGGTAAGTGCCAGGAGGAAGTCCGGGTCGGTAGCCTTGGGATAGTCGATGTCGCTCTCGGAGATGACGACCTCGGCCTTGCTCGAACCGCCCCGGGCCTCGGGACCGTAGCTCTGGGTCTGCACCGCGTTCTTGCCCTCGCGGATGGCCGCTTCGGCCAGGACGATGCCCGCCAGGAGGAGACCCTGGCCGCCAGAGCCGCTCAGTCTGAATTCGACGCGCATTCGCGAACCTCCCCGATGTAGTCGTCGTAGCGGCGTTGTACACGGCCGATGAGCTCCATGTAGAGCGCCGCGTACTCGGCCTCGGGAGCGCTGTGGAGTTCCCCGATGAGGACCTTGCCCGCGACCTTTTCCGGCGGCAGGACGGCAGCGGCCTTTACATTGATCGTGGAGTCCTTGATCCAGTCGAGCATCTCCACCGCTCCTCCGATCTTGTTCTTCCGGCCGAAATAAGTGGGGCAGCCCGAGATGGCCTCGACCACGGAGAAGCCGGGATTCAGGAGGGCCTTCTCGATGATGTCAATCGTGAGGGGAACGTGGTAGGCAGTGCCTCGGGCTACATAGGTGGCGCCTGAAGCGATGGCCAGCTTGCAGAGGTCGAAGGGGCGCTCGAGGTTGCCATAGGGTGCAGTCGTGCCGAGCATGCCCTTGGGCGTCATCGGCGAGTACTGTCCGCTGGTCATGCCGTAGATCTCGTTGTTCATGATGATCGTCGTAATACCTATGTTCCTGCGGGCAGCGTGGATGAAGTGGTTGCCGCCGATGGCCGTGCAGTCGCCGTCGCCGGTCATCACGATGACGTGGAGCTCCGGCCGCGAGAGCTTGATGCCCGTCGCGTAGGCCAGGGCGCGTCCGTGGGCCGTGTGCAGGGTGTCGAAATCGAGGTAGCCGACGGCCCGCGATGAGCAGCCGATACCGCTGACTATGACGACCTTGTTCTTGTCGATGCGGAGCTTCTCGATGGCGCGCACGAGGGCTCCGGTGATGGCACCGTGGCCGCAGCCCGGGCACCAGATGTGGGGCAGGCGTTCCTTGCGGAAATAGTCGAGGGCGGGCATTACGTGTTCCCCCTGATTGCGTTGAAGACTTCTTCCGGATGGAAGAGCTCCCCGTTGACCTTGCCGAGGCGCTCGACCTTCGACCTGCCCCCGGATGTAGTACCAATTATTCGTTCAACCTCGAGGGCGACCTGGCCGAGGTTCATCTCGGCGACGATGACCCGCTTTGCATGGCTTCCAAGCGAGGCGACGACCTTCTCGGGGAAGGGCCAGAGGGTCTTCAGGCGGAGGAAGCCCGCCTTGATGCCCTCCGTGCGCGCGCGCCGGACAGCCGAGAGGGCCGACATCGCGGAGGAGCCGAAGGAAACGACCGCCACTTCGCAGTCGTCGAGGCTTTCAGACGCATACTCGCAGATGTCGTCGACGTTGAGGTCGACCTTTTTCTGGAGCCTCCGGATGAGGGTGTCGGCCACTGCCGGCTTCTGGGTCGGGAAACCCGATTCATCGTGGTAAAGGCCCGTGACGTGCCAGCGGTAGCCTTCGCCGAAGGGCGCCATCAGTGGCACCCCACCCTCGGGATCGGCCGCGTAGGGCTTGTAGCCCGCGCGGGAAGAGGGCGCCTTGCGCTTCAGCGGATGGATGCTGCGGGGTTCGGGAAGCTCCACCTTCTCGCGCATGTGGCCGATGACCTCGTCGGTGAGGACGATGACAGGGACGCGGTATTTCTCGGCGAGGTCGAAGGCGCGCAGGGTGAGGTCGAAGCACTCGCGGACATTGCCGGGGGCCAGCGCGATGATGGGATGGTCGCCGTGCGTGCCCCAGCGGGCCTGCATGACGTCGCCCTGCGCCGTGGAGGTCGGCATGCCCGTTGAGGGGCCGACGCGCATCACGTTGACTATGACGATCGGGATCTCGCAGAGGGCAGCGTAGCCGATAAGCTCCTGCATGAGGGAAAAGCCGGGGCCGGAGGTGGCTGTCATCGTCTTGCGCCCCGTCAGGGAGGCCCCGATGATCGCGGCAATTGATCCTATCTCGTCTTCCATCTGGATGAAGCGGCCGCCCACCTTGGGAAGCTCCTCGGCGCAGATCTCAGCAATTTCAGTCGAGGGCGTGATCGGGTAGCCCGCGTAGAAATCGAGGCCTGCGGCGAGGGCGCCGATCGTGCAGGCTTCGTTGCCCTGCATCAGCTTCACGATCTTCCGGGACGTGTTCTTGATCTCAGGCATTGTTGGCCTCCGGGGGCAGCGCGTAGTCCACCGAGGCGGAGTCCCGCGTGACTTCATTCTGGTCCTCGCGCTCGTGGATCTCGATGGCGAAATCCGGGCAGCGGAGTTCACACATCCTGCAGCCGATGCAGTCCTGCCAGCGGGCGGCGAAGACCTTTCCCCCCCTGAGTTCCAGGACCTTCTTCGGGCAATAGGAAACGCAGATGTTGCAGCCCTTGCACCAGTTCTCACGGATGATGTGGCTGAAGTGTCTTTTTTCGCTCATACCCTCGGATTCCTCCTATGGAAAATGGGAGCCAGGCATATCGCTGCTTGCCACCAGATGGAATCGCTGGTATATACTTCCACCTAGCGGAAACCTCTTCCGCTAGTCCCGATGGCGCGGATGAGGCGGGGAAAGCATAACACGCTATCCTTCAGCTGTGAACAGGCTTTGTATTTGATGAAGACAATTATATTGCACGGTTGTTGCCGGTACAGGATAAAGGCCGACGCCGGACTCGAGATTATGCCTGCGCTATTCCACAAGATGGAAACTAATGCCGTCTGGCGGAATCTCGACAGCGCAGGGCAAAGCGGGGAGGAAGCATGGCGGATAAAGAAGGATCGGTACGATCGATCGAACGAGCCCTGGATATTCTGGACTGCTTCGCGCCTGGGCAGCTCGCACTTTCCCAGAGCGAGATAGCCACGCGAATCAACCTTGCAGCCTCGACGACCTCGCGCATCATCGCGACCCTGGAAGGCAGGGGCTGGCTTGCCCGCGATCCAGACAGCCTCCGCTATTCCCTCGGACCCTCCTCTGCCCGCATCGGCAGCCTCGGCTTCTCGGGCCTCGACATCGGGAAGATCGCCCTCCCCCTCATGCGCGCCCTCAACAGGATCTATGACGAGGGGGTGAGCCTCTACGCCGTGCAGGGCGAGGAACGAGTCTGCATCGAGTGCGTCGAGAGTTCCCGGCCGCTCCGCCGCGTAATCCGCGTCGGAGACCGCCACCTCCTGACGCGAGGCGCGGCAGGCAGGGTCCTCCTCGCCTGGCTCCCGGAGGACCGGCGCGAGGAACTCATCAGGCGGGATCCCTTTACCACTGAAGAAGCCCTCGAGGAGCTCAGGCGCTCAGGCTTTACGGTGAGCCTCGGCGAGCGGGAGGAGGGCGTAACCTCGATGGCCGCCCCCGTGCTGGACGCCCGCCGCGAGGTTGTAGCCGCTTTGGCCATGTCGGGCCCCTCGGTGCGCTTCGAGGGTCCGGGCTTCAACGACAAGATCGCGAAGGTAAAGCGGCATGCGGAGCTGATATCGGAGGCCCTCGGCAAGCGATGAGGAAGGCCGCCAGGGCTCAGCCACCACGAGTTAAGAAATTCCTAAGCATTGGGCAATGGACTCGTAAGAGGCTGGAGATACATTCAGTCCACGTTTTGATTCTCCCAGGAGTGTGTATGAAGTACCTTTTTTCCGCCCTCGCGTTCTTGCTCATGTTTTCCGGACTGCAGGCCCAGCCGATGAGGGATCTCGTTCCACCCTTCGCCGCAAAGGATCTCCTCGCCCTCGTGCCCGGCCTCGAAGACAAGACTGTCGCCGAGTTGACCCTCGCCGAGCGTGCCCAGCTCTCCGACGCCCTCTCCGTGAAGCGCCAGGCTGACATGTATGTGATGAGGGCAGGCATGGCTTCCTTCGCCCTCCCGGGCCTCGGACAGTTCATGACTGGCAAGCCCCTCGAAGGCAGCCTCTTCATGGTCGCGGAGGCTGGTATCATGGGCGCCACGATGGCAGGCGCCTGGTACCTTATGCCCGCAGACCTCCGTACCGCGATGGGCAGCCGCGACACCATGAGGGCTTACATGATCTCAGGCAACATGACCAAGGCCCTCCCCGTGATGGGAGTGATGGCTGGTGGCATGACGCTTTCGCTGGTCGACGCCATCCTGTCCTCGAGGCTCGCCATTGCGGGAGCGCGTGAAAACATCAAGTCCGGGGCTGTCACCTTCGAACCCCGCCTGATGTCTTCCCATTCAGGCATGGGCATGGGTTTTGGCATCGGATTCTAAGGCTACAGGCGAGGACAGGGGACAGCGATGACGATCAAGAAAAGGATAGGCCTGTCCTTCGCCTTCATGATGGCCGTTCCAGTACTCATGATGATGCTGACTGGCATGTTTTTCAGATTGTACTATTTCGGTAATGCCTTTCCTTCCCAGTCTCCATTCCGTGGCATGGATCAGGTCCAGGGCCTGTCAGCCGCCCTACCCCGGCATGGACCTCCTCCGGCCGTGGGGCTGCTTTTCCTGGTCGGGCTTTCGGTTTTCCTGCTTGGAGCCAATGCCATCCTCTCCTGGACGGTTTCCCGGAGTATCCTCCGGCCTCTGGGAAGGCTCGAAGCCGCGGCAAGGCGGATCAAGGACGGCGATCTTTCTCCACCGCCAGGATCAGCATCCCGGACGGCCCGGAGCGCCTGCGGCAAGGGCTTGCAGAATATCGACGAATTCCAGCGGGTCGAGGCATCCTTCGAGGAAATGCGCCTCCGCCTCCACCGGTCCCTGGTCGAGCGGGTCGCGGAGGAGGACACAAGGAGGGAGCTGATCGCAAGTATTTCCCACGACCTCCGCACGCCTATCGCCGCGATCAGGGGCTACGTGGAGGGCCTTGGGGATGGAGTCGCCGACACGAGGGAAAAGCAGGACCGCTACCTCGCGATCATACGGAGCAAGGCCGTGTTGATGAATCGCCTGGTCGATGACCTTGCCCTTTTTTCCGGCCTCGAGACCAGTGCGGTCGTCCTCGACCGCAGGGCTCTCGATTTCACCGCCTTCCTGGGAGAAGTCCTGGCCGAGCTTGCATTCGACTTCCCGGAGCTCCGTATCGAGCTGGACGCTCCCCGCCCCTGCCATCTGGACTTCGATGCCGTCCAGCTCAAGCGGGTCATTGCCAACATCGTGCAGAACGCCGCCAGGCACGCAGGGCCCTGCATCCTCCGGGTGACCGAAGGGGTACAAGAAGGAATTGTAAAGATAGTTTTTGCGGACGACGGCCCGGGCATCCGAAGCGAGGACCTGCCCCTGGTCTTCGAGCGCTTCTATCGCGCTGACAAGGCACGGAACATGGACGGTGGAGGGCACGGCCTCGGCCTTTCGATCGCCCGGATGATCGTGGAAGCCCATGGCGGCAGGATCCGCGCGGAGAGCCGGACGGGCGAAGGCGCCAGCTTCGTGATCGAACTGCCGATTCCCGACCCCTCTACGGATCTCCCCACCCGCCTTCCACAGCTCCGGGAAGCCTGAGATGGGAGAGCGCGTACTGGTGATCGAAGACGACCGGAGCATAGCCGAGCTGATCCGCGACTACCTCGAAATCAACGGAATGCAGGCTGATCTTGCCCTGGATGGAGCGCAGGGCCTTGAATTGGCCCTCTCCACCGATCCGGACCTCATCGTGCTGGACCTGATGCTTCCCGGCATCGACGGCTTTGAGGTATGCCGCCAACTCAGGGTCCGCACGCAAAAGCCCATCCTCATCCTTTCAGCCCGCAGGGAGGACATCGACAAGATCCGCGGCCTGGGCCTGGGCGCCGATGACTATGTCGAGAAGCCCTTCAGCCCGGGCGAACTCATGGCGAGGATCAAGGCACACATTACGCGCTACCGGCGCCTGACCGGAGGCTCTCCGGCGGAACTGAAGGAAACAGTCCGCATGCGGGACCTGGAAGTCACCACGGAAAGCCGCATGGTCCGTGTCCGTGGCGTCGAGGCGCTGCTCGCGGGAAAGGAGTTTGACATCCTCCTTCTCCTCCTCCGCAGCCCCGGCAAGGTCTTCAGCAAGGAGGAGATCTTCGCGAGGGTCTGGGGCGAAGACAGGTACGGCGACCTCAGCACCGTCACAGTCCATGTCAGGCGGATCCGCGAGAAGATCGAAGTCAATCCTTCGGAACCGGCGTATATAGAAACTGTCTGGGGGGTGGGGTATCGGCTGAAGTGAGGGCTCCCGTCGCAGGGCTTCGGCATCGCGCCATGGAAACCTCTCATTTCCCGGGCAGGTAGAAATCCCTGAGATGCTGCTGGATCAGCCCTACGGCGGCTTCCTTGTCGCGCTTCCTGATAGCCTCGACCAGGGGCAAATGCAGCTTGAGACCCTCGGCAACCTGCTCATCGCTGGTATATACGGTAGTCCTGAGCAATTGCACGTTGACATCGAGGAGTTGTTCGATCTGGTAGAGGAAGGGATTTCCGCTCAGTTCCGCAAGCTTGAGATGGAAGGCGCTGTCATTCTCGTTGACGGAGGCAAGATCCCTGCTTTCAGCGCGTTCAATGATCAGCTTCGCCATCGATTCCAGCAGATCGCAATCTGCATCCGTCGCGTTGTCGACGCAGAGACCGACTGCCAGCGAGTCAATGCGCAGCTTAAGGATGCCAAGCCGCTCGGTAGCATCCGCCTGGAGCTTGACGACCTCGGCATAATGGCGGGGAACGATCCTTACAAGCCCGTATTTCTCGAGGTTCCTCAAGGCTTCGCGGATGGGCGTCCGGGAGACCTCGAAGTACTTGGCAATCTGTTCCTCGGGTATCCTCTCTCCTCCCAGTATCTCCTTGTTCAGGATCATTTTTTTTATGTGGTGGTAGATTATCTCGCCGATCCCCCTTTTTTCCATCGGCTGCCCCTCATTGGCCATCGCTGTGCTCCATGTCTCCGGGTCCAGGGAACAGGATGAAATCGTTGGAAGCCCGGATATGCCGCCTCATGTGCCCGATCGCTCCTTCGGGGTTCCCTCGTCGGAGACAATCGAGGATGCTCTCATGCATCGTCAATACGGGCATGATGCGGTCTTTTTGCGAATATTCGATGCTTCGTAGCAGCTGTACCTTGGAATTGATCTTCTTGTAGGCCGCATGGAGAAAGGGATTGCCCGAGCGGCGGGCCAGCTCAAGATGGAACTGCCCGTCCGTCTCGTAAAGTCCGACGAGGTCATTCCTGTCCAGGGCCAGGATGCAGCGTTCATGAAGCTCCATAAGCTCAGCATGGTCTTCGTCGGTAAAATGCGGGGCTATTTCCATGAGCGCGACGATCTCCAGCTCCGTCCTCACCTGGATCAGGTGCAGCGCGTCCAGTTCCGACATCGCAATGATCCTGGTTGAATGATGCTTGACCTTTTCCACTATTCCATCCGCGTTCAGCATCTGGATGGCTTCCCGTACAGGTGTCCTGCTGACCTGATACCTTAGGCAGAGTTCGCTTTCCACGAGCATGCTGCCCAGCGCGATTTCTTTCCGGAGAATGTCCTGCTTGATCTGTCTATAGACCTGCTCCGACAGGTTGGCAATCTGCAGAAGGGCCTTCCCTTTGCTGTTTAGATCCAAGATTCAGACTCCTTGAGGCGCTCATGCAGCTTTCCCGCTTCCTCATTTCCAGCTCTATCTGCATTGTATTCAGTATACCATAAAGAATAAGGGGCAAGGCAATCCCCTGAAAAGGGTCGTGATCTGGACTTGCCTTGGTCCCCTCCTGCCAAGCCTCGGCAAATGCCAGGAATGGATATATAAATACCGAATAATGAATTACTTGAGAGTACCGAGTTCTAGCTTGAAAACAGTGCCTTAACGGCACGCGGATGCCCGTTCACCCGGCCTCATTGCCGGATTATGAAACGCCTTGTTGGTTGGGCGGAAAGCTACGCTGAAGCCATGAAAGCGCCCTCATA
>CAIJMU010000045.1 GCA_903821875.1 uncultured Spirochaetota bacterium
CCTTCATGGCCCCCTGCCCCCACATGAGCTTCGTGCGCGGCGAGGAGGATCTCGCCTTCCTGAAAGCCCGCCACGGGCTCCTGGCTGCCCATCACTTCTTTACCGGCATGGAGTTCAGCGAGGATCCCGCCCGCATCGCAGGTTGGGCCCCCCTCGTGATGGCCGGCCGCGAAGGCGCCGAGCGCGTCGCGGCGACCTGGATCGGCCGCGGCAGCGACGTCGACTTCGGCTCCCTGACCCGGGCATTCTTCACAACACTGACTGATTCCGGCAACTTCTCCCTCGAGACAGGCACGGAGGTCCGCGACCTCTCCCGCGGGAGCGACGGCAGCTGGACGCTCCACACGCGCAGGCGTGCCTCGGGCGAGCTCCAGGAGACAAGGGCCCGCTTCGTCTTCCTCGGCGCAGGCGGTGGAGCCCTCCCGCTGCTTCTTGCCTCGCGCATCCCCGAGGCCGCGGGCTATGGCGGCTTCCCCGTCTCCGGCCAGTGGCTCGTGTGCTCGGACCCCGCCATCGTCGAGCGCCACGAGGCCAAGGTCTACGGCAGGGCTGCCCTGGGAGCCCCTCCCATGTCCGTGCCCCACCTCGATACCCGCGTCATCGGCGGAAAGAAGTCCCTGTTGTTCGGACCCTACGCCGGCTTCTCGACCAGGTTCCTGAAAGAAGGATCCTATTGGGACCTTCCAGGATCCATCAGGCCGAACAACATGTTCGTGATGGCCTCCGCCGGCCTCCGCAACCTCGGCCTGACCGGCTACCTCATCGGTCAGGTCCTCCAGTCCCCCCTGGACCGCCTCAAGGCCCTCCGCGAGTACATGCCCGGAGCCCAGGCGGAGGACTGGACACTGGCCATGGCGGGACAGCGCGTCCAGATAATCAAGAAGGACGCGGAAAAGGGGGGAGGAAAACTCGAATTCGGCACCGAGGTCGTCTCCGCCGGCGACGGTTCCATCGCAGCGCTCCTTGGGGCCTCCCCCGGCGCCTCGACCGCAGTGCCCGCCATGATCAAGCTCATCGAAAAATGCTTCGGCCTCCGCGCCAAAAGCCCTGAATGGCAGGCCAGGCTGCACGCGATCCTTCCCTCCTACGGACAGTCCCTGGCCCGGGACAGGGAACTCCACGCGCGGGTCCGCGCACTTTCCAACGAGGTCCTTGGCCTCAGGGACTAGGGACTTTGGGACTGCATCTTCATAACTATGACTATCGGAGGAAATTGATGGCAAGGCGCATTGGATTCATCGGAGCAGGGCGGATCGTCGAAGCGATGCTCACGGCCCTTGGCCCGACCATCGGATACGGCAACATCTCGGTGTGGAACCGCACGCCTGCACGGGGCCAGCGTCTGGCGAAGGAATTCGGCATCACCCCCGAGAGTGACCTCGCCTCCCTCATAGCCGCGTCTGACTGGCTCCTCCTCGCGGTCAAACCCCACGCCGTGGCGGAGGTGCTTCCCGTCCTTGCGACGACCTGCCCTCCGGACAGGCTCCTGGTCTCCATGGCCGCGGGCATCCCTGTGGATTCGCTGCGCGCCTGGTTTCCCCATCCCCCGCAGGTTGTACGCATCATGCCCAACCTCCCCCTGTCCATCGGCTCGGGGACCACTGCCGTCTGCGCCCACGCATCCGTCCCGCAGGAGATCGTCGAGGAGGTGCGCGCCCTCTTCGCGACTGCCGGAATCGCGCGGATCGTGGAGGAACGCCTCTTCGACACGGTCACCGCCCTCTCGGGCTCCGGACCAGCCTTCGCCTTCCTCTTCATCGAATCCCTCGCCGACGGAGCCGTGCTCAACGGGATGTCGCGCGAACTTGCCTACGAGTTCGCAGCCCAGACCGTCCTCGGCGCAGCCAGGATCATCCTGAGCTCCGACCGCCATCCCGGGGAGCTCAAGGACATCGTGGCGAGCCCCGCAGGGACCACCATGGCAGGCATCCACAGCCTCGAGCGCAAGGCCTTCCGTTCAATTGTGATGGATGCGGTGGACGCTGCGGCGAAACGGTCGAGGGAACTCGGACACTGAGGCGGAACATCGTGCGTATCCATCGTCCATCCCTGCCTGCCCGCCACGGAGGCTTCCTCCCGGCCCTCCTTATGGCCCTTGTCATGGCCCTTCTCGGCCAAGGTCTCCCCTTGTCGGCCCAGACCGCCAACCCTGTCATCCCAAGCGTCGTGGAAGTCGATGACAGCGCCTCCTTCCCGGCCTTCCTCGACTACCTCGCCTCATCGCCGGCTCCGCCTTCCGCCCTCGATTTCGAGGCCAGGATTCCCGTGGAGCTGGTGGACGGGGAGGGTCGCGGAGTTCCCTTCGCGACCTGGAAGCTCAGGGCGGGGAGCGGGATTTCCTTAGCCGGAAGAGCTGCCGCCGATGGGCGCTTCAGCATCTTCGCAAAGGCAGCGGGCATCCCCGTAGGGAAGGCTATGCGACTCGAGGTCTCGGCGAGGGGCAGCGCCCGCGTCGTGGATGTCCCCGCCAATCCGGCACTTCCCCTAAAGGTCTCCCTCGACTCGCCGCGCTTTCCCGCTTCGCCCCTGCCCCTGGACATCGTGTTTGTCCTCGATTCGACTGTCTCGATGGCCAAGGCCTTCCCCGGAATAAAGCAGACAATTGCAATGACCAGGTTCTCGGCACTTTCACTCGGCCAGGATCTGAAGCCGCGCTTTGCCCTGGTGCTCTTCAAGGACAGGGGAGAAAGCTTCCTTACCCAGGTGACGAGACTGGGCGATGACGAGGGTGCCTTCACAAAGGCCCTCGCTGCGGCCCAGGCAAAAAGCGGTGGCGACGCCCGGGAAGCGGTCGGTGCCGGGCTTGCCGCTGCCCTCGAGGATACCGGCTTCGCGGAGGATGGGCTCCGCCTGGTCTTCCTCTTCACGGACGCTGCGCCCAAGGCTGCCGAGGAAGGGCCGCACAGCAGCGGACTCCCCGAGGCGGTAAAAGCCGCAGCAGCCCTGGGGGCCAAGGTCTTCACAATTGGACTCGAGGGAATCCCGAGCGAGGGAGAACGTGCCCTCCGGGAGGCGGCTGCCTTCACCGGTGGGCACTACCTTTCGGTTCCCCTGCCCTCGCGGGCAGCCAAGTCCAGGCCCAGCTCCTACGTGAGGGGCAATCTCGCCGAATTCATTGTCAGGATCATCGTGGGCGAAGCGAAGGCGGCGACCGGATCGGGCATGGCACAGGCCTCTGATCCCGCCCTCATCATCCTCGACGAGGTCTCTCGGAGGATGGCCTCATCCCTCGCCTACCCCGAGGCTGCCAGGCTCAGGGCGCTGGCCGGCACGGTGCGGGTCGAGCTGGAGGTGGGGAAGGACGGCGGGCTCCTGTCCTCGAGCGTGGGCGAGAGCTCAGGTTCGGCTATCCTGGACAAGGCGGCCCTCGCACTCGCGGAAGCCGTCTTCCCCATGCCCAACCCGGCCGCGGTGACCGCCCACCTTTCGATGGCGGTCACCTACAGCCTGCGCTAGGCCTGGGCGCCTGGGCTGGTGGGCGCCTGACCTGCCCGCCCGGCCTGGCGTTCCCAGCCTAGTAATCGATGCCGACGTTCGTGACGAGCTCTCCGGAATTGCCCACGGTCAGCTTCGTCACTGGACCGGCGAGCGAGGAAAACACGTAGACGGTATTGGTACCATCGGGAATGTAGGCATAATTGCCATAGACATTGATGTCGGAGCCGCCGAAGGAGGCTACCCCGTTGAGGACTTCTTTCGCCTCGGGCTGGGTGGCCCCGAGGTCGATGGCCCAGGTCTTTGCCGGGTAGCCGCCGGTGGCCAGAAGGGTGGAGCTGACCAGGAGGGCCATGCGTCCGACGACGGGGCCTGTGACGACAGCGATTGCGCTTGTCCCGGAATCGGCGATGAAGTCGATGGAGCCATTCGTATAAGCCCAGGACGCATCCAGGGGACCTGAGTTGCCCACAAAGATCCCGGCCTTGCCGCCATAGGTCCCGGCCAGCAGGCCTGTCGCCCCCGTCGTCGTGCAGGCGATCTCGGTTTCCACCGCAGTTCCAGCAGCGTTGAAGCGCGCAACCTTGCCACTTCCGTTCTCCGCGACGTAGACCCGGCTATCGGAACCAAGCGCGACATCCTGGGGATATGAGAGGTCAGCCACCTTGGTCAGGCCTGCTGCAGGGTCGGAGGGATTGAAGGAGTAGAGGGCGTCGCCATAGACCTTGCTGTAGTCTGCGGAGGTCACGTAGGCGAGGGTATCGGAGGCAAAGGCGATGTACTGGGCGCTGATGGCTCCGCTTGTGGTCCCGCCGATCCTCGTCGCTCCAGCCGAGGGCGTGTCGGGGTCGAAGCGGTAGAGGCCAGGGGCGCTATTGCTCCAGCTCGCTACAGCGGCGTAGCCGATGCCCTTGTAGAAGACGAGCTCCCCGGTCGCGTTCTGCCCTGTCGACAGGAGGGGGACATCCGATACCTTTTCGGTAGCCTCGTCAATCTGGTAGAGGGCCCCACTGTGGGAGGCTACCGCGTAGACGTGTGGGGTCGCTGCCGTGCCACCGCCCCCAGCGAAGTCGCAGCCAGCCCCGAGCAGGGCAAGACCCAGGACGAAAACCGTGGCTGAAAGCCTGGCCACAAGGCCGGTCGCTGCCGGAACCCTGGCCGGAGCCGCGACCCTTCCCAATTGCTGCTTTATCATCGAATACTCCCTTTCGCCGCCAGAGGCGGCATCGTAGACATTCATCGACTCCTGGCGGCTTCGCCGTCGAGTCTGAGGGTGGCAGTCAGCCTGAGCGAGAAACCGGGAACCGGGTAACCGAGGACTTCCTGGTAGCGCTCGCCTAAAAGGTTGGTCGCGTCGATGGTGAAGGACAGGGGGCCTGAACCACGGACACGGAGATGGGCATCCGCGACGAGGCGGGAGGGCAGAAAGGCGCGGTTGTCCGTGCCCAGGTAGCGCAGGCCCGCATAATCGAGGGAGAGACCCGTGGAAAAGGGCCCGAAATCCCGGCTCAAGGCGAGAGTGAAGGCCGCCTCGGGGAGCATCGGAACCCGGCGGTCGTCTGCGAGGTCGATGGAACCGCTCATAACAATGCTGTGGATCAGGGTGGCCGAGAGCGTCACATCCACGGCTCCGAGTTCGGTCCGGAGCGTGGCCTCCAGGCCTGGATACAGGGCCTTCCCCCAGTTGCTCGGCCTCCATACCCCGTCGTCGCCTGGCTGCCAGAGGATCACATCCTGGGCGTAGCGGGCGAAGGCAGTCGCCGTAGCCGACAGCCCGGGGCTTCCCGGGCTGCCGCTCCCGAGTTCGAGACCCAGGTCGAGTCCGTAGGAGGTTTCGGGCCTGAGGCCGGGATTGCCCGCGACACCCTTTTCCGCGGGCCAATAGAGGTCGTCGAAGCTCGGGGCGCGATAGGCTGTCGAAGCCTTGGCACTGAGGGTCAGACCCCCACTGAGTTTTCGTGCGGCCGCCAAGGACAAGGAGAATCCCGAGGGGAAATCGCTCGTCAGGTCCACTCGTGCCGTGGGCACCAGGTCCCAGTCACCCGTCGAGACACGCGGTTCGATCCAGACCCCTCCTGACAGCCGCTCGGGAACGGAACCGGCGAGGGTGAGGATCGAGCTGGACTGGAGGCGCTCGTAGCGGCTGGAAAAGCCGAAGCCCACTGCAGCTCCCGGCGTGGCAAGCCAGGACCAACTCGCATCCAATCCCAGCCGACCTGCTTCGCTCCCGTCGCTGCTCTCGGCCCGGGTTTCGCGATAGACAAAGCTCTTCAGGGAGGCGTAGGCCAGGGCTGTGAATCCGACGTGGTCGCTGAAAAAGGAATCGGTGGCCCAGGAGAACTTGAACCGGCCATTGCCATCCTCTTCCACCGCCTCGGGTGTCGGCGCAGTGATGCTGCCTGGAATGCCAAGCCTCCGCGCGTCGCCTTCAAGGGAAGCAGAGGCAGCAGCTCCCCAGAGCGTCCCCGACCAGGAGACAAGGGCGCGACCGCCCATCAATCCAGCATTGTCCCGCGCCCTGACTTCACCGCTTGAATCAGTGAAGGAATACTCGTTTCCCGCCCTCTCGAAGGCGGCGGACAGGATCAGGCCCTGAGGTAGCGCCATCCTGAGGACGAGTTCCTGTCCATCGGCAAGGGCCAGGGGATCAGGTGACTTCGTGACTGCAGCGAGGCCATAGCCTTCCACCGAGGCAAAGGGAAGGCGGGTTAGGTTGGACAGGGAAATTTCCAGGCTTGGCTTCCCTGCCTTCCTGGTGGTAACCAGCACGACCCCACCTATGGCATCGGCACCGTAGCGGGCGCTCGCACCGCCCCTGAGGACCTCGATGGATTCGATATCGCCCGAGCTAAGCCCGAGGGTGGCAAGGTCCGTCTGGCCTGTCGAGGGGTCGGAGACGGGACTCCCATCCACAAGCACGAGAACCTGGTTGGTCGAGGAGCCCCGGATGCTCAGGACGGACTGCGACCCGGAGCCTCCCTTGGCCTCGACATCCACCCCCGGGGCTACCGCGATGGCCTCCCCCAGAGTTGCGGCACCTGAGGCAGCGATAGCCTTAGCGTCGATCAGGGTACTGCCCGCCGTGATCTCAGGCGCGCGGGGGGGGGCCTCCGCACTGATCTCAATCCTGCCCGAAAGGAGGACATCGGCAGGGAGCCAGGAAAGAGGAAGGAGGGCCAGAATGGCTGCTAAGCCCGCGATCAATATGCGGGTTCGGGAATGGCATTGCATCGCGGCCTCCTCGGGCGAGGAGGGCAAGAAGACACGCTGGCCAACCCGCGAGCGGGGTGACCTTGTCAGGCGGGCAGGGAAATTCTACTGGTTAGAGCCAAAGCTGGAAGCTGCCACCGCGTTTCCTCAAGTCCTCGGAGTTCCGCCCCGCACCCTGCCCTTACGGACAGGAACAACGCGAGGCACGCCGCGGAACGGTATCCTGGCTCCCGGATCGCTTATCGCGTCAACGCCTTCTCATGATCACGATGGACCACAATGGCCCCTTGTCGCCTGGCGGCAGCAAGGGAAGTTGACCGTATTCCCGGTTACAGTGGCGGGACCGCTGCGGATTTACACCGCATTCCACGAATCCCACGGCAGGGGGAGTATCGAGGCAGGGGAGGGTTTCAGTCAAGCGGTTTTTCAGTTCCTGAAGCTGTGTATCGGCGCCGGGATGCGCCCTCCCCGGGCTATGAAGGCCTCGCTCGAAAAACGGTGGACTGGCATGATGGGCGCTCCTCCGAGAAGGCCACCGAACTCGGCCCAGTCCCCGGCCTTTTTCCCGGGCACGGGAATGACGCGGACGGCGGTGGTCTTGTTGTTCACCATGCCGATGGCCATCTCGTCGGCGATGATGGCCGAGATCGTCGACGCGCTTGTGTCGCCCGGAAGGGCGATCATGTCGAGGCCGACGGAGCAGACGCAGGTCATCGCCTCGAGCTTGTCGAGGCTCAGCGAACCAGCGCGCACTGCTGCCACCATACCCTCGTCCTCGGAAACCGGGATGAAGGCTCCGGAAAGGCCGCCGACGTGGGTCGAAGCCATCACTCCGCCCTTCTTCACCATGTCGGTGAGCATCGCCAGGGCAGCAGTCGTGCCGTGGGTGCCGGTGGATTCAAGGCCCATCTCCTCGAGGATGCGGGCTACGGAATCGCCGACCTCGGGGGTCGGCGCGAGGGAGAGGTCCAGGATGCCGAAGGGCACGCCCAGGCGCTTCGCGGCCTCCCCGCCGACCAGCTGCCCCATGCGGGTGATCTTGAAGGCTGTCCGCTTGATGGTTTCGGCCAACTCGTCGAAGCTCGCACCGCGGCAGGACTCGATGGCAGCCTTTATCACGCCGGGACCCGAGACGCCGACATTGAGGCAATTGTCTCCTTCTCCGGGACCGTGGAAGGCGCCGGCCATGAAGGGATTGTCCTCTGGCGCGTTGCAGAATACGACGAGCTTGGCGCAGCCGATCCCGTCGCGGTCGGCGGTCAGGGCCGCTGCCTCGAGGATGATCTTTCCCATCTCGCGCACAGCGTCCATGTTGATGCCGCTCTTGGTGCTGGCGAGGTTGACCGAGGCGCAGACCCGGTCGGTGTTGGCCAGGGCCCTCGGTATCGAGGCGATGAGATTCTGGTCGCCCCTGGCTACACCCTTCTGCACGAGGGCTGAAAAGCCCCCGAGGAAGTCGATGCCGAGTTCCTTGGCGCATTCGTCGAGGGTGCGTGCCCAGGGCTCGTAGTCATCCTCCTCCGAGGCGGCCGCCACGAGGGCGATGGGCGTCACCGACACGCGCTTGTTGATGATGGGGACGCCGAACTCCGCCTCGATCTCGCGGCCGACGCGCACGAGGGGGCCCGCTACCCGCAGGAGCTTTTCACGTATGCGGCGCCTCGATTCCGGGCCGGAGGGCGAGGCGCAGTCGAGAAGGGATATACCCAGGGTGATTGCCCTGATGTCCAGCTTCTGGTGGTGGAACATGTCCACCGTCTCCTTGATCTCGAAGGGGGAAAAGAGCATCGCGCGGCCTAGATGCGGTGCATGGCGCTGAAAACGCGCTCGTGCATCATCGCGATGGAAACTCCGAGCTGCTCGCCCAGGACATCGAGCTCGTCCTTGAGCTGGCCCACGCGTTCAGCGCTCCTGGAAAGGTCGACCATCATCATCATCACGAAGTTGCCCTCGAGGACGGTCTGGCTGATGTCGTCAATATTGATCTCGCGTTCGGCGAGGAAGTTGCTCACCTTGGCGATGATGCCGACCTTGTCGCTGCCTACGACGGTCACGATGGCTTTCACTCATGCCTCCTTGGTGCTGCCCCGGTACCGAGGCTGTGCCCTTTCCTGCGGCACCGCGGCATAGTATCGAATCGTAGCTCTGCGTGACAACAATAGCGCCCGAGAATGCCGCTGAATGCCCCGGCGGGCGAAGCAACGAAGCCTCAGGATTGAGGCGAATCCCGACGATATTTCCCAGACGACGCAATCGCTGACAGGCTTTCGGGGCGTAGTGTAAGGTGGAGGTATGGAACGCATGGGCAACCCCGAACTGACTCCCCTCGGTCACTTCACCTATCGGCAGTATCGGACCTGGCCCGATTCCGAGCGCTGGGAACTCATTGACGGCATCGCCTGGTCGATGAGCGCCGCCCCGACCCGGCGGCACCAGGGCATTACAGGCTATATTTTCTCGGAAATGCATGTCTTCCTGAGAGGCAAGCCCTGCAGGGTCTATATCTCCCCCTTCAACGTCCTCCTACCCTGGGCCCAGGAGGAGGACGATGATATCGGCACCGTGGTCGAACCGGACATCGTCGTCTTCTGCGACCGGAGCAAGCTCACCGACTTCGGCGCCCGGGGTGCACCCGATCTGGTCGTCGAGGTCCTTTCGCCCAGCACCGCGAAAAAGGACCTCAAGGACAAGTTCGAATTGTATGAGGGCAGGGGCGTCAGGGAATACTGGGTCATCGACCCGACAGCCTGGAGCCTTACTGTTTTCCGCCTCGGCAGGGAAGGCATCAACTCAGAGCGTTCACGAAGTCTAGCGCAGCGTTACGATAATGGTGAGATCCGCGAGCGCCTCGGGGACCGGAGCCCCATCGAATCGAGGGTAGTGCCTGGCTTCGTCCTCGACGTGGAGTCAGCCTTCGCGGACCTGGACTGAAAAAAGCCCGGGGACGATGGAAAGCCTCCATCGTCCGGGCGTTCATGGCTTGGCCGCCCGAGCCGAGGCTCGGGCGGGCCCTTGCCCTAGGCCAGTCGCATCTCGGGCACCTTCCCCTCGATGATGAGCTTTGCCCCGGTCTTGGCCTGCACTTCCAGGGCCGTATGACCGGGGGCGAGTTCCACGAGCTTGAGCCCCGCCGCTGTGACGTCCATCACCGCGTAGTCGGTGATGATGCGCTTCACGCAGGCAAAGCCCGTGAGGGGCAGCGTACACTTTTCCAGTATCTTGAATTCGCCCTTCTTCGACACGTGCTCCATGGTAACCACAAGGCGGCGTGCACCCGCGACGAGGTCCATGGCACCGCCGGGACCCTTGACGAGGAGGCCGGGAATCATCCAATTGGCTATATCACCTGTCTCGGAAACCTGCATCGCGCCAAGGATGGACAGGTCGATCTTGCCGGCACGGATCATGCCGAAGGAGTCGGCCGAGGAAAAAATGGAAGCGCCGGCAGCGAGGGTGACGGTCTGCTTTCCGGCGTTGATGAGGTCGGCGTCCACCTCGGAGTCGAGGGGAAAGGGTCCCATGCCCAGGATCCCGTTCTCGGACTGGATGATCACTTCCACTCCCGGGGGAATGGCGTTGGCCACCATGGTCGGGATGCCGATGCCGAGGTTCACATAGTAGCCGTCCTTGAGTTCCTGGGCGGCGCGCTGGACGATCTGGTCGCGGGTGAGGGGCATCTTATCTATCCTCCCGCGCGACCTGCGGGTCGCGGATGGTTCGGCGCTCGATGCGCTTCTCGCGGCTGGCCACGATCATCCTATGTACGAAGACCCCGGGTGTATGGATCTGGTCCGGTTCGAGTTCGCCCACTTCGACGAGTTCTTCGACCTCGACAATGCAGATCTTCCCTGCCGTGGCTGCCATCGGGTTGAAGTTGCGCGCCGTCTTGCGGTACACGAGGTTGCCCAGGCGGTCGCCCTTCCAGGCTGCCACGATGGAGAAGTCCGCTACGATGCCTCGTTCCATCACATAGTTATGACCATCGAATTCCCGGGTCTCCTTGCCTTCGGCCAGCGGTGTTCCATAGCTGGCAGGCGTGAAGAAGGCCGGGATGCCGGCTCCTCCGGCGCGCATGCGCTCGGCCAGCGTGCCCTGGGGCACGAACTCCAGCTCGAGCTCGCCTGAGAGGTACTGCCGCTCGAATTCCGCGTTTTCGCCGACGTAACTCGCCATCATCTTGCTGATGCGGCGCTTGCCCAACAGGAGCCCGAGTCCCCAGTCGTCGATGCCACAGTTGTTGGAGATGCAGGTGAGATCCGTGACACCTGACCTCACGAGGGCGCTTATCAGGTTCTCGGGTATGCCGCAGAGGCCGAAGCCACCCACGACGAGAGTCATCCCGTCCTTGATGCCGGCTATGGCCTCGTCCGCCGATTTCACGACCTTGTCGATCATGCAAACTCCTCCTGCATCTGCCCTCAGTGGGGCATTTCGCAACGATTCATTTTTGCCGAACTCCGGGCATTGTCAAGCGAAATGCTACGGCCTCGGGAGCTGATTGCCCGGCTCAGGCAGCGATCGCCGGTCCTCGACTCCTGCGGGCTGGTGTCGTCGCAAGCCAGACGCCGGCGATGGCGACGAGGGCTCCGACCCACTGCCCTGCAGTGAGCCGGTCGCCCAGCACGGCGAAACCCGCGATGACCGAGATGACGGGGATGAGGTTGATGAAGACACTCGCCCCCCCCGGCCCGAGGATGTCGAGGGAGGTGATGTAGAACCAATAGCCGAGTGCCGAACAGAATACGCCTAGATAGGCGATGTTGAGCCAGGCAATCGGACTCGGCATCCTCCACTGTCCCGATTCCGCGATAGCGAAGGGAATGAAGCCGATGAGGCCGAAGAGACTCTGCCAGAAGGCGATGGTGACCTGGCCCTGCATCCGCGAGACTGCGCGGGTCAGGAAGGCGTAGCCGACCCAACAGACCGCAGCCAGTCCCATGAAGAGCCAGCCGGCGATGCCCCTGCTTGCCTCGCCGGTGCGTGCCACGATGAGGACGACACCGGCGAGGGACAGCGCTGCCCCGAAGTAGGCTCGCGCAGGCAATCTCGTGCGGAGGAAGATCCGCTCTGCAAGCATTGTCAGGACGGGGATAGTGCCGATGAGTATCGAAGCTTCCGAAGAAGTGAGGAGCTTGACCCCATTGTTCTCGCCGAGGAAGTAGAGGGTATAGCCGACCATGCCTCCGAGGAAAAGCAGGGGAAGGTCGCTCCAGCTGACGGCAAGCTTCTGCTTCATGCCGAGCGCGATGAGGGGCAGGATGGCTACGGCTACGACGAATCGCGCCAGCCCGAGGGTCATGGGAGGAATCTCTCCCACCGCTGTCTTGATGGAAATAAAGGAGAGTCCCCAGATCAGGGCAGTCGCCAAGCCCAGAATACGGGCGAGATTGCGGTCTTTCGGCATGATCGGCAGTGTAGGGAGGACTGACCCCGGATGTCTATCGGAATTTACCGAATGGACGATTCCAGCATGGACTGGAATGTGCCCCCCCCTCGCAGTACTTCCAGCAGGAACTATTCCAGCTTGCGTGCCTGGGCGCCGCCGACCGCTATCTTCACGACAGCCTTCCGGAAGCTGCCCTCGGGTGCGTCGGCAATATCAACAGGCATGCCCGCAGGCTGGATCTTGGGCTTGTGGGCGTCCTCGGGGAAAAATACCACGGCATCGCCAGGGCCCAGGACAATCCTGTGGCTCGCTGCGGCTCCGGATTCGTACAAGGCTGCATCGTCCCCGTCCTCGTAGGCCCGGGAAAGGCGGCAGTCCTCGATGCGCGCGCATTCGTAGGCTTCATGGCCTTCGATGACGACATGGAGGTCGATGTTGCGGCAGTGCGTCTCGAAGGGCAGGGCCGAGGCGGCGCCGAGACTGGGTTCACTTACCATGATCTGGAGGTCTCCGAGGGGATGGGTTCCCGCCGGGATGGGAAGCTTCCGCTCCCGGGCATCCCGCAGTGCGCCAGCGACGAGGGACGCTGCCCGCCGGACCCCGGCCGGTACATCTTCCAATTGTGACAACATATTCACAGTACATACTATCATGGTTTCTCCTTTACCAGGCGTCGCAGGACGTCCGGCCCTGACAAGGCATCGAATCCCCTCCCGCGCGCGGCAAGCGCGTCGAGAAGGAGGCCTGCGTAGAGTTCGAAGCGTGGTACATGGAAGGCGCCCTTGTAGTGGTTGCCCTTGTAGTCATTGGCCACGCTGCCGTCGCGGCGGAGGTAGCCGAACCATTCTCCGTGCACGGGATCGGGGAAGCGCGACCAGGTGTAGGCGTGGAGGGTTTCAAACCAGCGTTCCCAGCGCGCCTGCCCGGTAAGGGCCCAGGCCAGGAGACAGGCGTAGGTCGCCTCGCAGTGGGGCCACCAGTACTTCATGTCCCACTCGATCTGCGCGGGCGTCCGTCCCTCGAGGTCGACGAAGGAGAAGAGCCCGCCCTCCTCCCGGTCCCAGCCCCGCTCCAGGGACCACTCAAGGAGGGGCAGCGCCCTGTCCACCAGCGCCCGGTCGCCCCGCCAGCGCCCCTCCTCCATGAGGAACCAGGCCGTCTCGATGGCGTGCCCAGGATTGACGCAGGTTCCTTCCAGGCCCTCGGCCATCGAACCGTCATGATTGACTGTTTCAAGAAGAACGCGCCGCTCGGGCTTTACGAAGTAGCGGAAGAGCTCCTCGATCTGGACGTCGATGCGGCGGGTCTGTTCCGCCGCAGCGGCGGGGTCATCCTTATGGAGCA
>CAIJMU010000046.1 GCA_903821875.1 uncultured Spirochaetota bacterium
GTACTACAGTCAGGCTTATCGCCAACATCATCATTCCTTTGGGTGGCTATGGTGAGGTTAAGCTTGGAGCAGGCCCTTGTTTCACTACGAGCGGCGTAGAAGGCGGAACATCTGCGACGAGCACAAAACCGGTGTTCAATATCGAATACTCGTTAGGCAATTGATGACAGCAAGCAAGGGCATTCAAGGCCTCCCTTACTCGCTATCTCATTACATTAAAAGGCTTATCTTGGTTTCGCCAATATCCCAGCTTGTGCGAGCGCCGGATGTTGCTTATACTCCGGCCAGCCATTTCACCCCTTCGAGGAGCACGTGATGACATTGCGGCACTTTCCTGTCTTCCTTTGTGCCGATTCCGGCGAAAGTTGCCACCATTCCGGGCCATGGTTGCCACCCGGACAGTTCTGAACAGACCGCAGGTCGGACTATAGCGGGGTGGCAACCATGGATCAAGGCTCAGGAGGCGGAAATGCCTTCTTCATCGCCCGCATGGACTTCCCCGTCAGGTTGATCCTGAGCGCCTGTGGCACGATCCGGTCGCAGATCGCGTCGGCGAGGGTGGGATCGCCGATGATGTCGAACCACTTGGATACGGGGATCTGCGTGGAGATGATGGTGGCGGCGCGGTCGTAGCGGTCTTCGATGATCTCCAGGAGCGAGAGCCGGGATTCGGTGTCGAGAGCAAGGAGCCCGAAATCATCGAGGATGAGGACGGCGGTACGCGCGATGCGTGATATCTGGCGCTGGTAGCCTCCCTCCGCGCGCTTGAGCTTGAGGAGCGGGAAGAGCTTGCCGCAGTTGAAGTACAGCGTCTTGTGCCCGAGGAGGCACGCCTGCGTGCCGAGGGCCTGGGCAAGGAAGCTTTTCCCGGACCCCGTCGGACCGGAAATAATCATAGTTAGGCCCTTCATGACCCAGGAGCAGTCGGCAAGCCGCAGGAACTCGTTCTTGTCCAGGCTCCGGCCCGCGGCGAAATCGACCTCGGTGAAGTTTGCCCGGGAGCGGAAGGAAGCGGTCTTCATGAGACGGGCGGTCTTGCGTTCCTGCCGGTCATCCCATTCCGCGTCGACCAGGAGGGCGACAAGCTCGTCGGCGGTGAGCGATCCGGGGTGCCGCGTCTCCATGAGGGCCCGGTAGGAGCGTTCCATGCCGCTGAGCCTGAGGGCCGAAAGCTTCTCCAGCGTTGCCTGCACGTTCATGCCGGTCCGCCCGCGCTTACTGGTAGGCATCTTGGCCACGGAGGTTCTCGTGGAACTGCAGGGGGACCTGCTGGCGCTCGGAGGCGATCAGCACGAGATCCCGTCCGGTCTCGAGCACCCGCTTGACGCCGCGGTATCCCGAGGCGCCGTCTGAACGGGCGATCCTGCAGGCCATGTCGACCCGTTCGGCAGAGTACTTCTTGGTCAGGCCGATGATGCCGATGGATGACCTGAATCCCTGCTCGGGATGCTCGGCCCTCTCCATGATGTCGCCCACGATGGCCTTGACGTTGAGGCCGACCGAGGCGGCCCAGCCCTTGATGCGCTCGGGCGTCCATTCGGCGTAGAACCGGTGGTGCGAGGGCATGTGCTCCTTCACCGTCGTATACCTCAGGCTGCTTCCGGGCGTGACGCGGAGGTGGAAGGCGATCCGGACGTTGCCGTGGAACACCTCGATCGTCCTGGCCGTCGAGTAGACGGAGACCTGCTTGCCGGCGAAGGTGTGGGGAACGCTGTAGTAGTGGCAATCCTCCCTGATCTCGACGTGGTAGTTGGGCTGCACGGTGGCGAAGCGGTGGCGCGTGATCTCGTAGCGGTTTTCGGGCAGGGCTTTGAGGGCCGGCTTGTCGATCAACTCGAAGCGCTCCGCGCGGGATTGGGGAAGCTTCTGGAAGCGCGTGGCGTTGTGGACGGCCAGCATCTCAGCGATTCCCGCGTTCAGGTCGGCGAGCGAGCCGATCCCCCTGTTGCGGAGGGGGGCGAACACGCGGGTGTAGAGGATGTTCACCGCGTTTTCCACGAGGGCCTTGTCGCGCGGCTTGCGGGATCGCGCGGGGATGATGACGGTCTGGTAGTGCCGGCCGAACTTCTCATACTCGGGATTGATGTCGCTCTCGTACTTGTCGCTCTTCGTCACGGCGCTCTTCAGGCAGTCCGGCATGATCGACGCGGTGACGCCGCCGAAGAACTCCAGCGCGTTGCGGTTGCACAGGATGAAGTCATCCCGCTTTTGTGACACGACCGCTTCAGCGTAGGTGTAGCCGCTCGCTCCCAGGATGGCGACGAAGACCTCGGCTTCCATGTCGAGCCCGGTGATCGGATCGTGCCAAGGCAGTTTCTTCCCCGTGAAGTCGACATACATGCGGTCGCCCGGCAGGTGCTCGATGTGCGAGGTGACTTCGGGATCGGCATCGAGCCAGGTCTTGAAATGATGGCAGAATTGGGAATACCCGAAGCCGTCCGGATGCTGCTTCAGGTACTCGTTCCACAGGATGTCCCGAGTGACGCCCACGGAGGGGAGTTCCTTGACCATGTAGGGGAAAAAGGCCCGGGCTGAGGCTAGGCGCTCGTCCACGGGCTTCTTAGGGCCCTCCAGACGAGATTCGAGCACGCTGTCGGGAAGTTCCAGAGCCTCTTCGATGCTGAGCCCTGAGCTTTTGAACGCCGAAAGATACTTGGCGACGGCGGGCCGCGACAATCCCATCGCCTTGCCGATCTGCCGGTTGCTGAGCTTCGATTTTCCGTGAAGCTCGATGATGCTCCTGACCTTCTTCATGCCGACCTTCCTTTGTGCCATGCGCGTCCCGTCTCCCTGGCCATCGTGTGGCCGGTCAGATCGTACGCGCGCGCTGGATGTCGGTCAGTTCAAAAAGCCGGAGGATACGCCGCTATCGCTCGCGGGGTGGCAACTTTGGACCGGAATGGGTGGCAACCATGGCCCGGAATGCCATATCGCGCCCTTTTCCTATTCCGCTACACCCTCAAAAAGTGGCAACCATGGCCCGGAATGGTGGCAACCATCCGCCGGAATGGGTGGCAACTTTCGCCCGGAATGGTGGCAACTTTGCTCCGGAATCCGCACTCCCTCACCTATCACCAGTCCGAGGGTCATTTTCTTTGCATATTCCGCATATTTCATTGTATATTCTGCATATTGTTTGCATACTCTGCATATTGTTTGTCATATTCTGTGAAAAATCTTAAATATTTTGCATATTCTTTGGCATATTTGGCATATTATTTTGCATATTCTGCATATTTTCTGTATATTAATCTGCATATTATGAATTGAATCAGACGAAATAACCCTGTTGCATTCGTTCATTGGCTTTGCTCATTGGCACGAGACA
>CAIJMU010000047.1 GCA_903821875.1 uncultured Spirochaetota bacterium
GCTATTGCGAAGCGGCTTAGGAAGCTTGGGATGCCTTTGCCGCAGCTCTGCCAGGCTACCGGCCTTACGGAGGAGGAAGTCGAGTCTCTGTAAAAACGCTGACTCTGAGCGAGGAATTCATGTCGCGTCAGCGAAAAGGATCGGTGATAGCAAGACCGCGGATGACCTGTCCATGCTGGAGATCCTCCGTATACTCGTCGAGGATGAGGGTGCAGGTAGCGCCTTCTCCACCCTTCCCCCCCTGTGGTATTGTCCCCGCCATGGCACTCATTACCCATCCTGTCACCAATCTGAGCGTCGGCGACCCGGAACTTGTTCCCCTCGAACTCAAGAAGCTTCCCACACCAGGCCTTCTGGCCGAAGCTGCATCAAGTCTCATACTTTCGGCTTCAGGGTGGCGGAAGGTCTTTGCGTCGCCTCTTCCGGGCGATCCAAGGGCTTCTTGGGCAGCCCCTCTGGCGCCGGGCAAGGTTGACGAGGACTCGCTTTCAGCCCAGGTCAGCCCGACCGACCTCGTGCTTGCGGGAGCCATGGCCCTGGCCTTCGGAGACTGGATCGTACAGCGGAGCGGGAGGCGAGACGCGGCCATCCTCCTGGGCATCGATTCCAGGCCAACCGGGCCCACCCTGGCTGACATCATGGTTCGCGTGTGGCTCGCGAGGGGACTCAGGCCGCGCTACCTGTCCATCGTCGCTGCCCCCGAGGTCATGGCTTACTCCAGGCAGGTTACCGGGCTACCGCCCGATAATGCCGAGCGTGCCGAGGGCTTCTGCTACATATCTGCAAGCCACAATCCTCCTGCCCACAACGGGGTGAAATTCGGCACTGGGGGGGGCGTCCTTCCGGGGTCCGAGGCCAAGGAGCTCATTGCAACCTATAGGACGCTGCTTGCCGACCCTGAGCTCGGGAAGCGGATCTTCCTTCTGGTCGACGAGGCCGAAGCGGATTCTGTAGCCTCGGTGTTCACCGATGTTCGCAATTGGAAACGTCGGGCGGTCTCCGCCTACACGCTCTTCGCCCGCGAGGTTGCAAGCGGCAGCGCGGAGCATGCGACGCAGGAGGCCCTCTTCGACGCCATGGAAGCCGGCGCGCGGGCGAGGCCCCTGGGCGTCATGGCCGACTTCAACGGTTCTGCAAGGAGCCTTTCCATAGACGAGGATTTCCTGTCCGGCATCGGGGTGAAGTTCGCGGGATTGAACGCTACGCCAGGGGGCTTCGCTCACCGTATCGTGCCCGAGGGAGCTTCACTCGACACGGCGAGAAAGGCCCTCGAGGCTGCCTATGCGGCCGATCCCGACTACCTCGTCGGCTATCTTCCCGACTGCGATGGCGACCGGGGCAACCTTGTCCACTTCGATGGCAGGGCGGGCTTTGCGCGAGTCATTGAGGCGCAGGAAGTTTTCGCCGTCGCGGTCCTGGGCGAACTGGCCCTCCTCGCGCGTTCAGGTGCCTTTGCGCTGCCGGGTGCCCGCGTCGCGGTTGCAGTCAACGACGGCACCAGCCTCCGGATCGAGGCGATCGCGAGCGTGTTCGGAGCCGAGGTCCTGCGTTGCGAGACGGGGGAGGCCAACGTTGTCGGCCTCGCCTCAGCCCTCCGCGCAGGAGGCGCGATCGTAAGGATACTGGGCGAGGGTTCCAATGGTGGCAACATCACGCATCCTTCGGAGGTGCGCGATCCCCTTTCGACCCTCGGCTCGGTGCTCAAGCTTCTCCTCCTTCGCGATACAGACGGACAGGAGGGCCTTTTCAGGCTCTGGCTCAGGCTTTCGAAGCAGGAGGACCGCTACAGGGAGGACTTTGACCTGGGAGACATCCTCGATTCCCTGCCGCGCTTTGCTACGACGAGCGTCTTCGAGGAACGCGCTGCACTGCGCATCGCAACGAGCGACCATGCGGCGCTGAAGGCCGCCTACCAGCCCCTCTTTGTAGCTGGCTGGGAAAAGCGCAGGCCCGAATTCGAAAAGCGCTTTGGCATTGTCGCCTTCGAAGCACTGGCGAGCCAGGGCACAGGCGAGAGCAGTGTCGGACTCGATTTCGCCGCCTCGGGCCAGGGTGGGCTCAGGTTGCTTTTCAAGAATTCCGCCGGCAAGCCCAAGGGTTTCCTCTGGATGCGCGGTTCTGGCACAGAGCCGGTCTTCAGGATCATGGCCGACATCGAGGGAGGCCGCGGCATGGACGAGGAGTGGCTCCTCGGCTGGCAGACTGAGCTGGTGCGTGCAGCCGATGCGGAAGCCCAGGCTCGGTAGACATTCATCACCGCCTAAACTAGTATCAATTCGGAATACGAGGAGCGATGATGGGAATCCGGGGTGAGCTTTTTTCCACGAAAATGACCTGCGACGGGCGGACGTATTTTTTCAACGTCAAGCAGAACCGCATGGGAGACGTCTTCCTCTCCATCGTGGAATCAAAGCCCACCGAGGCCGAGAGCTTCGACCGCCGCTCGATCGTCGTGTTCCGTGAGGACATGAAAGGCTTCCTGAAGGCCTTCCAGACCACCCTCGGCTACATGGAAAAGAGCGGTGCAACGCCTCCCACCATGCGTTTCGATCCCGCCGATGGAGCGCCTCCCCCTGCCCGCTTCAGGGCCCAGGCAGCGTTTGAGGGCGATGAGGCTCTATCCTCAATGGCTGCAGGGAAGCCCGAAACGAAGCCCGAAAAAAAACGCAAGGTCGTCGTGAGGAAAAAGCCCGTCGATTCCGAGGGCGCCAAGGACTGATCTCGCCTCAGGGCTTCGCGATGGAAGCCTTACCTGATTGCGAGGGCGAGAATCGCAGCGATGCAGCCCGCGCCCGTGAGGATCCACCAGAGGGCCCTTTCAGCCTGCAGCGCGAGTATCCTCGTCTCAGCTGTTTTCCTGTATTCCCCGAACGAGCTTTCCAAGCTCTTCAATGAGCTGTCCGCTCTCGTCAATGCTTCCCTGAGCGCGCTCAAGTCCCTTTCCGAGCTCTCCGCACGCGCTACGAGCTCGCTCGAGCTCCTCTGCGATGCCTCGAGCTCGAGCCTCAGCGCCTCGAGCCCGCGTGTCGAGGTCTCGAGCGAGCTGGCCAATTCGAGCGAGCTCTGTCTCGAGTCCGCGAGCTCGGTCCTGAGCCTCGTGTTGAGCTCCGCGAGCCGCGTCGAGATCTCCGAGAGCCTCGCGAGCTCGCTCACGGAGATCGGCCTCGCCGCGCTGTCCTGCAACCCAGCCCCCTGCAGCGCCGAGGGCGATTCCGCAGGCGATACCGATACCAATACCAACGAACAAAAGGCGGCGAGAACGATTTTGCGCGGGCGATGGGGTTTCCATGATGCCTGCTCCCCTTCCATGTTTGTCTCCATATGAGCTGATGGCTGCCTACCGGTCCTCCCCTAGTATTGGTGGTGGATTCCCGGTTTTCAACTCCCCTAGATCATCGGACGCGGAAGGTCCGCCTCTGGATGGGGGAGCTTCCTATTTCCAGGACGATGGCGCGGTGGGCGCGGGTGGGGTAGCCCTTGTGCCGTGCATAGCCGTAGGCCGGGTACAGCCAGTCGAAGCGCTCCATTGCGCGGTCGCGGGCAACCTTTGCGCAGATGGAGGCCGCCATGATGGCCGGCACGAGGCCGTCACCGCCCACGATGGCGGTCGCACCGGCGATGTGGGGAAGGCGGTTTCCGTCCACCAAGATGTGCCTGGGCCTGTCCCAGCCGCGCGCGACGAGGCGGGAAAGAAGTGAGAGGTAGGCACGCTCCATGGCCAGAAGGCTAGCCGCGAGGATATTGAGGCGATCTATCTCAGCCGCGCCGACCCACTCGATGGCGAAGGCCGCCCTTGCTGTGATGAGCTCGAAAGCCTCGTTTCTTCGACGTTCCGACAGGGCCTTCGAGTCGTCGAGTACCGAGAGGGGGAAATCCTCGGGGAGGATGGCTGCTGCAGCGTAGACCGGACCTGCGAGCGGACCCCTCCCGGCCTCGTCGAGGCCACAGGTTGCCGGACCGAGGGGCACTTCGTCGAAGGGGAGTGACGCTTGTTTCATCGGCCGGAACGGGAACTTCAGGCTTCCGTAGGAGCAGCCCGGAGGGCTGGCAGCGCGAAGAGGAGCACAATGGCGAGGCAGGCGGGGGGAATCGCGAGCGCAGGAAGCCAGTAACGCACCGACATCAACCAGGCCGGCAGCGTGAGGAGCCCAAGGATGATTCCCGAGACGAGGCCGACGGCAAGCCGGATCGGGAGCTTTCCTGTTTGCCAACGCAGGATGGCATAGGGCAGTCCAAGAGCGATGCAGGACAGGGTGAGGGGTAGGAGGAGGATGGTTTGAAGATCCGAGTTCGGCATGATCCTGGCCATCTCCCCTATGCCGAGTGGCGTTATGCAGCCAGCGTAAAAGGCGGTCAGCCTCCGGATGCTGCGGGCATGTTTTACCTTCCCCTCGGCCTTGTCTTCCCCGGAGGGCCTATCGAAGCGCCAAAACAAGGCGTAGCCGGCAAGGGGGAGAAATGAGTAGGGGAGGACCCGGTCGAGGGCTTCGCGGAGGGCGGATATGACGAGGGAATCCCAGTCCGGAAGAAAGAGGGAGCCGAAGAAACGAGCGATATACCACACTGGCAGGGATGCTATGGCTCCCCTCAGCACCGCACGCCTCGCCTCGTGATGCTCCGGAACTGGATAGGTGACAAGATATAGCCATGCAAAAGCAAGGGCCATTCCGAAAATCAGGAATAGGAACATGTCCGAAAGTATCACGACCCTGCCGGGCCTGCCAACATGGCCGCGATGCCGCTATCTGCACATGCCAAGCAGGTCGAGGTGGCGGTTGGCGAGTTCCGCGCGCTTATAGGAAAGCGCTGCCATGGCGGCACAGCGCTGGGCTTCCTCCCCCGCGAGGCTCTCGGCGACTGCCTTGAAATAGAGTTCATCCGCACGCTCCATGTCTGCCATCCAGCCAAGCAGGGTGCAGGCATCCTCGCTGCCGTCGGGTGGGCTCTCCAGCGATCCAGGAGAAACCAGGCCAGCCTCTGCGAGAAGGCTGGCAGCTGAATGGAAGGAAGACCTGAGGGCGGTAAGCTCCTTGGACAGTTGCTCATGCTGCTCAGCGCAGGCTTTGGCCAGTCCCGCCACCTGGCGATCGTTGCTGCGGTGGGCGATCAGCCGATAGCGGTCGCGAAGCGCGGCACTACGCTCCGCCGGATCCGTCGGTCGAGTGTCGGAAGGGGATGCTGACATGGTCAGAAGATACCCGCCGTCGATACCTGCTGTCAAACCCGGACGGCCCGAGGTATGGACGAGAAAAGGGGTGCCGTGCTAACCTGCGTAGCCGTTCCGCCCGCGCGACCAGACAGGTCTGCGATGCTGCGGGTCGGAGTGGGAGGTCAGTTGGCAGAGAAAGATCTACGGATCAACGAGCAGATCCGTGTGCGTGAAGTCCGGCTCATCGACGAGAAGGGCGAGCAGCGTGGGATCATACCTACGCTCGAAGCCATCCGCATCGCGAGGGACCTCGGTCTCGACCTTGTGGAGGTAGCACCCCAGTCGGTACCGCCTGTCTGCAAGTTGCTGAATTACGGGAAGTTCAAGTTCGAGCAGGAAAAGAAGGTCAAGGATTCCCGCAAGAAAGCCAAGGGTGGAGAGCTCAAGGAAATCCGCATGCAGCCTAAAATCGCCGACCACGATCTTGATTTCAAATCCAAGCATGTACGGGAGTTCCTCGAAGAGGGCAACAAGGTCAAGGTCACGATCCGTTTCCGCGGTCGCGAGCTTGCCCATACCGAGCGCGGCGAGATCGTTCTCAAGGCCGTCCTCGAGCGCCTTGAGGGATACTACCTCATGGAACGCAACCCCATGATGGAAGGGCGTTTCATGTCGATGACGCTGAGCCCGAAGGCGTCGATCATCAAGAAGCAGGCAGAAGCCGAGCCGGAAGCAGCGGTGGCCCCCGCAGTACCGGTCACGGAAAAAGCATAAGCGAGAGCAGTCGCTCACAAGGACGGATATCATGCCCAAGATGAAGACCAAGAAGGCCGCAGCGAAACGGTTCACGCTCACGGCCTCCGGCAAGGTCAAGTACAAGAAGATGAACCTCCGCCATATCCTGACCAAGAAATCAACCAAGAGGAAGCGCGGCCTTCGTCAGTCAGGATTTCTCGATCCAGTCTCGACCTACGCGATCAAGAAGACCCTTCTCCCCTACGGTTGATCGGTCTACGCGATGGCCTTAACGAGCATCGCGACGCGATGGCCTTCGCAGGCATCGCGCAGTCGAATCCGGGTGCCCTGTCCGGACCGATTGCGAAGCCTCTGTCAGGTCTGGGCAGCAGCCGGGGTGACGGAAGGCGGGCACTGCCTGTGCAGTGCCCCTAATCCAAACTAGGAGCACGACATGTCGAGAGCAGTAGATGGAACGAAGCGCAAGGATCATCGAAAGAAGATCCTCAAGCTTACCAAGGGTTTCCGAGGTCGGAAGCATACGAACTTCCGCACGGCCAAGGATGCACTGGCCAAGGCACTCACCCACGCCTATCGCGACCGCAAGGACAAGAAGGCCACCTTCCGCCAGGTCTGGATTGTCCGCATCAACGCGGCTGTCCGCGCCGAAGGGCTTTCCTACAGCCGATTCATCGAGGGAATGGCCAAGGCCAAGCTGATAATCGACCGCAAGATGCTCGCTGACCTTGCTGTCCGCGATCCGGCTGGCTTCAAGGCTGTCGTCGACCTGGTTCGCGCTGCCCTGCAGCCCGCGACGGCCTGATAGCCCAATGATAAGTGTCGAGCAGATCCGGGTCCTCGAGGAACGCATCGAAAAGGCCATCGCCTACATCGGTTCCCAGAGGGATGAGAACTCCGCTCTTTCGTCCAGGCTCTCCGAGAGCGCTGAAGCCCTGGGCCGGGCCGAGGCGAGCGCGGAGCAGGCCGAAGAGCGGGCAGCCCAGGCGGAGCTCCGCTGTCACGACCTGGAGGAGGCTGCGGCCGCATTCAGGCGCGATCAGCTCCGCATCGAGGAAGGCATCATCCACGCCCTGGAGAAACTCGACGCTTTCGAAGACCTTGTGCTTCGTGGCGATGTGCCTCGAGGCGAAGCGGTGAAGCCGGCAGCAGCGAAGAGCGGGCCTTCTGCAGCTAAGCAGGAAGTTCCAGCCTCAAAAGAGGAGCGCCGCGAGCCCGTCCGGAAGGCTCCCCTCGTGGAGTCCCTTGCCGAGTCCGAAACTGCAAGCGTCGTTGCCTTTGATGGATTCTTGTCGGGTGACGAGGCATCAGTTGCGGAGGCCACTGCCGATAGCGCTGGATCCTCCCTCGCCGAGTCCCTCCTTGGCGAGGATTCAGATGCTCCTGTCGCCACGGCCGAAAAGGCCGTGGACGAACTCGACATCTTCTAGCAGCTGGCCGATGGCCACCGTCAGTACCTTCCGCGTCGAACTGCTTGGCGCCAGCTTTACGGTCCAGACCGATGCGACGAAGGAGCACTTCGAAAAGCTGGTCATGGGCCTTTCTGAAAGGTTCGACGCGCTCCGTCAGGCAACCAACGTGTACGATCCCCTCAAGCTCGCCATCCTCGCTGGCATCACCCTCTCGGACGACCTCGAGCGTGAGCGTGGAAGCTCGGGCGAGGCGGACGAAGCCGCTGGAGAGCTGGCCCGGATCACGGAGCGCCTCATCATGCGCATCGACGAAAGCCTCGCTGTCCCCGAGCGCCAGGTACGGAACGATTGATTTCCCTCGCGATTGCGAATAACCTCGCGTTCCAGAGGCATGTGTGGACGAATCGATCGGCATAGTCCTCGATGATACCCGGCGTCTCGCCGACGTCTGCGGATCCAACGACTACAACCTCGCGGTCATGGAAAAGCTTCTTGGCCGTCGGGTCTTCACCCGTGGAAACGAGCTACTCCTCGAGGCGAGCGACGATGGCACCCGGCGCCTCTTCCAGGGACTCGTCGACGGGCTCATCCAGTCGCTCGAGGACGGCCTCCCTGCCACTCCCGACCTCATCATCGCCCTTCACGCCAACCTGACGCCCGAAGGCGAGGCCGGTTGCCGCGACGGATTCCTCGATACCTGCTTCCAGATGCCGGGGGGCTACACCAAGGTCTTTCCACGCTCGCGTGCGCAGGGCCTCTTCATGCGGGGCCTGGCGACTCACGAGCTCTGCTTCGCCATTGGTCCAGCCGGGACCGGCAAGACCTACCTCGCCGTAGCCTGGGCACTCCATGAGATCCTTTCCAAATCGAGGAAGAAGCTGATCCTCACTCGTCCCGTGGTCGAGGCCGGTGAAAGCCTGGGCTTCCTGCCAGGTGACCTGGCCCAGAAGATCAGTCCCTACCTCCGCCCCCTGTACGACGCGATGGAGAGCCTCGTGCCCTTCGAGACGGTCCGTCGCCTCGAAGAGACACGCGCCATCGAGATCGCGCCGCTTGCCTACATGCGCGGCAGAAGTCTTGCTAATTGTGTCGTTATCCTCGACGAGGCCCAGAACGCCACCAGGGAACAGATGAAGATGTTCCTCACGCGCCTGGGGGAGAACAGCAAGGCCATCATCGCAGGCGATATGACGCAGACCGACCTCCCCCGAAAGGCCAGTTCAGGCCTTGCCCACGCGGTCGGACTCCTCGAGGGAGTGGAGGGAGTCCTGGTTTCCCGGCTCGACGCACGGGACATCGTCCGGAGCGGTCTCGTACGAAGGATCATCGAGGCCTATGAACACGAGTGAGCGGCGGGTCTTCGCGGTGCCTGCCTTTTTCGCCGCCCTGGCCAGTCCAGGCCTGCGCGTCCGCAGTTCAGCCATCGGCCTGTCCTTTATCGGCAGCCTGGCAGCGATGATCCTCCTGGGTTCCGGTTCCATCGCCCCCGGTACCCCCATAGAGGCTGTCTCTGTCGGCAAGGTCGCGGAACGGGACATCGTGGCCGATCGCAGGATCAGCTACCTCGACGAGAAAGCCACGAAGCTCCGTGCGGAGGCCGAGGCCAGGCTCGTGCTCCCGGTCTTCGAGCTCGATGCGCGGGTGAGCCAGACTGCCCTTGACCGCTTTGAATCTTTCAGGAAGCTCGTCGCCTCCCTGGCATCGGGCAAGCTTCCCCCCGACTCCATGACCCTCCGCGTCCAGAGTGCCTTTCCCGGGCTCTTTTCGAAGGCGGAACTCGCGGAGTTCGTGCGCTTCCCCAATCCCGAGCAGCTTCTCGGGGAGTCGGACACGGTGTTGCGGCACCTTCTTGCAAGGGGAATCTGGTCGATCCCTGCCAATGGCCTCGAACCTTATAATTCAGACTATTTTCGGCTGATGCGGAGGGGTAGCTCCTCTGGCGATCCCCAGGAAGTACCGGCGGGAACCGCCACCACCATGGCAGGGCTTCCACGGGCAGTGGCGGATGAGACCCTGACGCGCGGGCTTTCCCGGCCGCTGGCTTCACTGGTCGCCCTGGTCGTACAGCGCTTTGCAGTCGAGAACGCATGGTTCTCAGCCGACGCCAGCGAGCGGAATCTCGACTCGGCGAAAAAGCGGGCCGAGCCGGTCATCAGGGTGATAGCGCCCGGAGAGAAGATCATCAGGAAGGGGACCGTCGTTTCCGAGGCTGACGCCGACAGGCTCGACGCCGCGCGCCTCGCCCTTTCCCGACCCGACTGGGGCCGCATCCTCGGTGGTGCGGGCATGCTCGTGACGATACTCCTCCTGGGCCTCCTCCTCCTGGGCAAGGAGGTCACCGGCAAGGAGCCTGGCAACGACGATGTCATGATCGCCTCGATCGGGGCCTTCGTCTGTCTCCTGGCCGGCATCGTATCTACCCGCTGGCTTGACCTTCCCTCGCCGGTCTATGTCGCGATGCTGCTGCCCTCCTCGCTGGTCATCGTGATGGTCGCAGTCCTCTCAGGCCAGCGCTTCGCGAGTCTCTATGCCGTCGTGCTCGCCGTCTGCACCCTGGCAGCCACCGACTTCGACGCGCGGGCAGCCGCCTTTACCCTGATTTCAGCCAACGCGGCCATCTTCAGTGTGCGTCGTGTCGAGTCGAGGATGGACCTCGTCCGCTCGGGCCTGACCCTCGGCCTCCTCGAGGCGATGTTGGCCCTCGTGCTGACGGCGAGCTCGGTCTCCGGTTTCCGCGACCTCGCCGAGGCCTTCCTCTGGGGTGGCTTAGCAGGGTTCACGGGAGCCCTACTTCCGCTCAGCCTCCTGCCCGTCCTGGAGCTGGCTCTCAACACCCCGACACGCTTTAGGCTCATCGAGCTTTCCGACCTCAACGCGCCGGCGATGAAGCGCCTCCTGGCGACTGCGCCTGGCACCTACAGCCACTCCGTCGCCGTCGGTCACCTCGCGGAGGCAGCCTGCAGGGAGATCGGTGCCGACCCCCTCCTGGCGCGCGTTGGTGGCTACTACCACGACCTCGGAAAATCGGAGCAGCCTGAGTATTTCAGCGAGAACCAGGCTGGCTACAATCGCCACGACGATATCAACCCAAGGCTTTCGGTCACGGTCATCCGCAGCCATGTCAAGCTTGGCGTCGAAAAGGCAAGGGTCCTTGGCCTGCCCGAGGAAGTTGTGGACATCATCGCGGAGCACCACGGAAATGGCATCATCTCCTTTTTCTATGACCGCGCAAACCGCGAAGACGAAGTCGCTGCCGAGGACTTCAGCTATCCTGGTCCCACCCCGGGGAGCCGCGAGGCGGGTGTCGTCATGCTCGCCGACTCGGCCGAGGCCGCATCGCGCAGCCTCAAGAAGCCGACGCCGGGACGCCTCGAGGGGCTCATCGGCGAACTGATACTGGACCGAGTCAGGCAGAGCCAGCTCGATCGCTGCGACCTTACCTTCCGTGACCTCGATACGATCAAGTCGAGCTTTGCCAGGACCCTGGCCGGACAGCTGCACGCGCGCATCGAGTACCCTCGGGTTTCCGAGCAGCGCTTCGGGGACAACAAGGCGAGGGAACTCCGATGAACATCGTGGACATCTCCTTCGAGGGTGTTCCCGAGGCCGGGTGGACGGGCGCAGCCAAAGACTTCGCCCTGGCTGCGATGGATCTGATGCGGAAGGACCGCTGGGATGCATCCATCCTTGTCTGTGACGACGCAACGATCCGTTCCCTGAACCTGCGTTACCGCGAACGCGACGAGCCCACGGATGTGCTGTCCTTCGAGCAGGGGGGCGAATATCCGGACGGGGACGGGGTGATGCGCGTGCTTGCCGGCGACCTTGCGATCTCGATGGAGGCCCTCGGCCGCAACGCCACCGACTTCGGGGTGAGCCGGGACGAGGAATTCAAGCGTCTCATCGTCCACGGCCTCCTCCACCTGTCAGGCCAGGACCACGAGGACAACGACCCTGAAAGGCCGATGCTGGCGCTCCAGGAAACCATGCTCGGCCAGCTCGCCGGACGTGCCAGGATACTCGAGTGAGAGGGGCTGAAAAGGGAGCCCGGAAGGGGGTGGGCGGCCTCGTCAGCCGCCTCCTTCGGGGACGGCGCAGCCCCTTGCGCGACGCTGCCGGCTCCGACCTTGGAGCAGGCGAGGCGGAGAGGGTCCGGCTCCAGGAGGAGCGGAGCGAGATGATCCGCGGGGTCCAGGAGCTCGGCGAGACCACAGTCAAGGAAGTCATGGTGCCACGCACTGATACCTTTTTCGTACCAATTACCGCCACTCGCGAGGAGATGTTCGCGTCCGTGGTCGAGGCGGGCCATTCGCGAATCCCGGTATACCGCGGCAGCATCGACGACGTGGTGGGTGTCCTGTACGCCAAGGATCTCCTCCGCTTCCTGGTTGTCGGCGAGGAGTATTCGCTCCCGGCCCTGCTCAGGAAGCCATTCTTCGTTCCGGAGACCAAGCGCATCGACTCGCTGCTCCGCGAGTTCAGGAAGCGGCACGTGCATATCGCCATCGCGGTCGACGAGTACGGTGGTGTGTCGGGCATCGTCTGCCTCGAGGACATCATCGAAGAGATAGTCGGAAACATCCAGGACGAATTCGACGAGGAGCGTGAGGACATCGTCGAACTGGGGGACGGTTCCCTGCTCTGTGATGCCAGGGTCAACCTCGAGGACCTCAACGCCGCATCGGAGCTCGCGCTGCCTGCGGATGCCTTTGATTCGCTGGGCGGCTACGTCTTCGACCTCTTCGGCCGCATACCCCTGCGCGGGGAATCCATCGAGGGCCACGGGGCGGAATTCACCGTACAGGAGATCGAGGGGCACCGCATCGAACTCGTCCGGGTAGCGCCTTTCGCGAAGGGAGTGGAGTCGACATGAGGAGCACCCCGAGGATGGCGCTCGCCGCCCTGGTTTTCGCCTCCGTAGCCGCCCTTGCCGCGGCCCAGGTAGCTCAGCAGGCCCAGTCGTCGGCCGTACCGGCTCCGGCATTGCCGGCATCGGCCCGGCCGGTTCCTCCGTCGCCTGCCCCAAGTACTGCCTTGGGCTACCGCGCCCGCGGCGAGGAGCGCCGCTTTGCAGGCGACTGGTACGGCGCCATCGACGACTTCCAGGCCGCCCTCAGGCTCAATCCCTCCTACGGCGACGCCCTCGGAGGCCTGGCCGAGTGCTATTACCAATTGGGGGAATACGATCAGGCCCTCCAGTACGTGCTGAAGGCCGAGGTCTTCAGGAAGGGAGACAACGCCCTCGTGGACCTCGAGGGCTTCATCCGCCTCGCCCTCTCCGACGTGGCCGGCGCGAGGAAGCGTTTCGAGGCCGTGCTTCTGCCGGCCCCCAATGACCTCGACGCGCGCTTCGGCCTGGCCCTTATCGACCTGGCCGAGGGCCGTCGCACCGAGGCCAAGGCCCGTTTCGAGGACAGCCTCCGTGTGAACCCGATGAACTCGCGTGCCATCCTCTGTCTGGCGCTGATCGCCCTCGACGCAGGCAGGGAGCCCGACGCGGCGGTCCTCGTCGACAGGGCGCTCGAAGCCCATGCTGACGACGCGCGGGTGCAGGCGGTCGCGGCCCGCGTGGCGCGCCAGCGCGGAGACAGGGCCGCCGCCCTCTTCCACGCCCGGAACGCCATCGCTCTCGAACCCGCCCACGGAGAATACAGGAGCCTGCTTGGAAGTCTCCTGTTCGAAAGCGGCGACTATTCCGGCTCTGCGGACGTCATGCGCGAGGCCATCGCGCGGAACCGCAGGGACAATGCCGCCTGGTTCTCCCTTGGCCTGGCCCAGATCGCCCTCGGAAAGCCGGAGGATGCAGCCTTCAGCCTCCAGACCGCCTCCGACCTCCAGGGCGACGACGAGATCGCCAGGCTTGCCGTGGAGAATCTCACAATTGAGACAACTTCCCTCGAGAGTCCGCGTCGGCAGCCGTTGTCGGACTGGCATGTATCCAGGGGCATCGAGCTGGAAGGCAGGAGCTACTTCGACCAGGCCCTCGTCGAGTACCGGCGCGCGCTCAGGATCTGGCCATATTCGGTGGTTGGCCGTACGCGTCTGGCGGAGCTCGAGAAAAAGCGGGGTTTTCCTGCGCGGCAGCTCTCGGAACTCCGCTTCCTCGAGTCCATCGGCAAGGCTGACCGGTCCACCCTCGACACCATCGAGATCTTCGCGAGCCTCCTCCAGGGTTCGGTCAGCCAGGCCTGGAAAACCGACCAGTACGCGCTGTCCAAACGTCCTTACCGGGTCGCGCTTTTCTTCCAGCCCGACCAGGGCGAAACGATCCATCCTGAGGCCGCATCCATCGTGACGCGATACCTCACGGATATCCTGGCCTCGAATTCGCGGCTCAAGATCCTCCCTCTCGCCCCGAAGGTCGCAGGCCCGGCGGAAGCTTTCCGGCTCGCGCGGGAAAACGATGCTGACTATTATCTCCTTTTGTCCGTCGATGAAACCGCCCGGGAGATCCAGGCCGGGGGAGAATTCCGCGTCGGACGGACGGGCAGCCTCGCTGCGACCCTCCGCTCGTATCGAACCGGCAATGACCGCGTCAAGAGCACGACGGTTCGCCTGTCGGAGAGCATCGTCGCAGCCCTGCAGCCCACTGGATCCCTCCTCGAGCGGCGTCAGGACGAGGCCCTCGTGGACCTTGGCCTGTCCGATGGCCTGAAGGTCGGGGATGTCCTGGAGGTGGTCAAGAAAGGCGCGATCGACGTCAGGAACGAGGGACTCGGCATGACCTGGCCAAAATCATCGGTATTAGGAACATTGACAATCAAGGCCATCGACGAGGAACTATCTTCGGGCCAGCTGAAAAGCGCCGGATTCTTCGACATCATCAACATCGGCGACGAGGTGATCGCGGCTCCGCCGCCCCCCGACCCTGCTGCACCGAAGAAACCAGCTGCTCCGAAGCCTGTGGAACCCGTACAGTTCCCGGGTCTCTTCATGGCGGTGAGGCAACTGCGCTAGGGCGTGAGCTGGCCCCGTCCCGGCAAGGACCGGAGCTCCCAGGCCAGTCGCCCGAAGAGAAAGCTGAATTTTGTCCGCTGCTTGCCTTTCCGGGAGTTATACAGGAATTTGCATAGCGACTCAACAATGAGGAGGATGACATGGCGAATGGCTCTGCGACCGCTTCATCAGGTGGACTCTATGGCCTCGGAATGATCGGGGCGGCGATCTACTACATTGGTAGCGCGACGAGTTTCTGGATGGGAGTGCTGGGGTTTCTCAAGGCCCTGGTATGGCCTGCCTTCCTGGTTTACAAGCTCCTCGAACTGGCCCATGCCTGAGATAGGGCGGCTTGCCCACTGCAGGTCGCCGTCTTTGTCCTGAAACGAGCCCTTGATGTCCCCAGCTCTGGCCCTCTGTCTATGCCGAAGCAGAGAGGGTAGACCCAAGGAAATGGCATCCTCTCCTGGGATTCTTGCATGCTTGAGCCCTATCAACGTTTCGAATATCAAAACCGCATTTCGATAGATATTTCTCTTGTCGGTTTTTCCAAGTCGGGATACTATGGCATTGCTGCTTTTTTATCCGGAAATGCGCGGGTTTCCGCGCGGGAGGAATCTGCATGAATGCCTATATCCGACAGGTCCTGGACGATCTCAAGGCACGGTTCCCTTGGGAAAGCGAGTTTATCCAGGCAGCCGAGGAAGTGCTCGAGTCCATCGAGCCCCTCATCGAAGCTGAGCCCAAGTACAAGTCGCAGCGCATCCTGGAGCGGATCATCGAGCCGGAGCGAACCATCATGTTCAAGGTTCCCTGGATGGACGACAAGGGAGATTTCCACATCAACCGTGGATACCGGGTGCAGTTCAATTCCGCCATTGGCCCCTACAAGGGAGGCCTGCGCTTCCATCCCAAGGTCCAGCTTTCCACGCTCAAGTTCCTCGGCTTCGAGCAGACCTTCAAGAACGCGCTGACCGGCCTGCCCATGGGCGGCGGCAAGGGCGGGTCGGACTTCGACCCCAACGGCAAGAGCGACAACGAGATCATGCGCTTTTGCCAGTCCTTCATGACAGAACTTTGCAAGCACGTCGGCCCCGACACGGACGTTCCGGCAGGTGACATCGGCGTTGGCGGTCGCGAGGTGGGCTACCTCTTTGGCCAGTACAAGCGCATCCGAAACGAGTGGAGCGGTGTCCTGACCGGCAAGGGCCTTAATTTCGGTGGCTCCTTGATCCGTCCCGAGGCCACCGGTTTTGGCGCGATCTACTTTGCCGAAGAGATGCTCAAGGTCAAGAAAGATAACCTGACGGGCAAGCTCGTCTCCGCATCCGGCTTCGGAAACGTCGCCTGGGGCGCCTGTATCAAGGCTACCCAGCTCGGTGCCAAGGTTGTGACAATCTCCGGCCCCGATGGCTACATCCACGATCCGGACGGCATCGGGACCCAGGAAAAGTGGAACTACCTTGAGCAAATGCTCATCATTGACCGCAACAAGGTCGAGACCTACGTGAAAAAATTCCCAAGCGCCATGTTCCATGCGGGAAAGAAGCCCTGGGGAGTCAAGGTCGATATTGCCATGCCCTGCGCCATCCAGAACGAGCTCGACGGTGACGACGCAAAGGCCCTCATCGCCAACGGAGTCAAGATCGTCGTCGAAACCTCCAACATGGGCTGTACTCCCGAAGCCTGGAAACTCTTCATCGAGAAAAAGATCCCCTTCGGACCAGGCAAGGCTGCGAACGCTGGTGGTGTCGCCACCTCAGGCCTCGAGATGTCCCAGAACTCCATGCGCCTCAACTGGAGCGCAAAGGAAGTCGATGACCGGCTCCACGAGATCATGATCAATATCCACAGGGCTGCCTGGGATGCGGCCAAGCAGTATGGCTTCGAAGGAAACTATGTCATCGGCGCCAACATCGTCGGATTCAAGAAGGTTGCTGACGCCATGATCAGCCAGGGCCTCGTCTAGTCAGTTTCACTATCCTGTCAGGTTCAAAGCGCCGGGTGCCGATGCTGTACCCGGACCCTCGCAAGGGCGGCCCGCCGGGCCGCCTTTTTCTTTGGATGTTGCGAGGGCTATCATGCTCCAGCCGTCGTTGACAGCTTTCGGTGCAGGATTTTATAATCGAACAGTCGTTCCGTGCGGGGGCGCTATTCTGCGGCGTACCTTCCGGGTCCGGCGCACGTTCACCGAGGTACGGTCAGGAAGAAGCATGGACAATCCGCTCCAGCTCTCGTTCGTCAATTTCAAGAAGGGCGCATACATAATTGTCGAAGGTAAGCAGAATGCCGACCGCTTCTTCATCATCAGGTCCGGACACGTCCGGGTCTCGAAGGAAGTCGAGGTTGTCGAGGAAGACACGGGCAACATGCTCGGCCCCGGAGATTTTTTCGGTGTCATAGCAACAATGTCCTCCCATAACCACATCGAAACAGCGCAGGCCATGGAGGATTGCGTTGTCATCTCCGTCTACCGCGAGCAATTTGGACTGCTGATCGAGCGGAACACGCCGGTCGCCATGAAGATCATCATGGCCTTTTCCCGCAAGATGCGTTATCTGGACGAGGCGCTCATGCGCCAGACCAACAAGAACCATATGGAGGCCGACCCCTCCTTCCTCTTCAAGCTTGGCGAGTTCTATGCGAAGCAGAGCCAATACAACCTGGCCTACTATTCTTATTACCAGTATCTCAAATTCGTGCCGAGCGGCCCGGAAGCCGCTACCGCCCGCGACCGCCTCATGAAGATCCAGCCTTATTCACACGCAGTCTATCTTGATGGAAGCACCGAGGGCCTGACCCGCTACTACCCAAAGGACACGATGATATTCTCCGAATGCATGCCAGGTTCGGAGCTGTACATAATCCAGAAAGGTTCGGTCAAGATCACGAAGCTCGTCGGCGATTCCGAGGTGCTTCTCGCAGTGCTTAAACCAGGTGATATTTTCGGGGAGATGTCCATCCTCGAGAACAAGCCGCGCTCGGCGAACGCCATCGCCAACGATGACGCCTACCTCCTCGCGGTCAACAAGGCCAATTTCGAGGGCATGGTAAAGACCCAGCCCCAGATCGTGACCCGGCTCACCACGCTGCTTTCCGAACGGCTCTGGTTCATCTACAAGCAGCTGGCCAACACAATCATCAGCGATCCACTTGGTCGAGTCTATGACACATTCTCCATGACCCTCGAAAAGAACAGGGTCACCCTCCGCGCCGGTGGAGCCTTTGTCTTCGATTATGGACCCAAGGAACTCCAGGGCATGATCGGCTTGACCGGAGCGGACGGAAACCTCATCGTCCAACGCCTTCTGGAGAACAACAAATTCAAGATTGTCGATAACAAGTTCCATGTTTCCGACCTTGCCGAGATAGAAAAGCAGTGCGAGTACTTCCGCAAGATGACCAAGATCGACCGGTCACGCCGCGAATCCCAGGGAGCCCATTGAGCCGCAGCGGCCCGGAACCTTCCAGGATAATCCGTGATTCGATCCAAAGCTCTGCTGGGCTGCTTGGGATTGAGCACTACGCGATAGCCACCCGCTCCGCCCTAAAGCCCTTTCTTGAAACGCTGCCCCCTGAAGCCCAGGAAAAATATGGCTTGATCGGCTCTGGTGCCCTGGTGGCGGCGGCCCTGGCCTTTGACGAGGGACCGCCACCACCTTTCCCTCTCGAGGAAGGGCAGCCCCACGCGGCCATCGCCCGCTTTGCCCGAGCGAACTGGTATGGCGAACTTCGTGATCGCCTCGAGGCGATGGCAGGAATGGCCCGGTCTGACCTGGTTGCCGCGGGCCTGCTGCCGGGCAGGCGGAGATCCTGGCGGCGCCTGGTCAACTCGGGACTGCCCGAGCGGGCCATCGCGCTGGCGGCCGGTCTGGGCCGCATCGGCCGCTCGGGGCTCCTCCTCGTGCCAGGCGCAGGCCCTGGTGTCGTGCTGGGTTTGCTCATGATTCCACAGGCGGCCTGGGGCGAGGCAGACGATTCTCCAGGCCTCCCTGCCGACAGCCCAGAGCGGCTACCCGGTGCAACCTGCGGTGACTGTCGGGCCTGCGTTGAAGCCTGCCCGACCGACGCCCTGGACGGGGAGCACTTTGACCGGCAGCGCTGCATCCAGAATTGGGCGAGTCGCGCACAGGATCTTCCGCCAGCGGTGGAAGCCGCATGGGGAAGCCGATTGTACGGTTGCGACGCGTGCACGGAAGCCTGCCCCTTGTTTTCAGCGCATTCACCCGTGGCTCCGACACAGGGTCTCCTCGGTCCTGCACTCCCGGCGCGGGAGCTTTCCATGGCGTCGGATGAAGAGCTGCGCTCCAGGTTCAAGGGAACGACGATCGGCCAGGCCTGGATCGAAGCTGAGGCGCTCCGACGCAATGCTCGCCTGGTGCTTCGAGGCTCATTTGACGCTGGGGGGGGCATCCCGTAGAATGGCGCCCATGCCCGATCTCAAAGCATTGGTCAACAAGACGGTGAGTTTCCGCTTCTGCGGAGCTGAGCTCAGGCTTGACCTATCGCATGCGCTTTTTTCCTCCTTCGATGTGGATGTCGGCACCAAGCTCCTGTTCAAGGCCGTCGGTCGCGACGCCGTGCTTGCCGGTGCGAAGCGCGTCCTTGATGCGGGTTCCGGGGTCGGTGTCATCGGCCTTGCCATTGCTGCAGCCTTCCCCGCAGCGGAGGTAACACTCCGGGACCGGGACCTCCTGGCCGTCGCCTTCTCCGAGCGTAACCGTCGTGCAAATCACCTGGACAACGCAAAGGTGGAACCCGGGCTTATCGGCTCTGGAGGTCTCGGAGGGCCCTGGGACTTTATCCTGTCGAATGTGCCAGCCAAGGCTGGAGGACCCGTCATTGCAGCCTTCATCGCCCAGGCTGCGGCTGCCCTCGCTCCCGGCGGCAGGCTCGGAATTGTGGTAGTAAAGCCCCTTGTCGACGAGGTCCGTGCCCTCCTTACCGTTCAGGGCTTCGAGTTAGTCACCGAAGAGCGTGGCGCCATGCACCGGGCCTTCGTCTGCAGCCTCGGCGAGGGCCGGACCCCGGGCTTCCCTTCTGGCGACGCGAAGGGAAACCCCTTATCGCCCGGCTGCTTTGATCTTTCGGCCTACGTCCGGAGGACGGGTGGCTTCAAGCTCTTCGGGAAAATCTACACTGCAACGGGGTTCTGGGGCCTCCCTGATTTTGACACCATCGGCTATCCGCAGCTGGCGGCAACAGAACTTGTAAGCCGCTTTGCCTCAGGGGGCACGATCGACGAATCCCTGGTGATCAACCCCGGCGTTGGACACGCAGCCCTCTGGATCGCTGCTTCCCTGGGGCCCAAGCGCCTGCGCCTTGCCGGCCGCGACCTCCTTGCCCTCCATGCTGCGCGCGAAAACCTCGCAAGGATCGATCAGGTCTCCAACGAAGACCCCAACGAATCCATGGCAGTCGAGCTCGTGGACGTCCTTTCGCTTGATGGGGTGGAGGAAGCCAGCCTTGACCTCCTCCTGGATTTCGCCGATCCAGTGCCCGAGTACGACTGGGTCGAGCCGACCTGGAGCCGCGCCCTTCGCCTCCTCTGCCCGGGTGGAACCCTTGTGATCGCAGCCCCTCCGACCGAACTCGTACGCCTTGAGCGGAGGCGGCCTTCTGGCTTCAGGCTCCTGGGCGAAAAGCGGAAAAAGGGAGCCTCAGCGGCAGCCTGGAGAAGAACCTAGCTTCGTGATCTTGGTAATTGCAATGAGCTGCTTTGGACCCTCACGAGGTTTCTCTTGCTAATCGGTGGAAAGCGGTGTAGATATTTAAATGTCCATTCGACATCCGAAACGGCGTTTCATGATCGGTAACAGGCTCGCATTGAGATGAGATGCCGCTATCTGATCTCCGACACGATGTGGCACGGGCCACGATCATGGAATCAAGGAAGCATCCTGCCAGGTTTTCCAGTGGAGGAGTCCATCCGATGAAAACAGACGACCTTCGCCACGAGCGGCTCCGGACCTGGATCGCGGAAATGGCTGGGCTCTGTGAACCCGCCGAGATCAGGCTCTGCGATGGAAGTCCTGCGGAATACGACGAGCTCTGTGGCCGCCTTGTGGCCTCGGGCACGTTCCGGCCTCTTTCCCAGGCCAGGAAACCCCATTCCTTTTACGCGAACTCAGACCCCGGCGATGTGGCCCGCGTCGAGGACCGCACCTTCATCTGCTCGAAGCGCCGCGAAGACGCAGGACCGACAAACAACTGGGCTGAGCCTTCTGAGATGAAGCGCATTCTCCGTGGCCTTTTCGCGGGCTCGATGCGGGGCCGCACAATGTATGTCATCCCCTATTCGATGGGCCCGATCGGCGGAGCCCTCTCCAAGATCGGCGTCGAGATAAGCGACTCTGCCTATGTAGTCGTGAACATGCACATCATGGCGAGGGTCGGGATCCAGGTCCTTGAAGCCCTCGGCCCCGAGGGTGATTTTGTGCCCTGCCTCCATTCTGTCGGAAAGCCCCTGGCGCCTGGCCAGGCTGACGTGCCCTGGCCCTGCGACAAGGACCGCAAATATATTGTCCATTTCCCTGAGGAGCGGGCCATCTGGTCCTACGGTTCAGGCTACGGAGGCAACGCCCTTCTCGGCAAGAAATGTTTTGCCCTGCGCATCGCGAGCGCGATGGCGCGCGACCAGGGCTGGCTTGCCGAGCACATGCTCATCCTCGGCATCACCAATCCAGAGGGAAGGAAGAAATACATAGCTGCTGCCTTTCCCTCGGCCTGTGGCAAGACCAACCTGGCCATGCTTATTCCGACTATTCCAGGCTGGAAGGTCGAGACGGTCGGCGACGACATCACCTGGATGCGCTTTGGCCAGGACGGTCAGCTCCGGGCCATCAATCCCGAGGCCGGTTTTTTTGGCGTCGCACCTGGTACAAGCGAATCATCGAATCCGAACGCCATGGCGAGTCTCAACCGCGACTCGATCTTTACCAATTGCGCCGTTACTCCGGAGAACGACATCTGGTGGGAGGGTATCGGCTCCCCGGCCCCTCCCTGGACCATCGATTGGCAGGGCAAGCTCTACGATGCGAGTTCAGGCAAGCCGGGTGCACATCCGAACGCGCGCTTTACCGCTCCGGCCAAGGCCTGTCCGGCCATCGATCCGGAGTGGGAAAATCCCGACGGCGTGCCGATTTCGGCCATCCTCTTCGGTGGCCGTCGCGCCACAGTCGTGCCCCTGGTCCACGAAGCCTTTTCCTGGCCGCACGGAGTCTTCATGGGCTCGATTGTCGCCAGCGAAACCACGGCAGCTGCAGCGGGCACCCTTGGACGGCTCCGCCGCGATCCCTTCGCAATGCTGCCCTTCTGCGGCTACAACATGGGCGACTACTTCGGGCACTGGCTCGAGGTCGGCGCCCGGCCTGGAGCCTGGCTCCCGAAATTCTTCTACGTCAACTGGTTCAGGAAGGGCAGCGATGGAAGCTTTCTCTGGCCGGGCTATGGCGAGAACTCGCGCATCCTCAAATGGGTTTTCGAGCGCTGTGACGCCACGGGCACCGAGGGCGCCGAGCGTACCCCGATCGGCTTCCTGCCCTCGAGGAAGGCGCTTGAACTCGAGGGCCTGGACCTGAGCGAGTCCATGCTCGATACCCTGCTGTCAGTCGACCGAGAAGCCTGGAAGGCCGAACTGCCGAGCATAGCCGAATACTATGCATCCTTCGGGGAGCGGATGCCCAAGGGCCTGTCTGCGGAGCTTGATGCCCTCAGGGAGCGACTCGAAGGTTAGTAGAAACCCGGCTTTTCCCGGGCAATTTTGTTGTGAGAAAGTTTCTGGAAATTTGCGAATTATCATACACTGCGCTAGAATGAAAACATGACCAAGGCAGAGAAAGCGATACTTGATGCCCGGACGCCCGAGGATTACATCGAGGCTTCCCTTCGCGCCAAGATCGCGCCGGCCACAAAGGCCAGGCTTGCACGACTATGGATGGCTCAATCGGGATTCTGCAGGGAGGATATCCTTCACGCGCGGAATCGTCACCCCTACTGGAAGAGCAAGAAGATGGAAGGCTCGGCAGAGCGCACGCGCGTCCGCCTGACTGTCCACGACTATTCCAGCGGGACCAACCTCGTCTGGAATACAGCCCGCGTTGGGCGATTCCTCGAGCTCAACGGCAAGGACAAGGCTGGTCGCTACCAGCACCGTGACTGGGAGGTTGCGGAGGCCTTCGGCGCTTCGATACCCTCCATCCAATACATGCGCAGGAAGTACAGACGCGCGGTAGAGATGCTCGGGCCAAGGGTCTCGAAGACAAAGCTCGTGGAGTACCTGACCTTTGCTGAGTCAGTGCTGGTGCGTGGAGCCAGTGCTGTCGAGAGTCTCAGGGCCTTGAGGGGAAAGCAGAACACCAAGGCATCCGGGGTTTCTAGATTGCCCAAGTCGCCCAAGACCCGAAAAAGGTCCTGACGCTTCTCTTTTCCTGTTTTCCAAAGCCGCCTTTCCGGGGCGGCTTTGGGCTTTTTGCGAACCCTATGGCCTAGACCGCTCCGGCTGCGCCTTCTGAAAAGGGATTTGCCCGAGCCAGCACCTCGCGGAGCGGATGGCTGGCCGCCGACAGGAGGGCGGGGTCTGTAGCCACGAGGGCAAAGGCATCGCTCCGCGCTTTTTCAAGGAGGGCAAGGTCGCGGATGGGGTCCGCCACGGTAAAGGCGAGGGCTCCCGACTGGGCAGTGCCTGACAGCTCCCCTGGCCCCCTGATCCTGAGGTCTTCCTCTGCGAGGACGAAGCCGTCCGGCGTACCGAGCATGGCCTTGAGGCGAGCCTTCCCCTCCTCGGTGAGCTTGTCGGAGTAGACGAGGAAGCACCAGGACTGGGCGTCGCTCCGACCCACCCGGCCCCTGAGCTGGTGGAGGGCCGCCAGTCCGAAGCGTTCGGCGTGCTCGATTACCATGACCGTCGCCTCGGGCACATCGACCCCAACCTCGACCACCGAGGTTGCCACCAGGACCCGTGTTGCTCCACGCTTGAAGGAGGCCATGGCCTCGCGCTTGAGATCCTCTTTAAGCCGCGAGTGGATGAGGCCCACGGTAAACTCGGGAAAAATCTCCTTCGCGAGCCGTTCGGCCATACCCTCGGCGTTCTTGAGCTCCAGCTTGCTGGACTCGCCAATCAGGGGATAGACGAAATAGGCGCGTTCTCCGGCTTCAAGCCGCTTCCGGACAAAGTCGTAGACCCGGGCCTCGTGCTCGTCCATCGCGAGGTGGGTGACGATGGGCTTGCGGCCTGGGGGCATCTCGCGGATGGTCGAGACTGAGAGGTCGCCGAAGACGGTGAGGGCCAGGGTGCGCGGTATCGGCGTTGCAGTCATCATCAGGAGGTCAGGCATCGGGCCTTTGCGCGAGAGGGCAATGCGTTGCAGGACTCCGAAGCGGTGCTGCTCGTCGACTATGGCGAGGCTCAGCGACCTGTACTGCACTGTGTCTGAAAAGAGGGCCTGGGTGCCGAGCACGAGGTCCACCTCCCCCGCTGCGAGGGCTGCCAGGAGGGGGGGGCGGGCAGCGTCATCGATGTTGCCCGAAAGGAAACCGAGTCTGAGGCCGAGGGGCTCGAGGAGTCGGGCGGCTGTTTCGGCGTGCTGGCGAGCGAGCAGCTCGGTGGGTGCCATGAGGGCAACCTGGCCGCCACCCTCGATGGCCTCCAGTGCGGCAAGGAAGGCCACCAGGGTTTTGCCAGAGCCAACGTCGCCCTGGAGAAGGCGAGCCATGGGGCGTGGGCATTTCAGGTCGGCCACGATCTCCTCGACGACGTGGATCTGGTCACCGGTGAGCTTCCAGGGGAGGCGGGCCACAAGGCGCGAGCGGAGGCTGCCTTGGTGGGGCCTCCGCTCTATGGCGGTTTCCTTCCTGCGCTCCCCCCGCTGTGCAACGGCAAGCTGGAACCAGAAGAGCTCCTCGTAGGCGAGGGTCTCGCGGCCCTTCTCCCGCTCAGCCTCGCTTGCAGGTGCGTGCATGCCGGCAAGGGCCTGCCGCTTGTGGAGGAGACCCCGTCTAGCCCGGATCTCCTCGGGGAGCTCGTCTTCGACACGCTTTCCGTATTCGGTCATGGCGCGCGCGACGAGCTTCCGGATCGTGCCCTGGGCAAGGCCCTCGGTGGCGGGATAGACCGGGAGGAGGCCGCTTTTTGGGGCTGAGCCCTCGTCCAGCCTTTCCACCTCGAAGGAGGAGGCCTGGAGCTCCTTGTATCTCAGCTTGAAGGTCCCGGTAACCACCACACGGCTTCCTACTGGGAGGGCTTTTTCGAGGAAGGCGCGGTTAAAGCAGGGCAGGGAGGCGCGGCCTGTGGCATCCTCAACGATGAGCTTGAGCGTTTTCATCCTGCCGTAGCCAAACCACTCCTGGGCGACGACGGTCGCCTCCGTATGCGCCCGACCTCCACCCCTGGCTGCCTCGACAAAGCCAGTCCACTCCGAACGGTCATCCCAGGTTCGCGGAAAGTGGAGGAGGAGATCAGCCACAGACCAGATGCCCAGTCGCGCCAGGCGTTCGGCTACCGCCTTTCCGGCCCCGCCGAGATGGGTGACCGGATCGCGCAGCTCACGGAGGAACATGGCTCAACCATAGCACGATGCTTGGAGTGAGGGGAGGGTGGCCTTAGTCCGCCGTGCCGTCCCAGCGGAGCAGCCCATCAATGGCGGCGAAGTGCTTGTCGAAGGAAACCAGACGAGCACCATGCTCCATGCAGCTGGCAGCTATCCACACATCGTTCATGGGAATGGGTTTTCCCTTGAGCCTGAGCATCCGCTTGATTTCCGCAAACCATTCGGAGCTGTTGTCTGTGATCGGAACGAGGAGGGTCCTGGGCTTTTCCCGGAATCGCTCTAGCATCAACCTGTTTTCAGTCTGTCTGCTTCCTCCGAGAAAGCCATCGTAGAGCTCCCCGATCATCACCGGCGAAACGAGGACAGCTTCGCAGGACGCCAGCAGTTCGGCGATGCGCCTGTCTCCCGCAAGCAGCGCTGTATAGGCATTGGTGTCGAGCATCAGCCTGCCTGTTTTCACCATTCCCCCGCGTCGATGCGATCGTGATCC
>CAIJMU010000048.1 GCA_903821875.1 uncultured Spirochaetota bacterium
CCAGGGAAGGAGATACCTATCCAACGCTCGAAAAGCGCGTCGAGATGGCGAATGACGTCGATCTTGGAGAGCGTGAGGCGATCATCTACGTCTCCATCCATGCCAACGCCTCCTTCAACAAGAGCGCGAGGGGCTTTGAAGTCTGGTATCTCAACCCGGAATATCGCCGCACCGTGCTCGATGCCGATCACAATGACGCCATCGACAAGACGATAGCTCCGATCCTCAATGCGATGCTCGAGGAGGAGTTCACCACCGAGAGCATCATCCTCGCCCGAGACATCATGGCGAGCCTCAAGTCGAATATCGGAGGAAAAAGCCCCGACCGCGGTCTCCGTGCCGAAGAATGGTTTGTGGTCCGCAATGCCCGCATGCCCTCGGTTCTTGTCGAAATGGGCTTTGTAACCAACCCGGATGAAGCGCGCCTTCTGGCCGGAGGCGATTACTTGAAGAAGATAGCCGACAGCATCTATACTGGGATTTCAGGGTTCGTGACCGATTTCGAGAACCTGAAAGGCCCCCGCGACCAATGAAGGGTTTTCTTTTCAAAGTACCTGCCGCCATTTGTTCCCTCGCCACCTTTGTTTTGGTGCTGGTCAAGGCGCTGGTACGCTGGCTTGCCCCTCCCCGCCACTTCCTTCCCACCCTGCTCGGCCTGTGCTTTGTGTTTTCGCTCGCGTCCTGGTCACTTGGTGACAGGAGGACGCCCTTTGTCCTTTTTTTCCCGACCCTCGATGGATCAGCAGATCGCGGCGAGCGCCGCGACATCCCCTGGAAATCAGATGCCGAGTCGCAGGCCGAAGCCATCGCTTCCGAGTTCCTGCTCGGACCCTTCGATCCCGGACTCCGGCCCGCCCTTCCTGTGGGTTTGAGACTCGCTTCGGTTTTATTTCGCGATGGATTGCTCGTCGTGGATCTCGGGGAGGAAGCAGCCCTCGCCCCGGAGGAAGAACTCGCCCGGGCTATTTCCAACCTGCGCCACACCCTGTCGCTCAGTGTCCACAGCGCGAAGCACATCATCATAACTGTTGGCGGATATGAGCCATGGCGTCAAGATTTGCGTGACAATGGCGTAAAGTCGGGGAAAATGTGGTGAAAAGAATTGACAAAGGATTGGCGAAGCGTATACTTCCTAATCATTTACGTGAATTCTAGTCTTATGCTTGTACGAAAGGAGTTATAGCAATGAGAAGGCAGTTTACCGCAATCGCCTGTGCTCTTCTCTTCGTGGGCGGCGGAGCCTTGTCCGCCGACGAGGCCGTCCTCATGGATTTCAGCCTTCTCAAGGCAGATATCCTCCCGAATGCTTCCGATCAGGGCAAGATGACCGAGAACAAGGCCACGATGATGGACTTCTCGGGCACAGCCGGGCCGAACTACACGGCTGAACAGAAGCAGCAGATGCACATTTCCCTCGCGATCACCAACTGGGATGTCGTGCTCTCCTCGTCTTCCAGGACCCTGATGAACCAGGATCTCTCCAAGACAGCTGAAACCGCCGTTTCTGCCACCGGGAGCCAGTTCGCCGGCAAGACAGTGTTCGGAGTGCGCATCCACTTCCCCAACGAGCCCTTTGCCAGCTGGGCCAGGATTACGCCTCCCTTCAAGGTTCCTGCCTTCGAGCCGAAGTCGACCGTCGATGACAACGGTGTGATCACTCCTGCCGAAGCCGCCCAGGGCGTCGATCCGGTCAATGCCCGGCTGACCCGCTTCGAAGGTGTCTACGATCCCGCCACGAAGGTCACCACTGCCCTTGGCATCGTGAAGAACGTCGGGACCATCAAGTCGGTCGCAGTCAATGTCCGTGGCCTGCAATTCCCGAACGGGCTCTACGCCGTGCTCCGCGACGACAACAACGACGAGCGTACGATATTCCTCGGATACCTGAACTTTGACGGCTGGAAAGAACTCCGCTGGGACAACCCCCAGTATGTGACTGAGGTCCGAAACCGCGAGCTTCGTCTCAATCCCCTCTATCCGAACAATGTTTCCTATGTCCGCTTTGACGGATTTTTGATCACCCGCGACGCTTCGAGCGTCGGTGGAGACTTCATCGCCTACTTCAAGGATGTGAAGATTCTCTATGACCGTGCCGTCCTCGACCCGGTGCGTGATGTCGATGATGAAGCCGTATGGGGCATCGTCACCAAGCGCGAGACCGATCGCAAGACGCTTGAGTCCGTTCGCTTCGGCGAGGATCAGGTCCAGCTCTATCTCGATCGCTTGCGCCAGGAAAACAAGGAAAAGTTCACTCCCTGACAGGGGACACTGTGATCAGAGAGCCGGGGCTTGTGCCCCGGCTTTTTTTTCCCGTTTTCCGCAAAGGGCGGATACAATCCTTTCATGGATAGCAGCGATCACATCGAGGCGATACCGGACCGAAGGCTACTCGAAGCGGAATACGCGGATCAGGAGGAAGCCTATCAGGCGCTCCTTTCCAGTCTCGAACGGCGCATCCGTGCCTCTTTTAACCACGCAGGCATCAAGCCAACTATCAAGGGGCGGGTCAAGAGCTTTGACAGCCTGTACAAAAAGCGGCTTCGTCTGCTCCGCAACAGCCGCGAAACGGGTTTTGAACTACCCTCTCTCGGTGACATCGTCGGACTCAGGATTGTCTGTCCCTTCCTCGGGGACCTTGAACTTGTCGAAAGGATTCTCCGGAGTGATTTTGGCGTAATCGAGATCGAGCGGAAGGGCGCCGATCGCTCCTTCAAGGAATTCGGCTACGAGTCCATCCACCTGACAGCAGAGATACCCCAGCAGCTCAGGCTCGAGCTTCAGGGCATCAACATTTCAATGTTCGAGATCCAGCTCAGGACCATCCTTCAGGAAGCCTGGGCAGAGGTCGAGCACGAACTTGTATACAAGGCCGAACTCAGTCCTCTTGATGAGCCGCTTAAACGCAAGCTGGCTGCACTCAATGCGAATCTGACGCTTTCGGACATCATCTTCCAGGAGATCCGGGAGTACCAGCAGCGCCTCGGCTCCGAGCTTCATTCGAGGCGGGAGGCATTTTACTCCAAGATCGAAGAAGCCATCGACGGTTCCATGTACGCCAAGCCTGCCGAAGGGCCTGGCGGGCCCAAGAACGGTGAAACCCTCGAGGAGTTCGTCACCTCAGGCGCAAGCTCCATCGACGACCTCCTCCTCGATGCCCTCTCCGCACACAACCGCAAGAACTACACACTGGCAATAAAGATCTACCGGACAATCCTCGAGCAACCCCTCGGTGAGGATCTGGCTTCCATCGTCCATAAGCATCGCGGCATGGCTTATTTCTCCGAGTCGCGCTATGACGAAGCCATCGAGGACTTCGGCGCTTCGCTCGCACTCAATCCCGATTGCTATAAATCGGCCTATTTCCGCGGCGTCGTCCGCTCTGTAGTGGGCGATTATGGTGCCGCGATTTCCGACTTCAACTGGTCCCTGCGAATCAACCCCTACCAGTTTTTTGCCCTCTACCGACGCGCCCAGGGCTATACCCACCTTGGAGATTTCCCCAAGGCCCTTGCAGATATCGAGGAAGCCGGCAAGATCGAGCCGCGCAATCCCCAGGCCCACCAGCTCAAGGCCCTCCTGCTGGAAAAGCTCAGGATGTAAGCTGCGATTCCCTTCTTGTCCCTGGCTGGCTGGCAGCGAGCAGCTAGGCTTCGGTCTCCGGGTCTCCTTTGTCCTTGCCCATCAGGCCTTGAATCTTTTCCGCTAGGTAGAGGGGTAGGTTGACCAGCGAATAGCCGACGCGCGCCTTGCCCGAAGCGGTCATCACCTCGAGATCCAGCTCCTGAGAAGAGGGTGGATTCATGTCAAGGTGAAGGGCGATTCCACCCTGGTGCATCAGCATGAATTGATGGAGGGAGCGATCACAGCGAGGTCGGGCCTTTCTTCATGAAAATAGCGAAGGGCTGAAAGAGCAGAGGGAATTGCCTGGATTTCATCGAGAAAAAGAATACCCTGTCCTTTTCCGACGCCCGCTTGATTGAGCGCAAGCCCTACTTCCTGCAGGATCCTTGAGCTATCAAGACTTGCGAAAACGGAGCCAAGTCCCTGGTGACGTTCCAGATTCACTTCCCATAGGGCCAAGCCTAGTCCTTGGGCAAACTGCCGTACGAGCGTAGATTTGCCGACCTGACGCGCTCCGCGCACAACTAAGGGCTTTCGGTTGCTACTCCGGTACCACCTGACGAAATCGCCTTCTGCTAGCCGAGTTATTTTCATACCCCTATTTCCGACAAAATGGGCTATTTATGACGTCAATAATAGATTGTACAGCACTTTTATCAATCCTGAGCAGCCTTGGGCTGCTACGCAAGGCCGTTGCCCTTGCGGTAGCTATCTAGCCTTGAATTACCATGCCAAAGTTAGCCTAGATCAGGACAAATCCTCATCCAGGGATATGTTTTTTCCCCATATCTTGACAGTGGCATGGAGACGCGGATATAAAAAAGCTTCAGGTCCCCATCGTCTAGCGGTTAGGACACCGGGTTTTCATCCCGGCAACTGGGTTTCGATTACCCATGGGGATGTATTGATGAGGCCACCCTCGCCGGAGGGTGGCCTTTTTTCATGATACGGGACCTTTGGAGCTCATTCGTCCCAGGAAATTGTTGACCTGATATTCTAAAAATGAGCGTCGTAGAAGAGCTTGCGATCCGGGCCGAAGGTGAGCTACCTTGGCCGGAGCCTGAGGGCAAGGTGACCTTGGCAGCCGGTGGAAATAAGGCGAGTCTGTAGCCGTTATGGTCTGCGCCGGATCGCCGCAAGCCGAGCGGGCGACAAATCCGACTTCCCCCAGCGCTCCGGGGGCATTGCTTTCGCCCTTGACTGGCCGTGAGGTCACGGCCCTCGGACCGACGCGGGCGCAGTTGATCGCAAAGGGCATGATCTGGAGAGCGAGCAATGGCGGTTCCGCCTTCACTGCGTCGCACTTCGGCGGGTTCATGCGCCGCAGGATGCCGTTGGATATATAATCACAATTACGACAATCAGGTGGTCATGCCTGTAGAACGCTCGCTGCGCTCGCTAGAGCTGCAGAGGCGCGC
>CAIJMU010000049.1 GCA_903821875.1 uncultured Spirochaetota bacterium
CAAGCCGCTCGATCGCAACCAGCGCTTCGAAGGCCAGACTGTTGTCTGGATAGAGGATATCAAAGCGGTTGATGACGTAGGCGATTATCTGCGCCACCTCGTCATTGTCGTTGATCCCGATGCGACCGAGGGAACGGATTGCGGCAGACAGAACCATGGGCTCCCTGTCTGACAAGGTTACTTTCAGCAAGGCATCCTTTGAAGCCTGGGAAGGGAAGTCGCCGAGATAGTCGCAGGATTTCGCGCGAACATCAGGGAAATCGTTAAGGATACGGCCAGTGCCGGCTGAACGGATAACCACATTGGTGCCCTCGAGCGCAAGGTATTCGAGGGACTTCCTGATGTCGTCATTTTTCCTTCCAGCATCGATGGCCTGTTTCGCATACTGCAGCGCAAAAGCTTTCATGTCCTTGCCCTCGGCATGCGCCTGTTCACTGATGACCATTGTCTCAAGCGATTCCTGCAGGTAGCTTTCCTCAACTGACTTCTGGCCCTGGGACCATGCTCCTGCCAGAGGAAACATCATTATGAGTGCCAGTCCGGCAATATTTGCTGCTCGGATTCCTGAATACATCCTTACCTCCCGATTCCGATCTTCCATGCGTCATCCTGTTTTTCGAGATAGTAAAGCACAATCCGCTCGCCTCGTGGGTTGATCATGAGGGCGAGAATCCTGTCCTCTCCTATGAACTCGATATCATCCAGTCTAGCGCTCTGTCGGGACCGAAAGACAATGCTCAGGAAATAATCCTTCAAATTCCTTAAAACAGTTCCTTCACGGCGAAGCACCGCTGATTCGGAAAACTTGGCAAGGACCGCTGCGGATGAGTAGTACTTCTTGTAATCCTCGCTGAGGAAGGTGACCCAGGTGTCGTAATCCTTTGCCTGGATGATCATGCTGAGTTTTTCAATCAGGCTGCGCGCGTCGACAAGTGTGGCCTGCTTTTTTTCCACCGACACGGATGCCGGATCGAATGCGGGAGGCTCTGGCGACGCTTCTGGCTGGGAGGGGGCTTCGGGTTCAGTGGTCGGGAGTTCTGGCTCTTGTGGTTCAGGCGGGGGTGGGACAGGGACCTCAAGTACAGGGGGAATCGGTTCCGGGCTGGGCTCCGGAGTCTCGGTGAGAGCTGGTGGCGGTGAAAGTGGTTCCGGCACTGGAGATTCAGGAAGCTCCGACGGTAACTCGGCCAGCACCTGTGGCGCAGAAACCACCGGAACAGGCATTGTTGCACAGGATGCAAGTACCATGGTCAGGACCATGATCGCCTTGACGGCGAGACTACTCCTCATTGGCGTATGATATAGTGGTAGGGCCTTCATGTCAAAACACCGATCCTTCGATTATGCTTTTTTTCTTGAAGATGGGGTGTCGTTCGTGTAATATACAGCGCAACACGGAAATAGCCGAGGAGGAAGTCCGCGACTGCATCAGGAATCCGGCCCAACGCCGGACCGCAGGGTCCCGGATCAGGCTTTATGAAGGACATTGTCGCCCTACACCGAGCCGAGTTCGAGGAATACCCAGAGATAGTTGCGGCAGCACCCGGCGTCGTAAAATTGCTCGGGGAGCAAATCCCATCGAGTGAAGGCCTCGTTCTAGCTGCTGGCTTATCGCTTGAGGTATGGGTTGCCATATCCTTTCGCAGGGACTCTTCCCTGCGGTTTTTCGCCGTCGATCTCGGCGAACGCAAGCGCGGATCCACGATCAACCTGAAATACAAGAAGGAAGACCGCTGGGCAAATTACCCCAAAGCGATGATCGACGCGTTTTTCCAGACAGGTCTGCCTGCAACCGGCATGAACATGACCATAGCCGGCGATGTGCCCATGGGCCTGGGTTTCGCCGCATCGACAGCGCTGCAGCTCGCCACGGCAGTCGCGCTCCGAGCCAGGCAAGGAAGCAGTTCCCGGAATGAGGAGATCGCGGAGATGGCCCGCGCGGCAGAGTCCCGCTTCTCCGGAACAGCTGCCAGGATCGACGACTACCTCGCATCTGCCTGCGCAACACCAGGGGCTGTCACGATCGTGGATCTCAGGGCTGAACGTCGGCATGCCCTTCCTTTCTTCGATGGAGACTGGATTGTCGTGCTGACAGACTCGAAGGTGCCCCGCTTTTCGGTGGCGAATGAAGCGGTCCAGCGGGATGCGAGCATCAAACAGGCCCTGGCGATCCTCGCACCGAGCGGCAAGAAGGGGATCCGCGATTTTTCTCCCCGCGACATCGACGAATTCATGGGGCAGCTGCCCGAAAGTGTACGTCGAAGGGCCTTGCACATAGCGGAGGAGCACCTCCGTGTTCACGAGGCTGAGCAGGCCTTGCTCGAGGGCGACCGGAATGCCTTTGGGCGTGTGCTCGCACGATCTCATGCCTCCCTCAGGAATCTGTATGAAGTCTCCTGTCCTGAGATCGACTGGCTGCAGAAAAGAGCCATGGAGACCGAGGGCGTGTTCTGTTCCAGGATGACGGGTGAGGGCTTCGGTGGCTGTACGGTAAGCATAATGCCCAAGGAATCGCTTGAGGAGTACAGGAGCCGACTCGACGAATACGAGCGCATATTTGGCTTCAAGCCAACGGTGCACGAGACGGGCCTCGAAGGATCCATGAGGGTAGTCGGTCAATGACGAACTCAGGGAGTTCGCTCCTCCGGCGCGGCGAGGGTCCTTCGCCATGAAACTGCTTCTCACAAATGACGATGGCGTCCATGCCGAGGGATTGAAGGTCCTCGCTGGAGAGCTTTCACGCGAACACGAGGTCTGCGTCATTGCGCCAGACAGGGAGCGCTCAGGCGTTTCCCATGCCATGAGCCTCAAGGAACCGGGGCGCATCCGGCGATATTCCGACAAGGAGTACAGTTGCTCGGGGACACCTGCCGATTGCATCATCCTTGCTGGTCTCGGGGCTGTGCCTTTCAAGCCTGACGCAGTGGTTTCAGGGATAAACAGGGGTGCAAACCTCGGTACTGACATCGTATATTCCGGCACCTGCGGGGCCGCCAGGCAGGCTTCGCTCCAGGGCCTCCCCGCGATAGCAGTTTCCTGTGCTTCGTTTCAGGAGCCCATGCTTTACCGTGCTGCCGCCGCCTTCGTCAGGCGCCATCTCCTCTCCCTCCTCGCAGGTTGCGTTGCAGGCAGCTTTGTCAACGTCAACGCGCCAAGCTCGGAGGATGATGAGCTCGAGGGCTGCTGGGCCTTCCCTTCCCGGAGGAACTACCGGGATCACCTGCGTTCCTTCGAGGCTCCCGATGGATACACGTATTGCTTTCTGACCGATACCATCATCGAGACAGCACATGAGCCTGGTTCCGACCACGACATAGTCGCCGGGGGCAAGATCTCTGTCTCATCCATCGCATGCCAGCCTCAGGTGGCCGGGGGCTTTGCGATGAACGCCCGTTGGAGCTGAGGACGATGGACGAGCGACTAGTTAGAGCGACTCGCGCCTATCGTCTTGGGGACTTCAAGGCTTGTCTTTCCATCCTCGATGACGTGGATTCCACGCTCGTGAACCACCTCGACCTGGCCTATCTGCTCGGCCTGTCCCATTCAAGGCTGGGCAATTGGGACACTGCGCTCCTGTACCTTGAGCAGGTTGTGACCGGCTCGGACGAGTTCCTCAGATCCTGCCAGTGCCGTCTGGTTCTCGCCTTTATCTATTCGAGGACAGGCAGGAACAAGCTGGCCGAATACGAACTAAAGCAACTCTCCTCATCGGGCTACGAGTCGGTCCTGGTCTGCAGCGGCCTTGGCTATTCGGCCTGGGCCCAGGGCCGGACCGATGATGCCATTGAATGGTATGGCAAGGCGCTTGAACTCGAGGCAGGCAACGCCAATGCACTGAACGGACTCGGCTATGTGCTTGCAAGCTCGGGCCGGGATCTCGTTCGTGCCCTGGACTACTGCCGGCGTGCGTTGGCGAGCTCGCCTGAGAACCCGGCCTACCTTGATTCGTTGGGATGGGCCTGTTTCAAGGCCGGGCGCATCAGCGAAGCCCGCGAGATGATCGCAGCAGCCCTCCAGCGTGCACCGGGCGAATCGGAGATACTGAAGCACGCCCGCGCCCTCGCGGGAGGGGCGGCGGCGGCGGATGCACATCCATGAAGCCGCTCCGGATGCTCTCCGCAATCGCCCTTTGTACCCTGATGTGGCCCGCTCTCGCCCAGATTCGGACAGATACAGCCTCACCGGGCGCCACCGAGCAGATGAGACTTGGGGTGCTCGCCTATCACCAGGGGCGATTCCAGGAATCGATACTGTTGTTCGAGAAGGCCCTTGCATGGGATCCGAATTCAACAATTGTGCAGGTCTGGCGGGGAAGGGCCTACTACCGGGCTGGATTCGAGGCAACCGCCCTCGGTGCCTGGGAGACCGTTGCAGCCAAGGTCGATGTGCCTCCGAGCCTGGCTGCCTTCATGGAAGCCCTGCGAACCCGTCGGACCCTTCCCCGCTCCAATGGAGGAACCACCTTTGTAGAAGCCAGCAGGATCGAGGGAGGGAAGGGGAAGTCGCCGTATTTCCTTCGCCCAACCACAATCCTGCCGGAATCCGATGGTACGTTCTTCCTCGTCAGCCACGGATCGGACCAAGTCCTCCGCATGAACTCAAGCGGCGTCGTAAAGGAGCGGTTGAGCGGCGGCCTCGCTGGCTTCGATCATCCCTTCGGCATTGTCAGGGGTGAGGGCGGGGCTCTTTACATCTCTGAATTCCAGGGAAATCGCATAACGGGCTCAGGCCCTCGGGGCTCCATCACCTTTGGTGGCAGGGGACGGCAGGATGGCCAGCTTCTGGGTCCCCAGTACCTCGCTGCTGACGACAGGGGATACATCTACGTCTCCGATTTCGGCAATGCCCGCGTTTCCAAGTATGACGCCGCGGGCAACTTCATTCTCGCCTTCGGTGGTCCCGCGAGCGGATTCCCCGGACTTGCGAGCCCCTCTGGGATCGCCTGTGTTTCGGGATTGGTGTATGTCGCAGATTCAACAGGAAAGAGCATTTTCCGCTTCGATGAGTCAGGCAATTATCTGGGGACGCTGGCGGGGGGGGAACTGCACTTTCCCGAGGGTCTGGCAAGCGGTGGGGAAGGGCGTCGCCTTCTCGTGGCCGATACCGACCGTATCGTGGCGATCGACCTCGAGAACGAGCGGGTTGACGAGGTCTACCGCCCCTCCGACAAGAACCCGCGCATCACAAGCGCTGTGTATTGGGATGCTGGGTCGATCCTCGCCTGCGATTTCGACAGATCCACAGTCGCCATACTCGGTGAACCGATATCTCTGGCGAGGGGATACAGGGTCGAAATCGACCGGATCGACGCATCGAAGTTTCCGAAAGTCGAGCTTCTCGTTTCGGTGCGCGAGCAGGATGGCTCGCCTGTTGTCGGCCTCGATGCATCCAACTTCCATCTTTCCGAAACAATCCACGCGAAAACCTCGACGACTGTCGGCGAACGGGTCGAGACGAAGACGGTGGAAAGCCTTGTCCCGGTGCGCAGACCGCAGTTCGATGGTTCTGGAAATGTCGGTACGGCGTTTGCGTCCGTCCTCCTCGTGGAGCGGTCTTCGGCCATGGCCCGATATGCTGCTACCCTGCGGAGTCTTGTCTCCGAGCTGGCAGGCGGACTCGAGGCTGAAGGCAAGCTGGGACTCGTGATCGCCGGCAAGGCAGCTACCCTGGTTTCGAGGCCCTCTTCCCCGCCTGACCTGCTTGCGCTATCCAAGGCGCTCATTGCCTCGTCCGACGCTGAAGGACGTTTTGATACGGGGCTCCGGCTGGCAGTCAATACGCTGATGCCTTCAGGGGTCCGTGATTCCGTCATCTATTTCAGTACTGGGTCGATAGGGGAGTCGCCTGCGAATGGATCGGCGGTTTCCGAACTCGGCGCACTGCTCGAGAACAATGACATACGGTTCAATGTAGTCCTTGTCGGTGAGGGAAGGCTGGATCCAGCCCTGCAATACCTTGTGACAAGGAGCGGCGGGCGCATTGTCAATGCTTCCGGCCCCAATGGCCTCGGAGACCTGGCCTTGGCCCTCGGCAGGACCAGAAGCGCAAAATACAAGTTCTCCTTCGACTCCGCCGGTGATGATGACTTCGGTTCGAGGCAGTTGACTGTCTCGATCGAGGCATACCTCAACCAGAAGAGCGGGAGGGATGAACTTGGATACTATGCCCCCCTTGAGTAGTCTGGGCTGCGCTTGACTTTTTCCCGGAGTTCCTGATAGGGTACGAACGATGTTGCTGCCATCTTAGCTCAGTCGGTAGAGCGCGTGACTTGTAATCTCGAGGTCCTCGGTTCGATTCCGGGAGATGGCTCGAGCGGATATGAGCAGGACGATCTGGGGGAGATTCCCGAGTGGTCAAAGGGGGCAGACTGTAAATCTGTTGGCTACGCCTTCGAAGGTTCAAATCCTTCTCTCCCCAGGCTGGCCCCCTCGCAAGAGGGGGCTGTTTTATTAAGGGGGCAAGGCTTGGAAGGACCGTTCTATGCCAAGGGTCTCCGTTTCTCCTGCTCGAGGTGTTCGGCTTGCTGCACCGGCGAGCCCGGGCATGTATTTCTTTCCAGCTCTGACATCAAGAGGCTCTCCGCCGCCTTCGGCGTCGGTGAGCAGACCTTCTACGAGCGGTATTGCCGCCTGATCGATCTTGGCGACTGCCACGCGGTGAGCCTGACTGAAAAAACCGACAATTCCTGCGAGTTCTGGGGTGATGAAGGCTGTACCGTATACGGAGCCAGACCGGTCCAGTGTTCATCCTATCCATTCTGGTCGACCGTTCTAGCGTCTGAAGAGTCCTGGAACGAGGAAGCAAAGAGCTGTCCTGGGATGCGGAACGGCGATCTTCACTCAAGGATCGCAATCGAGGAAGCTTTGTATGCACGACGGGCTGCCGGGATCATCCGCATCGACAGGGATGATGCGAAGCTTCCCCGGAAGCTTGCCATCAATCGCTATCTTGGACATTGAGACTGCGCAGAAGAGGGATGCTGCGG